>DASZPU010001011.1:0-17055 GCA_035550195.1 Nannocystaceae bacterium
GCGCGGCGAGCAGGTCACGCGGCAGGCGGATCAGCCACTGCCATCGCTGCGCTGGTCGGGGCTCGACGGGCCGGCGACGCTCGTCGCCGAAGCGCTCGCGGATGGTTGCCCCTACCAAGGCATCGTGTCCGCGGGTTACGAGCCCGCGTTCGACGACGAAGGCATCGCGCACGAAGCCTGGGTCACACCCGACGAGATGCGCACCGCGTCGCCGACCGGCGAGGTGTTCGTGAATGGTCAGCACGAAGGCGGCGCTCCGCCGCGGGCCATCGCGCGCAGCTTCGTGCAGGTCGAGCCGCACGTGCCCGCGCTCGATGTGTTCGCGACGTTCCCGGTCGATGCCGAGCTGCGCGACACCTTCGGCCCACCGACCGGCAACGTCTACGCGCAGCACTTCGACTCGCCGGCGTTCATGCTCTCGTCGTACGGCAACTCGCACCTGCAGTTCGGCTCGCTGCTCGGCGAGCTGTGGCTGCTGCACACCGACATCGCCGCGGGCGTCAACGCGACCGTGCGGCTGACGTCCCATCAGCAGGGCGAGGTCGGTGACGCGGGGTTCTTGCACGTCATCGGCGAAATCGACGTCGTCACCACCGATCGTCGATTCCCGCAGCTCATGATCTCGGATCTACCCGCGCCGATCCAAGAAGCACTGCCCGACGGCACCACGCTGATCGTGGAGCCGAGCAGCTACACGCCGAGTCACTTCACCGCGCAGATCTGCGATCACCTCGCTTGGGATCTCGGCTACGAGTGCCCGCGCGTGCCGATCTTCCCCAGCGACACGTTGCCGGCGGTGCGCGTGCCCGGCGAGACCGCGGGCAGCGACGCGAGCGTGCAGCTCGAGATCTATCTGTCGTCGTCGCGGCTCTACGTGCTCGTCGACGGTCAGCCCTACGGCTGCACGAATTTCCCCGCGCTCGCCGAAGACGGCTTGCCGTACAGCCCACCCGTCGGCGCAGTGACGGTGACGTGGGGCGCCGTCATCGCCCACTCCGCGATCGATTTCCAGACCGGCGGCGGCGAAATCACGCCGCCCGACAGCTACGCATTCTCGCGCGCGCACATGCACCACACCGCGAAGCGCCGCTTCGACAACCTCGGCTTCGCGAGCGGCGTCGCTGCACCACCGTGGGACGAGACCCGCTTTCCCTGCGGCTGAACGCGTGACATCCGGCCGCGGTAGCCGAGTCAGCCCGCCGGATCGCAGTGCAGCGATCCCGAGGCGGGCAGCGTGGTCGCGTGGAAATCGAGCGAGCCCAGCGTGAGCACGTCGCCGCCGGCGACCGCAGCGAGCGGTGCCGTGATGCCGTTGGTGTGGTGCAGCTGCACGATTTCTTCGCTCGCGGGCACGATCGCGTCGGGCTCGAGCAACACGAAGTGCAGATCGTAGTCGGTGATGCAGCCGCCGCAGATCCAGATGATGTGGCCCGAGGTCCACGCGATGCCGACGCGATCGTCCAGCTCCACGAAGCTCGGCCACAGGTGGTTGATGCCCTCCACGGGCGCCTGCAACAGGTGCGCGTCGCCGTGGCCGCTGCCGTCGAGCACGGCGATGCGCACGACGATCGCACCCGTCTGCGCAACCGTGTCGACCTGGCCCTCGGTGAACGCGAGCCAGTAGCGGTCGCCGACCTGCACGAAGTCGCGGCGTGGACGGCTGCCGAGCTCCGACGTCCAGCCGCCTTCGGCCACCCGCGACACTCGGGTCGCCGCACCTTGCACGGCGCCGGCATCGTCGAGCGCGACGAAGTAGACCTCGCGGCCGTCGATCGCTTCGCCGGCGGTGTACGCCACCGCGAAGCCGTCGGCGGTCGCGAGCAACCGCGCCGACACGAAGCCGTACGCGTCGCCGACGTCGGCGATGTCCGTCGCCGCACCCATCGGCGCACCGTCGTCGCCGACTCGCATGAACCGCAGGCGAGTCGCGCCATTGGTATCGGCCTCGCCGTACACCAGCGCGAACCCGCCGCTCGCCACCGCCACGAGCGATGCGGCCCGCACGATGTTGCCGCTCGCGATCTCCGTGGTCGCGATCGTCTGTGCGAGCTCGGCGTTCGCCTGGGCGAACTGCAGCACCTCGCCCGCGAGGTTGTGCTGTCGCGTCCACACCACGGCGATCGCATCGTCGACGCGCACCGATTGCGGATCGGCGAAGCTGAGGTTCTCGGCGAACGCGTCGAGCTCGAGCGTCTCGCCGATCACGCCCGCGAGATCGATACCGACGAGCTCGAGCGACATCGACGAGCGCAATGCCACGAATGCGTCGCCGAGCTGCACGAGTCCGTCCCAGCGCGACGCCATGGCCTGTGGTAGCTGGGCCATCTCGCGCGTCTCGGCGCAGGCGTGCGAGATCATCGGATCGCGCTCGAGGATCGGCGTGGGATCGAGCATGCCACCGGTCTCGCCGTCGTCGCTGCTGCTGCTGGAATCGGCGGGGCCCGACGATCCGGCGCTGGTGCCGGTGTCCGCGGACGAGCTGGTCTGTCCGCCGCTGCTGGTGCCGTGGGTGCCGCTGCTGTCGCCGCTACCGCCCGCATCGTCCGCACAGCCTGCGAGCGCGAGCAACGTCATCATCGTCGATCCGAAGCGTGGATAGATCATGTCGCGATTGTAGTCCGCGACGACGCATCGCCGTCTGCGCCGCGCGTGATTTCGTGGCGCGGGTCGCGTTCAGAGCGGCGTTACATGGATGCCGAAGCCGGGCGGACGGTTGCTGTCCGCGAAGGCGAAGGGCCCCCAGAGCACGCGGATCGAGGTGTAGACGTCGGGCTTGCGTTCGAGGCGAACCGTCACGCCCTTGGGCAACGCCTCGTAGCTCGTGATCGCGGAGATGCCGAGCGCACGGGCGAGTGCCGCGGCGTCGACGAAGTCGATCGCGTCGGTCGCGACCAGCCCGAAGTCGAAGTGGGCGGCCGCGTCCTTCGTCGCGATCGCGGGCTTCGTGGGCTTCGCGGCGACGGAGTCCGCGATCGTCCTCGTGTCCAGCACGCCCATCCACGCGATCGCTCGCGCTTCTCCGGCGGCATCTTGCACTCGCAGCTCACGCGCGCGCGCGAGTACCTCGCCGAGCGCATCGTGCATCGGGTTCACGATCACGCCGCGGCGCGTGCGGACGTCCCACACCAGCAACGTCGTGCCGATCGCGACGCCGTCGTAGCCGTCCACGCGCAGCGGTATCGGAGGCGGAGACGGCGGTTGCTGGTCGCGCACCGGCGTCCGCACCGTCTGGAGATCGATGCGGCCGAACTCGCCGAGTCGCGTCTGCACCGGAGCATCGCGACGGCTCTGGATGTACACACGCCGCCCGGAGTCGACGTCGAGCTCGATCATCGTGGGCTCGCGGTCGTCGTCGAGCCGCGCCGCGAGCACGAGCTCACGCCCGCGCACGCGCGCATCGTCGATGGCGAACTTCGTCAGCGTCGGCGAGATCGTCGTGAGGTACTCGCGGCGGAAATCGGGCGTGAGCAACGAGAACGCCCACGCCTGCGCACCCGTGCGCGAGTCCATCGCGACCACGCGCTCGTCTTCGACGAGCAGCAGTCGGTTGCGTGCCTCGACCACACGCCAGTCGACTTGTGACTGGTCGAAGCCGAGATTCGCGCCGATCACGACGTGCCACGTCAGCCGCGCGTGCTCGAGATCGATCTTCATCACGCGCAATGCATGCACGCCCTTGGCATCCCCGAACCCGAGCGTCAGCGTCGCCTCGTCGCGCGTCACGATGACGTGGTATCCGTGCACCACGTCGCCATCGACGGGCTGCAGCACGACGTCACCGAGTAGCACTCGGCCGCTCGCGAGCACGCGCAGCGACTGCGAGTTGCCGACATCGATCGTCGTGTCGCCCGACATGGGCGTGGGCAACGACGCATCGCGATCGCGCGCGGCGTTCGCGGGCGCCGCGGGTGCGGCGACGGGCGTCGGCACGTCGCTCGACGCGGGCACGTCGCCCGCCGCGGGCATCTCGGTCACAGGAGGTGTCGTCGCGCGAGCAGGCGCGCAAGCGAGCAGGGTCAGCACGAGGGTGGCGGAGGTCCGCAGACGCATGTCCAACGAGTAGAGCACCCGTCGTGCCAACGCACGAGCGAGTGATTCGGCGCCCGTGCGCACGCCGGCCTGACGCTTGTCGGCACCCATGACCCGACTCGGGTCGTTCGTGGCCGCGACACATGTCCGCGTCGAGCGCGGCGGAAGACCGATCGACGTATGATCGACGATGGTGAAGCACCACTCGGCACGACCGCCGTCCTCGGACGCCGCCGATCCGGCGCTCGAGACCGTGGCGCTCGGCGAGCCCGAGCGCGTCGACGTTGCGTCCACCGGCTCGACGATCTCGCGCTACGTCGTGCTCGAGGAAGCCGGCCGCGGCGCGATGGGTCGAGTGCTGCGCGCGTACGATCCGAAGCTGCAGCGCGAGGTCGCGATCAAAGAGGTCTTGCGTCGGGTCATCGGCGACGAAGGCGGCGCGCGGCTGGTCGCCGAAGCACGCGCGATGGCTCGACTGTCGCATCCCAACGTCGTCGCCGTGCACGACGTCGAAGACCTCGACGACGGTCGCTTGATCCTGGTGATGGAGTACGCGCCCGGTGGATCGCTCGCGGCGTGGCTCGTCGTGCCGAGGCCGTGGCAAGAGATCGTGCGCACCTTCGTCGCCGCAGGTCGCGGGCTCGCGGCCGCACACGCCGCGGGGATCCTGCATCGCGACTTCAAGCCCGCGAACGTGCTCGTCGCCCACGGCGTGATCAAGGTCGGTGACTTCGGCCTGGCCAAGCAAAATGACGATCCGATCACGGAGCCGCGGGCGCGCGCGCAGGAGACGAGCGGCGAGCACCTCACGCAGACCGGAATGGTGATGGGCACGCCGCTCTACATGGCGCCCGAGCAGCACGTGTCGCGGCCGCTCGATGCAGCGGCCGATCAGTACGCGTTCTGCATCGCGCTGTGGCACGCGCTCACCGGGCGCTCGCCCTTCGACACCGACGACCTCGTCGCCGCGAAGTTCCGTGGACCGCCGACGTGGCCGGACGTTGCGCGCGCTCGCGTGCCGCGGACGATCAGCAGCGCGCTCGTGCGCGGATTGTCGCCCGCGCCGAGCGATCGCTGGCCGAGCATGAATGCGCTGCTCGACGTGCTCACCGTCGGCGTGAGCCCTCGGCGCAACAGGTGGCTGATGGCGGGCGCAGGCGTGGTGCTCGTCGGCGGCGTGATGATCGGCGGACGCAGCCTCGCGAAGCTCGAGGACCAGCGCTGCACCGGCGCGAGCGCGGCGCTCGGTGGAGCGTGGGATGCGACGCGCCAGCGCGCGGTGCACGATGCGATCGTCGCGACCGAGGTCGCGTACGCCGACAAGGCGTGGGAGTCGACGCGCGCGCGCATCGACGCGTTCACCGAGTCGTGGATCGCGACGCACACCGCCGCGTGCGAAGCGACGACGATCCGCGCGGAGGTATCGGCGGAGCTCCTGGACCTGCGGATGGCGTGCCTCGAGCACGCGCGCATCGACCTCCAGGCGGTGACCGACGTGTTCGCCGACGCCGATCCCCAGGTGGTGCGCAACACGACGGAGATCCTCGGCACGCTGCCCGATCTCGACAAGTGCTCGGACCTCGAGGCGCTGCGCGATGGCGTGCGACCTCCGCCCGCGGAGGAGAAGGAAGCCGTCGACGGCGTGTACACGCTCCTCGCGCAGGCACGCGTCGACTACTTCGCCGGGCGGTGGAACGAGGCGCAGGCGGATCTCGATCAGAGCTACGCGATCATCGACGGGCTCGACTACGAACCGGTGAAGACCACCGCCGCGATCCTGCAGGGCGCGGTGCACGTCTACATGGGCAAGCTCGACCTCGCGGAGGCGCGCTACCGACTCGCGCTCGAGCTCGCGCCGAAGCTCCGGCAGTGGGATTACGTCTTCCACGCGGTGCTGCAGCTCATGCGCGTGCTCGCGGACATGGACGGTCGCGCGAACGATGCGCTGCAGTTCCGCGAGCTCGCGATGGGCCTCGCCGAAGGCGATGCCGGGCGCAAGGCCGCGGTGCTCGACACGATCGCGGGCTCGCTGTGCGCATTGAACCGCTGCGACGAGGCGTTGGACGTCCACCGCCAAGCGTTGGCACTGCGCATCGAGGCCGCCGGACCGCGCGACGACGAGGTCGCGTCGTCGCACAACAACCTCGGCAACGCGCTGATGTACGCGCGGCGCTTCGAGGAGGCCGAGCCCCACATCCGCGACGCGGTGGCGATCCACATCGAGAACCTCGGTGAGCAGCACCCATCCGTCGCGGTGAGCCGGATGAACTTGGGCAACATCCTGCACGCGCTCGATCGCACGGAAGCGGCGGTGCAGGAGAACGAGCAGGCGCTCGCGTCGTTGAAGGCGAGCCTCGGTGACGATCATCAGCTCGTCGCGCAAGTGCGCGGCAACCTGTCGGCGTGCCTGGTGGATCTCGGTCGGCTCGACGAAGCCGAGGTGCACATGCGTGCCTCGGTCGCGGCGATGGAGCGGGTCTACGGCGCGCACCACTCGATGGCGGCGATGGGGCACGCGAATCTCGCGGGACTCCTGTTCGAGCAGAAGCGCTACGAAGAAGCGCGCGAGCTCTACGCAGGTGCGCTGAAAGACCTCGAGACGATGGAGGGCCCGCTGCTCGTCTATCGCGAGGCCGCGCGACTCAGCTACGCCGAGGTGTTGATGGCACAGGGCGACGAGAAGACCGCGCGCGTCGAGGGCGAGCGTGCGGTGAAGGCGATGGCCGGGCTCGTGCCCGCCGACGATCCCTCGTTGGTCGAGGCCCGCGCAACGCTGGCGAAGCTGCACGCGGGCTGAGCTACGTCGAGCTCGCGACGCCCGCGAGGAACTCCGCGAGCTCGTCCTCCGTGAGCACGCTGATCCGCGAGCCCGTGGCCTCGACCACGCGCACGGCTGCGCGGCCGCCCACGCTCGTGCGTTCCCATTGCGCGCCCGCTCGGATCGCGTCGAGCAGCGCGCCCACGCGCTTGCCTCCGACACGGCGCAGCACGAGCTCGTGGCCGTCGGGCAGATCGCGGTCGAGCCCCAGGCACGCGCCGACGAGATCGTAGTGCGCTTCGGCGAGGTACTTCCGATCTTCGAACCACTCGTTGCACAGCTCCTGCACCAGCTCGTCGAGATCCTCGTCCGCCGAGCGTGTGCCATCCGCGGCGATGTCGTAGGCCGAGGCAGCGACGGATGTGTCCTCGAGATCGACCTCGGCGTAGCGGCCCGCGCTCGCGAGCGTGCGCGACAGCTCGGCGGCGAGCTCGGGGCCCGCGATCGAGCGTCCGGTCACGACGACGCCATCGCTGTCCGACTCGCACGCGATGTGGAGAACGATCGATCCGCGCGCGGCATCTTGGGCCGGCTCGAGCCCGCGGCGCTGTGCGATCGCGAGCAAGACGCGACGGACCTCGTCGAGATTCGCGACCCCGCGCCAGCCCCAGGCGATCACGACTCAGATCTTGTCGTGGATCGCTCCGGCTTGCACGGCCTGCGCGTGGCGCAAGAGCCACGCAGCGCGCGGCGCCAGCCATCCGCGGTCGCCCGCGAGACGACGGATCCCACGTTCGATCGTGGCCGCGGCTTCGCGCCGGCCCAGG
This sequence comes from Nannocystaceae bacterium, assembly GCA_035550195.1. Classification (GTDB taxonomy): domain Bacteria; phylum Myxococcota_A; class Polyangia; order Nannocystales; family Nannocystaceae; genus Xiheibacterium. Next base: position 7,615 of record DASZPU010001011.1, read on the forward strand.
GCCCGTTGCGCGCGACCCAGCGCGACCTCGGCCTCGGCGAGCTCGGCCTCGACCCACCACGGTCGCGCGGAACGTGACTCGAGCTGCGCGACGATCTGCGCGAACCCGGCTTCGGCGGTCGCGGCATCACCTCCGCGCAACGCGAGGTAGGCCAGCGCGAACGGACGACTGCGATCGGGCGCGAGTCGAGCCCACTCTTGCGCCGCAGCGACGCTGCGTGCCTCGTCGCCGACGAGCTCGGCGAGCAATGCCGGCAGCTTCCAGCACGTCTCGGGATCCTCGCGATCCTTGCCGTGGAGCCTGCGCGTGTCGTCGCACACCGAAGCCAGCGCCGCGAGTACGTCGTGCGCGTCGGGACGTTGGATCGCGCTGATGCGTCGCATCCACAGCGTGCCCGGATGCTCGGCGCCGGCGGCCTCGACCATCAGCGCGATCGCCTGCTCGCCCATGCGCACGCGAGCGGTCGGATCCGTCTCGCATTCGGCGAGCCCGTTGAGCGCATCCGCGTGAATGCGTGCGACCCGAGGGTCCGCGTGCTCGGACGCGAGCGCGACGACGCGAGCGTACATCTCACGCGCGGCTTCGTGATCGTTCCCCGCGAGCTCGACGACCGCGAGGCTCCGGTAGAGGCCGAGCGTCGTCAGGCTCTTCGGTCGGCGCTCGGCCATCGCGACGATGAGCGCGCGACCTTCGGGCACGTGCGCCGGTCCGCGCGTGGGATCCGTCGCGATCGCCCACGCCAGCGAGCCCCATGCGTGGACCACCAGCTCGTCCACGCCGCTGCGCATGGCGACGTCGATCGCCTCGCGCAGCGCGGGGGCACCGTCGGCGCGTCCAACGAGCTCGGTCAGGATCTTGCCCTGCGTGAGCAATGCTTCGGCGAGCAGCGGTCCGTGCCCGAGCGCGCGTGCATCCACGACCACGGCGTCGACGAGCACGTTCGCATCGCCGTGTTTGCCGGCGAGCGCCAACGTCTGTACCTCCTCGAGTCGCTCGGCGATCGGTCGCGCTTCTGCCGGTGCGCTCGGCATCGCGGGCGCGAGCCCTTCGAGGTCTGCGCAGAGCTGCGGGTGCGGCAGTGAGCTCGCCGCCAACACGATGCCGGGCAGATCCGCGTCGGTGGCCTCGCGCATCAGTCCGCCCACCGTGACGAGCGCGCGCTTGCTGCGATCGAGACACGTCATCCGGCGATCCAGCAGCTCCGCCGATTGCTCGCCACGCCGATGTGCGAGGCAGGCCTCGCGGTGCTGATCGATCCACGCCGTCGCGTGCTCGTCCAGCTGCGACGCCAGCCGCGGCGCGAGCAGGTTCGCGTACTCGGTGCCCAGCGCCGCGACGTTGGCTACCGCAGCTTCGCGATCGGCGAGGGGCCAGGCGTCGTGCAGCGCCGGCGCGCCACCGCTGCACGCGGCTTCGGAGGACGCGTGCTCGCGTGACGACGTGCCGATCGCGAACGCACCGCCCACGCTCGCGAGCACCAAGACGCCACCGACGATCCGCCGGCGCAGCTGCGCGGGATCGCGGGCGAGCGCGCGCAACAGCTCGTCGAGCCGAGGGTAGCGATCGTGATCGGCGAGCCCGCGACGCAGCACGCGCTCGACCCACCGCGGCATGCTCGCGCGCGGCGGTGCAGCGATCTGCCACGGAAGATCCGGCGCGGTGTGTTGCTCGCGCGGGTAGGGCAACGCGCCGGTGAGCGCCTCCCACACCGTCGCGCAGAACGAGAACTGATCGCTCTGCACGTCGGGCGGCTCGCCGCGCAGCTGCTCGCGTGCGATGTAGCCCGGCGTGCCGACCACGGCACCCGTGCGCGTCACGGGGTTGCGCGGGTGGACGCCGCGGCGGTGCGTGATCGGTCCGGTCTCCTCGGCTTCGGCGACACCGCGCGCGAGCCCGAAGTCGAGCACGCGCGCGCGCCCATCGTCGCCGACCAGCACGTTGTCGGGCTTGAAGTCGCGGTGCACGATGCCCGCGGCGTGGGCCGCCGCGAGCCCGCGTCCGGCATCGAGGCAGACCGCCAGCGTCTCGCGCGTCGATCGCGGTGCGGAACGCGTCCACGCGCGCAGCGTCGCTCCGCGCACGAGCTCCATCGCCACGAACACGCGGCCTTCGTGCTCGCCCGCGTCGTACACGTGCACGACATTCGGATGGGAGAGCTTCGCCATCGCCTTCGCCTCGCGCACGAGGCGATGTCGCTCGGCATCGCTGGCCTCGTTGCGGAAGAGCAGCTTGAGCGCGACCTTGCGATCGAGCTCCGGATCGTAGGCCGCATACACGATGCCCATGCCGCCGGCGCCGAGTCGCTCGATGACGATGTAGCGGCCGATCGTGAGCGGCGTCGTGGGCTTGCCGAGCAGTCGCGCCGAGATCGCTGCGCGCGCGCGCGCGGCCTCGAAGTCCTCCGGGTTCACGGCGAAGGCCTCCGTGAAGGGCGACTCGGCGTCGATCGAGAGGTCGTCGTGCATGGTCCGCGGGCCCGCGCGCGAGGGTCCCCCAGGAAGGAAGCGCGAGCCTCCCGGATGATCACGGGCCCTGTCGAAATTTTCGCGCCGCTACGAGCGCGGCGCGTGGATCCGGCCGCAGACGCCACGCGAAGCGCGACGCGCAGCGGGCGCGGCTCACGGTGGTGGCGCGAGCAGCTCGGCCGCGGGGCCGGGCCCGTCGAGCGTGCGCAGGAACGCGACGAGGTCTTGCTTCTCCTGCGTCGAGAGGCCGAGCGGCGCGATCTCCTTCGTGCCGGGATAGCCGCCCTCCGGATCGCCGCCGCGATCGAAGAAGTCGATGACCGGCGGAAGGCCGAGCGCTTGCCCGGTGTGGAAGAACGACGGGCGCATCGCGACGCAGCGCAACGTCGGCGTGCGGAACGTACCTTCGAGGGACGGGTCGAGCGTCGCGGGCAAGCGATCGTCGTCGCGGGTGCGTCGACACATCGCGTACTGCCAACAGGTCGGGACAAAAGAGCGGCTCACCGGGATAGTAGGTCGCGAGCTCCTTGGAGACGCACACCTTCGTGCCGACGCGTCGGAAGAACTCGAACAACGCACTGTGTGCGCCGTCCTTCGCCTTCGAGTGTGCGTCGCCTTCGGGCGGGTGGAGCTCGAGTGGCACCGCGGAGGGCAGCGCTGCGATGCAGCGTTGTCGCTCTTCGTCGGTCATGCGTGCCCACTCGGCCTCGCTGGGCGCGCAAGCGTTCGCGGGATCGAGCGGCGGAAGACACGACGAGCGATCATAGGCGCCCCCGCTCGCGGCGGGGACGCCTTCGCCCAAGCCGAGGTTCGAACGACCAAAGCGAGCGCAGGCGGATCGCCCGGAGCGGGCGAGGGCGTGCATGACGATCGAAGGCCCCTAGAGGAGGCGCAGATCGTGCCCGCAGCTCGCGGGCGCGATCGCGGCTCGCGGGCGAGGAGTATTCTCGCGAGTGCGTCGTGATCCGGGTCCCGTGTACACCGAACACCGAACACGCCGCAGCACTTTTCTCCGCTTCGCTTTCCGGACTCCGCATTCAAGGTGCTCTACCCGAGTCCGCCCTCGTGGCGGTCAAGGGCGGTACAGCAGCGCCACTGGGTGACTCGTCTGCGCTCCACTTGGTGCGAGCGGGCATGACGTCGTCCATGCGAACCCCAGGTCGGGGTGAGCATCATCGTCGACTCGTAACGGTCCCTGATCGCCGAAGAAGTTCTCCCGTGCGTCGTCGCAGTTATCCTCAAAGAGAGCCGAGCGCGCGGTTAGGTAGCCCTCCGCTGTGATATCCGAGTACACGAGCAAGCTGGCGGCGTAGTGTCCCGACGCCGTCTGTTCGTCCCATGTCATCAGGTCATCTTGAAAGCCCACGAGTTCGGGGAAGCCATCTCCGTCGAGATCGACGGGCTGGAAGACGAACGGCTCAGCGCCATCGTTCGGGGGCATACCGATGCCCTGGCGGACGAGCTCGAACGTTCGAGACGGCCTGCTGTAGGCGATGGCGAATCCATCCGAGGTCGAGGTGAGCACGTCTTGCGACCCGTCATTGTCCAGATCGACGAGCCAAGGGCGACGATAGGCATCTTCCACCGGTACGTTGGTATGTTCAATGAACTGTCCCATCCCGTCGCCGAATAAGATCGTAGGACTCTGAGTGCCGCCAGTCGGCACCGCGATGTCGATATGCCCATCCCCGTCGACGTCCCCCCAGTCTACACCTTCGGATGCGGATAACGTGTCCTCCGTTTGAAACTCCGGCAAGACTTCGAACTCGAGCGCACCATCGCCTCTCAAGATCTGCATGCGCGCGGCACCGTCCGCCAGCGCGACGATGTCCAAGTGGCCGTCTTCGTTGGCATCGAGTATCGCGAACTCTCCAACATACCAGTTGTGCTCGACGGGCACCTCGGCGAGCGGTGTTGCACCGTCGAGGCTCAAACGGAAAAGTAGAACGCTACGGTCGATTCCTACGCCGCCAGCACCCTGCGCCACCAGCAGCTCCGGAACACCGTCGCCATCCAAGTCGTGCACGCGAGGCATGACCGGCGGGTTGCCACTGTCCATCTCCCAGAGGAGTTGTTCGGAGTGGCCATCGGGGTTCCGATACATCTGCACCTTCTCACCGTATTCGTCGGTGGCAAGGAAGTCGTCCCAGCCATCGCCATCGAGATCGAACGCCACGATTCCCGTGCTCAGCTCCCTCTGCTCGAAGCACCAGACTGGGTCTGACTGGCCGGTACAAAGAAGAACTGGCGCGCCCGTCCCTTCCGATGTCGAAGAGTTCTCGTCCGTGGAGAAAGTCGTCACACCAGACGACGTCGATTCGGAACCCGCGTCGTGTGATTCAGCCGAGGGCGTGTTGCCGCCGCTGCATCCGCCTGCGAGGCCGACGAGCAACACCACCGCGGGGAGATGCACGCCGGAGCCTCGCTCTGGCGGGCGCCGAACCACCAGAGAGCCAGCCGCAGCGATCACGGACACGAAGCCCCGCAAGCGGGTGGCGGATTGAGTGCCAGCCACTCGAATCCAGGCCGTCGACCGCACTCGGCGTTCTCCATGCCCCAGACCAGGCTCGACTCGTTCGCGGCGGACAGATCGCTCTGACCGTGCTGCCCAATGTGCATGAAGCTGTAGGGGTGAGACCCATCCTCGTGGTCTAGGCCGAGGTTGTGCCCCATCTCGTGAGCGACGGTGTCGTGGATGCCTTCGTCCTCGTTGCAATCGCCGCCCTGCGATCGATACGACGCGGCGCTCCCGCCGACCATCGAACAAGTGTTCCAGGACATCGCGCCGCAGCAGCCACTGCCATCTTCGCCGGCGCATTGAATGTCGACCACGTTGGGGTCGCCGCTGGACTGGTTCGTACCGTCGTACCCGTAGTAGAGAGCGACGGCCTGGTTTAGCGCGCCGTCGAGGCCATGTTCGGCACCGTGACCAGCGTCGCTCCATACCGCACCGTAGAACCCGCTCGCAGAACTTCCGGCGTTCTTGTAGGGGTACGTGCTGGCGAACGACGAACACGTTCCGGTCATCGTGCATGCATGCGCATCGCTTACGGAGGGGAAAATCCAGCAACCTCCGGCCAGGTATCGTGGTTCCCCGCCGGTTCCACCGGGAGTCGCCTCCGCGAGAAGCGCCTCTGACTCCCATCCAATGCGGGTCAGCTCGCCGAACCAATTGGCCTGCCTCGCGGTACAGAACCGGCCGTCGGCGAAGATCGCAAAACTCTCGCCCGACTCGTAGTGATGCGCATGTCCAGTGTGCACACCGCATGAGTAGTCACTGTGATGCTTGCACTCGACGTCTCCGCTATCAATGGTCCCGTCGCCATCATTGTCGAGACTATCGTTGCACTCGTGAAGATTGATGCCGTGGCCGTTGTCCCCGCAGGGCACCGACGTAGTGTCGCAGAGCCAGCCACAGGACCATGATGATTGCAGAGTATTGCAATCATTGAAGGCCGCGACTCCGTAGGATCCGAGCGCGAGGAAGTTGACTGCGACGACCTTGGACGTGATGATGGCAGGCTGGCCGGAAGGAACTGGGACCGACGAGATCGTCCATCCAGGATTCCGCCCGTCCACGCGCACGCGCTGACCGTTAAAAGCACCGTAGACGAGAATCTCACCATCGCTCAACGTGATGGCTCCCACCCACGCTCCATTGACCGGATGGGGACTCTGGGTCGAGAAGCCGGTAGGCAGATAGGTGTTCACGGTGGGCTTCGTGACGGCGATGTCGAGCGTCGCCGTCGTCACGCGGCGTAGGACCTTGCTCGTGTCGCTCGTGCTGCTCGATTTTGTCAGCGACACAGCTTGCAGCGACGTGCCCGACACAGGAAGGTATGTGAAGATCGGCGACGTGCCCAGTGCGGCTCCGTCCACGAAGGCTGCGTCCTCGACCAAGTACGTTCCCTTGAGCCAATGGTTCGCCGCGCGCTCCGCTGCCGTGGTCCTGCGGAAGCGCTTCCCCGAGCCGGCGTCGACTTGCCACACCGTGGGATCCGTCCAGCTGGCATATTGCGGGTCGATGCTGCTGCAGGGCAGGCGGCACTCGGCCTCGCACACGCGTGACGGATCCACGACTACGGTTTCGAATCCCGTCACGGTCACGCCCATCTGCGTGAGCTCCGAGACCGGCACGGGTGTCGTCAAAGTGTCGGTACCTGCGCCGCCATCGAGGATCTCCCCGGATGCGATCTCGCAGACGTCGCGGAGTCTCACGGAGTCGTTTCCCGCCTCGCCATAGACACGATCGGCACCCATCCCCGGGAACAGAACGTCGTCGTTGTCGCCGCCGTACAGGTAGTCGGCGTCGCGGCCCCCGTACACCGTGTCGTTGCCCGCCTCGCCGCGCAGCGTGTCCGCTCCGACGCCGCCAGATATCAGGTCGTTGCCGGAGCCGCCGTACACCGAATCGATGCCGTCGCCAGCGAAGACCTCGTCGTTCTGCCCACTCGCGTTCGTAGAGTCGTTGCCGCCGAGACCGACCAGGCACTCCGCCGATGACGTTCCGGTCAACGTGTCGGCGCCCGAAGTTCCGACAATCTGGCTAGAAAGGGTGCAGCAACTCGCGACTTGGCAGTTCGGATCAGATGTAGCAGCAGCGGCTCTCGGCGGCGACGTCACATCTGCGGGCGACGCTTCGGGGGGAACGGATGGATCAGCGCTCGTCGTTTCCTCGCTGCCGGCGGTCGACCCGGTTTCATCGGACTGCTCGACCTGCACGCTGCATGCGACCAACGATGCGATCGCGGCGATCGCGGCTCGGAAGCGGCGGGAGTTGAACACGTAGCCAATCATGGTGACCTCCTGTCTAGAACTTCGCATGATGGCCAGCCAGAATGCTGCTGTCAACCGCTTCGCATGTGTCCGCTCAGCAGCAACGCATTGCGCTGAGGGAACCCCGATCTTGCGACGCGATCGCCCCCGTGACCAGCGTCGCGGAGATCGACGCGAGCACGCGCTCACGGCGGCGGCGCGAGCAGCTCGGCCGCGGGGCCGGGGCCGTCGAGCGTGCGCAGGAACGCGACGAGGTCTTGCTTCTCCTGCGTCGTCAGTCCAAGCGGTGCGATCTCTTTCGTGCCGGGATAGCCGCCCTCCGGATCGCCGCCGCGATCGAAGAAGTCGATGACCGGCGGAAGGCCGAGCGCTTGCCCGGTGTGGAAGAACGACGGGCGCATCGCGACGCAACGCAGCGTCGGCGTGCGGAACGTGCCTTCGAGCGAGGGAGCGAGCGTCGCGGGCAAGCGATCGTCGTCGCCGTCGCTGAACGCACCGTGGGTGTTGAGCGGATCCGCTTGCGCGGCCGCGAGTCCTTCGATCGCGCCCATGTCGTTCGCGTCGATGAAAGACGCCGCGACCAGCGTCGGCACCAGCCCGACGTTGTGGAACTGCTGATCCGACATGAACGGGCCGCTGTGGCAGCGCACGCAATCCGCCTTGCCGACGAACAGCTTCGCGCCGCGCTTGTCGGAGTTGGTGGTGGCCGACTCGTCGCCGTGCATCCACGCATCGAAGCTGCCGGGGCCGCACGAGAGCAGTCGCTCGTACGCGCCGATCGCCTTGCCGACGTTCACGACGACGCGCGTCACCGCGTCTTGATCCTCGGGCGTCATCGCGTCGAACTCTGCACCGTCGCCGGGTGAGCCGTGCACCTCGCCGTCGCAGACGAGTGGCGCCTGCCCATCGAGGGGCGTGCAGCCGGTGAGCTCGGCCGACAGCGCGGGGAAGCGCGCGGTGTCGCCCAGCGGCGGCATCGCGCCGAAGATCGCTTCATACTCCTCGCGGAACAACGCGAATACCTGCTGCGCGACGAACAGTCGCGAGCTGTTCATCTCCGCGGCCGACTCGAACGGGCCGAACACTTGGTTGTACATCGCGTCGTGACGTCCGTCCCACATGAGCAGCGTGGTGTGGCCGACGTCGAGCAACGACGGCGCGCGCCGCTTGCCCCAACCTGCGCCGAGCGAGATCTGCTTGCTGGGCGAGCGCGTGTCGGTGAACGCGTCCTCGGGCACGTGACAGCTCGAGCACGCGACCTTGCCGACGTCGCCCTTCTCGCCGAGCGACGTGCCGTAGCCGTTCTGATCGCCGTCGAGCAATCGTCCTGCGAACACCGGCGTGAAGAACAAACGCTGACCGAACGCGGCCGCGAGCGGATCGTCGCCGAACGCATTCGTCGAATCGGGCGGCGGCGAGGGCAGGGGATCGGGCGCGAGCGCTTGCAGAGCCGCCCACTCCTCGGGCGTGAAGTCGGGCGGCTCGTCGGGCGCACCGGTGGTGCTGTCGTCGCCGCCTTCGCTGCTGCTGCCGCTCTCGCTCCCACTCTCCCCGCTGCCGCTGCCACTCGCGCTTCCGCTCGCGCTCCCGTTTCCGCTTTCGCTCGCGCTCGCGCTCCCGCCGTCGTCTCCCGCATCACCGGAGCAACCGAGCAAGCTAGCGATCACAAACGCGACACGCGTGCGCATCTCAACCTCCCGCACACGGATGCAGCGTCTCGTCCCACTGCGGCGCCGCGACGCCACTCGCGAACCCGATGTTGTCGAAGTGCCGCCGCGTGGTCTTCTGCATGTGCGTGCGATGGAAGAGGTAGCTGTTGCCGGTGATCGGCCCGCCGCCCGAGCCGAAGTCGACGCCCGAGTGATAGAGCACGTCGCCGTACGTGACGCTCACCGAGCCCGTCGGCGGGCTGTACACCGCACCGTCCTCGAACGAGGTCGCGGGCAGATCGAGGCACGCATACTGCTCGCCGTTCATCATCAGGTACACGCGCGTGCTCGACACGTACGCGTCGATCGTGATCGCGTTGTCGGTGCCGGCGTGCTCGCCGGGCAGTGCGATCGGCGGGAGGTTGCCGCCCTCGGGGAACACCGCCAGGCGCGGGCACTGATCGTTCACGTCCCACGTGCGGTGGTCGCAGATCTGCACCTGCAGATGCGTGGGCGTGAGATCCTTGGGCTGGATGACCATCGTCGTGCCC
>DASZPU010001012.1:0-5205 GCA_035550195.1 Nannocystaceae bacterium
GCCGAAGAACGCCGTCGTGCACGTCGCGAGCGTCGACGCAGGCGACCGGCCCGCCGTCTACCGCGACGACGAAGACGAGTGGGCGGTGGTCCCGCGCTCGACCGGCGGCGTGCTCTTCCATGCGACGGCGCCCACCGGGCCGGTGGCGCGCGCCGCCGATCACGCGCTGATCGAGCACGCGTTCCTCGAATGGGCGCGCCCGGTGCGGATCGATCGCCTGACCTGGCGCGCCGCCGGCATCGACCCCGACGAGAGCGCGCAGCAGACGACGCTCGAGGAGGGCGGCTCGATCGAGCACCGCGGCTTGCACGCGGTGCTGCCCGCGAACGCAGTCATCCAAGGTGAGCTCTGGTCCAAGCCGTTTCGCAAGAGCGTGGCGGCGAGCGGGAGCGAGGCGAAGCTCTGGTCGGCGCTGGTGTTCGGCGACGAGCTGTCCGAGTCGCTCAGCGAGCCCGAGATGATGAAGCTCGCGTTGCTCGGTCGCGCGGTGTCACCGGTGACCAGCTATCTCGCGATCGAGCCGGGCGTGCGTCCTTCGACCGAAGGGCTGGAGGAGGGCGAGACGTTCGGCGTCGGCGGCATCGGGCTCATGGGCACCGGAGCCGGCGGTGGTGGCTCGGGCATCGGCAGCATCGGTGCGCCGGATCTCGACGCCGCGATGCGCGGTCACCTGCACGACGCGCTCGCTGCGTGCGGCGTCGCCGATCGCGGCGCGAAGACGGTGCTCGAGACGACCTTCGCGGAGCTCGTCGACGTCGTGAGCGTCACCGTGACGGGCGGCGCAGTGATCGAAGACTGCGTGCGCGAGCACTTGTGGCGTATCGAGTACGAGTCGTTCTTCGGCGACGCATTCCGCCGCTGGAACGTCGAGGTGTGATCACTCGAGCGGGTTCTGCTCGGTGATCTCCGGCGCGACCTCGTAGGTGCCGTCGGGCTTCTTGGTGCCGCGCAGCTCGTAGGTCGCCAGCGTTCCGTCGCAATCGAGATCGCCGACGGCGCGCGCCGTGAAGCCGGTGTCGTCGACGACGAGCTCGTACGAGTAGTAGTGCGCGTCGGGCAGCTCGAACGCGAGCGCCTGCCAGCCCGGTTGCTTCCACTGCTCGTTGTTCGGCGCGCACTTCTTCTGCGGATGCTTGCAGCACTCGCCGGCCGCGGGCGTGAGCGGAGCCGCGACGATCGCCACCTTCTGGACCGTGCCGTCGGGGCCCATGCGCTCTTCTTCGCTCGCGAACTGCACGCCGCGCGCGATGCCTTTCAAGTGCACCTTGGCCTCGGTCGCCTTCGACTTCCGCATGTACTCGGTCATCGGATCGGTAGCGTCGCTGCTCGGCGTGCTCGCGCTCGTCGAGGCCTCCTCCTTCTTGTCGCACGCGAAGAGGAAGAGCGAGAGCGGGAGGACGCGCCGGATCACCGCGGCACGCTAGCACGACGGCGTCGCAGCGCGGGCAGCAGCAGGAGCAGCAACGCACCGTTGCCCGGAGCTTGCGCGCAACCGCAGCCGTCGTCCTGCTCGCCGCTCGCCATCGGCCCGGTGGTGCCGTCGCTCGCGGCTGCGGTGGTGTCGTCGTCGGGCGGCGGATCCGTCGTGCTGTCGTCGGCCGCCGTCGTGCTCGTCGTCGGATCGGGGACATCGCCGGTGCTCTCGGCGTCACCGGTCTCGTCGCCGCCGCTCGTCGTGCCGGGATCCGGCTCGTCGATCTGCGTGTGCGACTTCACCATGTCCCACAGCTCGGGATCGTTGCCGTCGTAGTTGAGCGCCCAGAAGCCGATGCCACCGAGCGCCTGATCTTCGATCGCCCACGCGATGCGATCGTCGAGCGAGGCCGCGTCGTCGTACCAAGTCTGCGTGTTGCCGTTCGGGAAGTAGTAGGGCGTGTGCGTGACGTCGTCCCACTGCGCGCCGATCATCGCGGCCTCGGCCTTCGCGTCGGAGAACAGGATCGAGCTCGCATCGCCGCTCGCGACACCCGGCACGGAGTCGTCGACGGTCGGCCACGTGTAGCCGTACAGCGGCAGGCCCAGCACGATCTTCTCCGGCGGCACACCGGTGGCGAGATAGTCCGCGACCGACCACTCGAGCGCGTACTGTCCCCACGCGCCGCCACCGAACAGCGGCGCGACCGGTCCGGGATCGCCACCGCGCCAGTGATAGTCGTAGCCCATGATGAACAGCGACTGCGCGGCCGCAGCGAGCTGCGGGTAGTCGTAGGCCTGCGCCCAGTCGACCGCCGGCGTCGCGACGCTCACCTCGCCGACGCGCGCCGCGAGCTCTTCGACGAAGTCGGTGAGATCGCCGATGTTGCCGGCGTCCATGCCTTCGAAGTCGACCGCGACGCCGTGGCCACCGTACATCTCGACGAGCTCGCCGAGCTGATCGACGGCGGTCGCACGTGCCGACGGATTCGACAGCATCGTGTCGAGCACGCCCGCATCGAAGCTCGTCACCGCGAGATGCAGGTGCACGCCGTACGGCTCGGCGAGCGCGAGCGCTTGCTCGGCGACGTCCGTCCAGTGCTCGGTGCCGGAGAGATTGCCGTTGCCGTCGACGTCGACCGAGAAGATCGCGACGTGCGTGAGCCGATCCCAGGGCAGATCGGCGACGCTCCCCAGCCAGTACGCGTAGTAGCCGTACACCGACGCGGAGAAGCTGCCGACCGCTTCCGGTGGATCGCACGTGCGCACGCGCACCGGTGCCGCCGGCCGCGGTTGCGTGCGCGCGTGCTCGCCATGCACGGAGGCCAGCGCGAGCACTGGAAGGAGAACGAGGGATGCCGCCACGATGCGAGTATTTGCCGCTCGCGGCGTTTGGTTCCATCCGCGAGAATGCTTATTGCGCGGCCGCGCTCTCGTCGGGCAAAAGCGCGACGGTGGAGCTGTCCTTGCGTGGGCGCCCACGCTTCTTCGGCGCGAGCTCGGGGCCGCTGCGCTCGGTGGGATTGCGGATGCCGTCGATCGCGGTGGCGAGCTCGGGATTCGCCGACGAGAACACGCGCGCGTACGCGAGGCCGCGCGTGCACAGATCGGCGAGCGCAGCGTTCATGTCGCGTTCCTTCGCGCGTGCGAGCTCGAGCGCGCGCTCGAGCGATTCGACCTCGAGCTGGGCCGAGCGCACCGACTCGGCCGCGCTGCGGAGGATCTTCGCGTCGACGTCGGGGAAGCGAACGTCGCCGAGCACACCGTCGAAGAGCGCGAGCACGTCGGCGCACCAGGGCGAGATCGGGTCGTAGAGGGGATTGGGCGGGGTCGGGGTCGATCGGCTCATGCACTGATGATATGTTCAGTACGAACGGAAGAGCAAGCCTCCTAGCCTGCGGGCATGACGATGCGTCGTGCTGCGCTCGCGATCCTCCTGGGTGGATGCACGCCGGGCGCAGGCACCGGCGACGGCAGCAGCGACGAGAGCACCGGCAGCAGCGGTGACGGCAGCGCGAGCATCACGACGACGAACGCGACCACGCCGACGACCACCACCGGCTCGATGAGCGCGAGCGGCACGGCGACGACGACGAGCACGACGACGAGCGACACCGCCGACAGCACCGGTGACGCGACGACCAGCGAAGGCAGCAGCAGCGACGACACCACCACGGGCACCGCATCGTGCGACATCGATCCGCTCGCGCCCGACACCTACGTCGGCATCGAGCTCATGCACGACGGCGTGATGCGAACCTACAACCTCTACGTGCCGATGGGCTTCACCGGTGAAGCACCGTTGCCGCTGGTGCTGAACTTCCACGGCTTCACCTCGAACGCGGCGCAGCAGCAAGCCTTCTCGCTCTTCGACGCCACCGCCGACAGCCGTGGGCTCGCGGTCGCGTATCCCGAAGGCTTGAACAACTCGTGGAACGCGGGGGCGTGCTGCGGCGTGTCGGCCGACACCGACGTCGATGACGTCGGCTTCGTGCTCGCGGTGGTCGCCGACATCCAGACGCGACTGTGCATCGATCCGCAGCGCGTGTACGCGACCGGCATGAGCAACGGTGGCTTCCTCTCGCATCGACTCGGCTGCGAAGCGGCCGACACCTTCGCTGCGATCGCACCGGTCGCGGGCGTGCTCGGCATTGCGTTCGAAGAGTGCAACCCGACGCGACCCGTGCCGGTGATGCACTTCCACGGCACCGCGGATCCGCTCGTGCCGTACGACGGCAACGGCCTCGGCTTCCCGTCGGTGGCCGACACGATCGCGCAGTGGGTGATGCACGACGGCTGCACCGGCGACGCGCAGCCCGTCTTCGAGATGGACGACGCGCACTGCGAAGCGTGGGACGAGTGCGAAGGCGATGCGCACGTCGAGCTGTGCACCGTCGAGAACGGCGGCCACTGCTGGCCCGGCAACACCTTCTGCCCGCTCTCCTACTCGACCGATGCGATCAGCGCGAGCGACCGCATGGCCGACTTCTTCCTCGAGCATTCGCTGCCGTGAAGGGGGCTCGGGGTGACCGGCGCGTCGGGCGCGAGTGACGGATCCACGGCCGCGGCGGCAAGTCCTCCCGTGGCAGACGTGGCCGCACTCGAAAGCCCAGGCCAGCTCGCCGTCCAGACCTCCGCCCTCGACGTCGCGGCCGCGTTTCGCGAGCACTACCCGTTCGTGTTGCGTGCGCTCGTGTGCATGGGCGTCGCGCCGATCGACGCCGACGACGTCGCGCAGGAAGTCTTCGTCGTCGCGCATCGTCGGCGCGCCGAGTTCGACGGCGATCGTCGCCCGCGCGCGTGGCTGTACGGCATCGCGCGCAGGCTCGCGCGCAGTCGTCGACGCGCGCGCAAGACCGACGCGCTCGATGCACTGCCGGCGGCGACCGTCGGAGATCCCGAGCGCGCCGCGGCGCACAGCCAAGCGCTGTCGCTCGCGCTGCGTTGCCTCGATCGCATGTCGACGAAGCTGCGCGAAGTGTTCGTGCTGACCGAGCTCGAAGGGCTCGCCGCGCCCGAGGTCGCGCAGATCCTCGAGCTGCCGGTCAACACCGTGTACTCGCGTTTGCGGCTCGGCCGCGAGCGCTTCGATGCTGCGCTCGCCGAGCTGCGAGCCCAGGAGACCCGCCGATGACACCCGAGATTGAAACGCCCGAACGCGACGTCGCGCGATCGCAGCGTGCCGAGCTGCTCGCGTCGGCCCGCGCCGCGCTCGAGCTCGCGCCCGAAGAAGTCGATCGCGCGCACCATCGCTTCGTCGCGCGACTCGATGCCGACGCGCAGCGCGGGGAG
>DASZPU010001013.1:0-14607 GCA_035550195.1 Nannocystaceae bacterium
CACCTGTCGCGCGACGTCGACGACGGTGAGCCCGAGGCTCGCGGCTTCGGGCAACAGCTCCATGTCGAGCTGCGGCTTGCCCTTCGTGTAGCCGTCGTCGATGTCCCACACGCCTTGGTAGTCGCGCAGCATCGCGGCGAAGTCGCTCGACGCGGCCTCGAGCACGGCGATGTCTTCGTGCACGAGCTCGAAGTTGATCGGTGGGCCGGGGTTCGGTCCGATGTTCGAGCTGAACGACAAGCGCTCGGCACCCGCGAGCCGACCGACGCGATCGCGCCACGCGTCGATGAACTCGGCGGTCTGCAAGCCGCGCTGCCCCGCGTCGACGAAGTACACCTGCACGTTCGCGATGTGGCTGCCGCCGAGCGCACCGGCGGGGTTGCCGGGATCGGTGGGCAGCGGCGTGCCGACCTGCGCGAACATGCCGCGCACGATCCCTTCTTCGCCGTTCTCCGCGAGGATCTCCTCCGCCGCGCGCTGGATGTGCTGCTGCACGCGGCGCGTGTCTTCTTCGGCGGTGCCGTACGGCATCGCGACGCTCGCGATCGCGAGGTCGCCCTGCACGTTGGGCATGAAGCGGAATCCGGTGTGGCCGCCCGCCACCCAACCGACCGCGGTGAGCAACAATGCGATGGCCGCGGCGATCGTCGAGTAGCGGTTGCGCAGCGTGAAGTCGAGGAACGGGCCGTAGATGCGGTGGATGAAGGTCTCGAGCAGACCGGCGATCTTCTGCTGGCGGCGATGGAGCGCCGCGTAGATGCCCTTCTCCTCGGGGTTCTTCAGCGCGGCGAGGTGGGCGGGCAGCACGAACAGCGACTCGATGAGCGAGATGCCCAGCACCGAGATCACGATCGTCGGGATGACCCGGTAGAGCTTGCCGCTGATGCCGGGCACGAACAGCATCGGCGAGAACGCGGTCATGGTGGTGAGTACCGCGAAGCACACCGGGATCGCGACGCCCTTCACACCGGCGATCGCCGCGCTGACGCGATCGACCCCACGCTGGCGCAGCTCGAACACGTTCTCGCCGACCACGATCGCGTCGTCGACCACCATGCCGAGCACGACGATGAACGCGAACAGCGAGATCATGTTCACCGACACGTCGAACGTCGGCATCAACATGAGCGCGCCGAGGAACGACGTGGGGATGCCCATCGTGACCCAGAACGCGAGCCGGATCTCGAGCAGCGCGCCGAGGATCAGCATCACGAGACACAGGCCCATGAGCGCGTTGTCGCGGAGCAACTCGATGCGCTGCTGATAGATCTCCGACCAGTCGGTCCACAGCGTGACTGCGACGCCGTCGGGCAGCTCGCGGCGCAGACGCTCGACGTGGCCCTTCACCGTGTCGGCGATCTCGATCGGCGTCTGATCGCCCGAGCGATAGATGCGGAGCATCATCGCGGGCTCGCCGTTGAACAGCGCGCTCTCGGCGGTGTCGGCGAAGCCCTCGCGGATCTGTGCGATGCGTCCGAGCGGTACTTCCTGGCCGCCCGGCCCGGTCACGACGGGAATGTCGGCGAACTCGTTCGCGCCGTGGCGACGCTCGGTGGTGCGCAGCAGTACTTCGCCCGACGGCGTCTTCACCGAGCCGCCGGGGAGCTCGAGCGCGGTGGCCGAGACGCGCGCGGCGATCTGCTCGAGCGTGAGCCCGAAGCTGCGCAGCTCGGCGCTCGGCACCTCGATGCCGATCTCGCGGGCCGGCGCACCGAGGATGTCGACGGTGGTGATCTCGGGATCCGCGAGCAGCTGATCGCGCGCACGCTCGGCGAGGTCACGCAGCGTGCGTTGATCCTGGTGGCCGTGGATCACGAACGAGAGCACCTCGAAGCGGTTGTTGACGAGGCTGACGACCGGACGCTCGGCCTCTTCGGGCAGCGACGTGAGGCGATCGACCGCGTTCTTCACGTCGCCGAGCGCGGCTTGGCGATCGGTGCCGAGCTCGAGGAACACGTAGACGCCGGCCGCCCCCTCGGATGCGACCGCGGTGACGCGATCGACACCGTCGATGCTGCGCACTGCTTCTTCGATCGCGAGCACGATGCCGCTCTCGACCTCCGACGGGCTCGCGCCGGGGTAGGGCACGCGCACTGCGATGACGTCGAGCTTGAAGTCGGGGAAGACCTCTTGCTTCACGCCGCGTCCGACCAGCACGCCGCCGAGCAACAGGAACAACGCGAGCAGGTTCGCGGCGACGGGGTTCTTCACGAACCAGGCCAGCATTCCTCCGCCGCTCGGCATCGGCCTACTTCCTGGTCGCGACGACGTCGCTCGCCGGCGTGACGCTGACCTTCATGCCGTCGGTCGCGACTGCGATGGGGGTGATGACGATGCGGTCGCCGGACACGATGCCTTTGTCGACGAACACCTTGCCGGGCTCGCGCCATGCGATGGTGATCGGCTTCGCGCGCAGACGACTGTCGGAGTCGAGCACCCAGACGTGCTTGCCGTCGCGCACCGCGGCCGCCGGCAGCTCGATCACGCCGCGCAGCTCGCGACCTTCGAGCTCCACGTTGACGTAGCGACCGATGAGCAGCGGCAAGCCGCGCTGCCCGGCGGGCTTCTGCAGCTCGAGCGGATCGTCGACGGCGATGACCACCTGCGCCATCCGCCCGCGCTCTTCGACGTTGGCGAGCGCGCGCACGGCATAGCCGTCGCGCACCACCGCCGCGTCGCTGTTGCCACCGAGCCGATGCACGACGCGCGCGGGGGAGCCCTTGTCGCGGTCGGTGTTCATCGCGGGGATCTCGAGCATGCCGAGCTCGTCGAACGGCACCGCGACCTGCACCCAGAAGCGTGCGGTGCCGGCGAGCCGTGCGGCCGGCGTCTGGGGGCCGATCATCTGTCCGAGGTCGACGGTCTCGTCGATCACGATCGCCTCGAACGGCGCACGCAACACGGTGCGCTGCAGATCGCGCTTGGCTTTCGCGATGCGCGTGCGCACCGACGACACGCGCGCGTTCGCGGCCTCGAGATGGGGCTCGCGCATCACGTAGCTGAGCGTGTCGGCCCCGACATCGCCGCGATCTTTCCACTCGTGCTCGGCGACGCGGCGCAGCGTCGCTTCTTCGCGCACCTGCAGATCGGCGGAGGCGAGCTCGGCCTGCACCGACGCGACCGCGGCCGAGTAGTCGCGGGGATCTACGCGGATCAGCGCTTCGTCCTTCGCGACGCGTCCACCCGCGACGAGGTTGGTGCTCTGCTCGATCACGCGGCCACCGACCTCGGGTTGCAGCACCACCTCGCGTTCGGCTTTCACGATGCCCATCGCGCGCACGACCACGCGATGATCCGCAGCGCGTGCTTCGATGACGTCGACATAGGTGATCGGCACGTCGACTTCGTGGTGCTCCGCCTCGGGCTTGCTCGCGATGAGCGACCGGGCGATCGCGACACCGCCACCCAGGATCAGAAGAGGAACCAGAACGCGACGCAGCTTCATGGCGCCCAGCCCACCGAGCATCGCCCGGCAACGCCCGCGAGACGAGGGGGGCGCGCGCGCCGTTACCCCGGACGAGCCCGAAAAACGCGGATCTGGGCGCCTTGACAACTGACCAAGGGTCAGCTAAATAAATGACCGTAAGTCACCAAGGACACCGACATGCTCTCCCACGACCTCCGCAACAAGACCGCTCTCGTCACCGGTGCCTCCTCCGGCCTCGGCCTGGACTTCGCTCGCCAGCTCGCAGCGATCGGCTGCCACCTCGTGCTGGTCGCGCGCCGCCGCGATCGTCTCGAAGCGCTCGCCTCCGAGCTGCGTGCGACGCATGGCATCGACGTGCTCGTGGTCGACATGGACCTCACCGAGCGCGACGCGGCGCAGCGTCTCTACGACACCGTGCACGCGCGCGGCGTGCGGATCGACGTGTTGGTCAACAATGCCGGCTACGGCGTGCACGGTGAGTTCATCGCGATCCCGTGGGAGCGCGAGCGCGACATGCTCGAGCTCGACATCGTCACGCTCGTGCACCTCACCAAGCTCTTCGTGAAAGACATGGTCGCGCGCGACTTCGGCTACGTGCTGCAGGTGTCGTCGATCGGCGCGTACCAGCCGAGCCCGACGTACGCGAGCTACGCGGCCGCGAAGGCGTTCGTGCTGTCGTTCGGCGAAGCGCTCGCGTACGAGCTGCGCAACACCAACGTGCGTTGCACCGTGCTCTCGCCCGGCGTCACTGCGACCGAGTTCTTGCAGGTGTCCGGTCAGGCGCCCACCCGCTACCAGCGCATGATGATGATGACGAGCGAAGCCGTGGTGCGTCGCGGCATCTGGGCGATGCTGCGCGGCCGCGCGAGCGTCATCCCCGGGTTCTTCAACTGGTTCGGTGCGCAGCTCGTGCGGCTCATGCCGCGCCGCCTCGCGACCGCGATGGCCTACCAGTCGATGCGCTGAGCAATCCCACCGGCTCTAGCGGCGCGTGCTAGCGTCGCACGCGGGTGACGATCGAAGTTGGCCTGCAGCCCGGGGATCGGCTCGGGCGCTACATCGTGCAGCGGCTGCTCGGCAGCGGCACGATGGGCACGGTCTACGCCGCGTTCGATCCGCAGCTCGATCGTGCCGTTGCGGTGAAGCTCTTGCGCGCCGATGCAGCGAGCCCGCGCGCGCGCACCGGGTTCCTGCGCGAGGCCAAGGCCACCGCGCAGCTCGTGCATCGCAACGTCGTCACGATCCACGACGTCGGCATCGTGGGCGAGCAGCTCTTCCTCGCGATGGAGCTCGTCGATGGGCCCACGCTGCGCGAGTGGTTGCGTGCGCCTCGCGGCTGGCGCGACGTGCTGGCGGTGATGCGCGCGGCGGGCGAAGGTCTCGTCGCTGCGCACGCGGCCGGCATCGTCCATCGCGACTTCAAGCCGGACAACGTGCTGCTCACCGGAGCGCGCGTCGTCGTCACCGACTTCGGGCTCGCACATCGCATGGACGACTCGACGGCTTCGGACGTCGAGATCGTCGCGCTCGAGGCCGAGCAACCACCGCTCGAGGCGACCTTCGACGGCGCGTTCCAAGGCACCGCGGCCTATGCCGCGCCCGAGCAGCGCGAAGGTCGGCAGTGCGACGCGCGGGCCGATCAGTATGCGTTCTGCGTCACGATGCACGAGGCGCTGTGGGGCGAGCGGCCGATCGTGGGCGAGCCGTTGCCCGTTCGTGGTGCGCCGAGTTGGTTACGCCGCGCGGTGGCACGCGGGCTCGCGACCGCGCCCGAAGATCGCTTCACCGACATGCGCGCGCTGCTACACGCGCTCGATCCCCGGCGCCGTCGCCCGTCGTCGACGTTGGTCGCGGGCGTGGGCGCGGTGGGTGTCACGCTCGCGTTGTCGTTCGCCGTGGTGCGCGACGAGCCCGTGCGCGCGAGCTACTGCGATCACGTCGATCGCCGACTCGACGGCGTGTGGGACGACGCGAGCCGTCGCGAGATCGAACAGGCCTTCCTCGCCACCGGCGAGCCATCGGCCGCCGATGCGGTGCAGGCCGTGACTGCGCGCATCGACGAGTTCGCCGACACCTGGGTCGTCGCGCAGACGCAGGCCTGCCACGCGGAACAAGACGGCAGCGTCGCGGCCGATGTCGTGGCGCGGCGCATGACGTGTCTCGATCGCCAGCTCGGTCGTGCGTCGGCCATCGCGGATGCGTTGCGCACCGTCGATCGCGAAGCCGTGCTGCGGTCGGCGGAGACGGTCGAGCACCTCGGTACGCCCGACGTGTGCGCCGACGATCGTGGGCTGTCGCGTCAGGCCGAAGCGCGCGCAGGCATCGACGCGGTGACGCGGGACGAGATCGACGCGACGATCGAGCGCGCCGAAGCGCTGGCCCACACCGCGCGCTACACCGAAGCCGAGGCGGTCGCGAGGGAATCGCTCGCGCGCGCGAAGGCAGTGGGCGATCGCTGGGCGACCGCCGAAGCACTGCTCACCGTCGGCGACGCGCAGCAGTTCATGCAGGCGCCCACCGCCGAACAGACCTTCCACGACTCGCTCAGCGCGGCGCTCGCGGTCGAGCACCATCGCGTCGCGGCGCTCTCGATGCTCGGCTTGCTCGAGCTGTGGAACCCCGGCGACGAAGGCGGCATCACGCGCGCGGAGCAGTGGGAGCGGCACTGCCACGCCACGCTCGATGCACTCGGCGGAGATCCGGAGATCGAGGTCGAGCTGCTCGTCGGCATGGGCAACGCCTATTTGCGCAGCGCCGACTACGAGCGCGCCGAAGCGCTCTACCAGCGCGCGTTCGCGGTGCCGGGCATCGACGACAAGCAGATCCTGCTCGCCGGTGCGCACGCGAACATCGGTGCCATCGCGGCCGCGAAGGGCTCGTACCGCGACGCGCTCGCGGGCTTCCAGCGCAGCTACGAGCTGCTCGTCGCGACCTACGGCGCACGCCATCCCAACGTCGCGGGTGCGGCGATCAACGTGGGCAGTGCGCTGGGTGAGCTCGGGGATCTCGAAGCCGCTCGCGTCGAGCACATGCGCGCGCTGGAGATCCTCGAAGAGAACTTCGGGGACACGCACGCCAGTCTCGCGCCGGCGCTGCGCATGCTCGCGTGGAATGCCCTCGCGCGTCGGGAGTTCGCCGAAGCGCTGCCGTATGCCGAGCGCGCGCTCGCGATCGCACGGCGCGAGTCGGGCGAACGCAGCGAGAGCACGGCACGCAGCCTGTCGATGGTCTCGTCGATCACGATCGAGCTCGGTCGCGTCGAGGAAGCCCGCGCGCAGGCCGACGCCGCGCTGGACATCGCGCGCGACACGCTGGGCGCCGAGCACCCGACGGTCGCGGAGTTCGAGACCGACTGCGGCATCGTTGCGACGCGCGCGAGCGCGGACGAGATCGCGCGCAGACACTTCGCGCGAGCGATCGCGCTCCGTGAGCGCGCGCTCGGGCCCAACGATGGCGAGGTCGCGCGCGCGTGGGGCGGCCTCGCCGAGCTCGAGATCGTGCGCGGTCGCGGCGATGCAGCGATCGACGCCGCGTCACGGGTCGTGGCGATCATGGGCACGCCGGGTAACGAACGCGGCGGTGCGCGACCCGAGGCGGCGTTCTTGCTCGCTCGCGCGCTCGTCGTGCGCGGAACCGCGGCCGATCGCGTGCGTGCACGCAAGCTCGCCGACGCTGCGCATGCCGACTTCATCGCATCGGGTCCGGCTTGGCGCGCGCGCGCGGACGAGATCGCGAAGTGGCTCGCGCAGCGGTGACCCGCTCTGCAGGACTGCGAGATCACCGACGAAGAGCGCGACGCAGCGCTCGGCTACGCGGCGCAGCTCGACGCGTACAACAACGGGCTGGCGGGCGTGCCCGCCTGTCAGTGATCGCTACGCGCTGCAGTCGACGGGGATCATCTGCGGCTCGAAGCAGCTGGTGATCTCGAAGTCGAACGTGCCGGTGAAGAGCGTGCCGCACCAGGCCCGCACCTCGTCGTGATACGAGGTGCCGGGCTCCATGCCGAGGATGATCGGCACGGCGTTGAACGCATCGATCTTCGCGACGTCGACGTTGGTCTCGCTGCTCGCCGCGCTGATCCAGTTCACGGTGAACTCGGTGCCTTCGGGCACCGCGATCGATGCAGGCATCGTCGTGATCGTGCAGTCGTCGTGCGCGATGATGGTGACGTCGAGGACACCGTCGGCGAGATCGTCCCCGGTGTCCGTGCTGCTCGACTCGCCGCCACCCTCGCTGCTGCTCGCACCGTCGCCGCCGCTCGATGCGTCGGCGTCGCTCGCGTCGACGTCGCCGCTCGAGCTCGATCCGCCGTCACCGACGCCGCCGCTGGTGCTGTCGGTGCTCGCGATCGGATCGCTCGTCGCGTCACTGCCGTCGTCGGTCTGCGCGGTGCTCGTCGCCGCCGTCGCAGCGCTCGCGCCTCCAGACAGCGTGGTGTCTCCGCCGTCGCCGACGGTGCAGCCGAAGATCGATGCGAGGACGAGTGCCGAGCGCGGAACGTTCATGCGGTTCGCCGCGTCGACATAGCAAGACGCGGGCCGAGGGTGGCGCCCTGTAAGCGACGCCATCCCGCGCCGCGCACGGTTCTCGAACTGGTACCCGGCGCGACCCGATCCGTCACCTGCAGTGGGCTATGCTGCGGCCGTTGCCCGAGCGCGAGCAGCGATTCCTCGAGGTGGTGCAGGGCCTGTGCGACGAGGCGATCGGCGGCAAGCTGCTCGCGCTCGGTCGCGTCGACGCGGTGGTCGCGATGCCCGATGGCACTGCTGCGGCGGTGCTGTCCGCCGACTGCGGTCCGCCCGAGGAGATCGAAGAGCACTTTCGCCGCGTCGTCACCGGCAATCCTTCCACGGATCTCAAGCTCGTCGTCATCGGCGGTGACGCGCGGCATCGCGAGCTGCTCGGGCGCGTGCAGCCGCGCCTGATGATGCGTCGCGTCGTGCAGGTGTTCGTGCTCGGTGACGACGGCGAGCCCTGGGCGGGCGCGGGCTCACGCATCGATTCACCCATGGGGCGCGTGCTCACCGAGGTCGCCACCCGCGAAGCACCGCGTGAGGTCGATCGCGAAGCGTTGCGCGCCACCATCGTCGCACCGAGCCCCGAAGCGATCGCCGAGCTGCAGGAGCGTCGCGGTTTCGTCGACAAGCTCGCGCAGGGCCGCTCGCACGCGACGATGGCGATCGTCTTCACCTACGCGATCGCGTTCGCACTCGAGCAGCTGTGGGGCGGCGGCGACTTCATCCCCACGCTCGCGAACATGGGCGCGGGCATGCGCGATGCGCTGGGCTCCGAGCCGTGGCGACTGCTCTCACCCGCGTGGCTGCACCTCGGCTGGCTGCACCTCATCGTCAACGGCTACGTGATGATCGTGCTCGGCGGCTTCCTCGAGCGCTTGCTCGGCTGGCGCCGCATGCTGCTCGTCTACGTCGCGGCCGCATTGGGTGGCGGGCTCGCGAGCGCAGCGTTCTCGACGGCCGCGATCTCGGTGGGAGCGTCGGGCGCAATCTGGGGCTTGCTCGGCGCATCGATCGCGCTCGCGTGGCGTCCGGGCTCCGCGATCCCGCCGGCGGTGCTGCCGGTCTTGCGGCGCAACGCGATCGTGAATCTCGTCGTGAACCTCGCGGTGTCGTTCATGCCGCAGGTCGATCTGTTCGCGCACCTCGGTGGCGGCGTCGTCGGGCTCGCGCTCGGCTTCGCGGGCCTGCCCACGCGCGGGCTGGGCTCGCCCGACGCCGAGCGCAAGCTGCAGCCGTTCGTGTTCGGTGCCGTCGCGCTGCACGTCGCCGCGTTCGCGACTGCGATCGTGATCGGCAAGCCGTGGGCGACCTTCGCGGTCGAGCAGACGCGCACGATCGCGCTACCCGGTGCGACGCTCACCGTGCCGGTGCAGCTCGGCGAGCCCATGGTCGGCGGCACGTCGGAGCGCCCGCGCTTCGTCGTCGGCGATCTCGCGCGTCACCCACTCATGATCGACTTCGAGGTCACCACGCCGGACATCGCGGCGGAGCCGATCCAACGCGATCCCGGCCTCGTGACGGTGGGCAAGGTGAAGCAGCTCGAGGGCGTCGCGTTTCCCACCACCGAGCAACACTTCGTCGCCGAGGAAGTCGGCATTCGCATGGTGTTGTGGCAGCAGCAGCGCGATGGCGCCGTGATCGACTTCGAGGGCTACTACTGGGCCGCGCATCCCGAGGTCGAGCCCGCCGCACGCGCAGCGTTCGACTCGCTGACCGTTCCGTAGACGCAGCGCAGCTACTGCAGGAACGCGCGGTGCATCGCGACGGTGAGCCGCTCGACGTCTTCGTCTGCGCAGAAGAGCGTCGCACGAAGCGGTGACGTGGCCATCGCCTTGATCGGCACGCCGATGCCCGCTGCGATCGAGCGCGTCTTCGCGAGCGCGGCGGCGTTGCGACCGAAGAAGTCGCCGACCACCGACACCGCGCCGCAGTTCTCCTCGATCTCCACCTGACCCATCAGCTTCGCGCGCACGTCCGGCCAGTCGGGTACGTCGGAGAGGCCGAACCACAGATCCGCGATCTCGTGATCCGCGTCGAGGTGCAGCACCGGCAGCGCAGCATCGGCCGCGGCTGCGAGCATGCGATCCATCGAGTGGCCACCGAACGCACGCAGTCGCACGAGATTGCGCGTGCCGGCGACACCGGACAGCGCGCGATCGGTGGTGATGTTCTCGTCGCGATCGATGCGCGTGCCGGCGCCTTCGCTGAAGGTCGCGCGGGCGTAGAGCGCGACGCCGGTGCGCCTCGCGAACTCCACCGACTCCGCGTGCAACACCTTCGCGCCGTGCGAGGTGAGCTCGAGCATCTCTTCGTGCGAGATGGCTTCGATGAGCGACGTGGCATCGACCACGCGCGGGTCGCCCGTGTAGACGCCGTCGACGTCGGAGCAGATCTCGCAGTACTCGGCCCCGAGCGCGCCTGCGAGTGCGACCGCGGTGGTGTCGGACCCGCCGCGCCCGAGCGTGGTGACCTCACGCTTGTACGAGACGCCTTGGAAGCCCGCGACGATCACGATGCGCCCGCGCGCGAGCTCGTCCTCGACGCGAAACGGACGTACTTCGAGGATACGCGCGCCGGAGTGGCGATCGTTGGTGAGGATGCCGGACTGCGAACCAGTGAGGGAGATGGCTTCATGGCCGAGCTCGTGGATCGCCATCGACAAAAGCGCCATGCTGGCCCGTTCGCCGCAGGAAAGCAGCATGTCGAGCTCGCGGCGGGACGGCGAGCTGGAGATTTCGCGAGCCCGCGTCATCAATTGATCCGTGGTCTTGCCCATCGCCGAGACCACCACGACCACGCGGTAGCCCTTGGCTTTGGTGTCCACCACGCGTTGGGCGACGCGGCGGATGCGATCGACGTCGGCGACGGAGGAGCCGCCATACTTCTGCACGACGATGGGCGCGGACATTTCGCCGTCGGTGTAGCACAGGCTAGAAGTCCTGGCGGACTCTGCCATGATGGAAGGCATGAACCGTTGTGCCGTAGCCCTGTTGCTCCCGTGCGTGAGCCTTGCGTGTGGCGAGCCGGCCAAGTCCGCCGCCGACTCCGCGACCACCGAGTCGAGCGCGACGGTGAACGACAGCTCGAGCGCGAGCACCGGTTCGGGCTCCAGCACCGTGGATCCGGACAGCACGGTCGGCACCAGCATCGACACCGGCGTCGCGACCAGCAGCGAGAGCTCGGGCTCGGGTCTCAAGCTCGACGTCGGCGGTGTCATCGATGCGCCGTCGCAGGACACCGAAGCGGATGAAGGCTGCACGAAGGTCGACGTGATCATCTCGATCGATCACTCCGACAGCATGTACGAAGAGATCGACGCGCTCGCCGGTCCGGCGTTCGACTCGTTCCCCACCGCACTGCTCGCGGTGCACAACGGCCTCGACGACTTCCACCTCGGTGTGATGGACGCGTGCAACAACCCCGCGATCCTCCACGACACCGGGATGACGATGGGCTTCTGCGATTTCTCGACCGGCGCGAACTACATGAGCTCGACGTCGCCGAATCTCTTCGACGAGTACCACTGCGTCACCGACCTGGCCTTCAACGGCTACATGGGCACCGCAGACTTCTGCTCGATGAACAACGACGACGAGGCGCCCTCGAACACGGCCGCCGACGCGATCAACCCGCCGTTCGCCGACGACCAGAACGACGGGTTCCTGCGCGACGATGCCGTGCTGTTCGTGGTCGCGATGACCGACGAGGACGAGCAGCCGGTGCCGTTCCAGACGCCGCAGCAGATCTTCGACAAGATCGTCGCGGCCAAGGGCGGTGACGTGCACAGCGTCGTCTTCCTCGGCGTCGCCGGCGGGTCGAACTGCAACGGGCCCTACGGCTCGGCCCAGAACGCGACCGTCATGAAGCAGGTCACGCAGCTGTTCATCGACGAGGGCCAGGGCATGTTCTGGGATCTCTGCGGCGGTCAGCTCGAGATGGCGTTCGACATGATCCTCGAGGACATCGACTCCACCTGCGAGCACTTCGACCCGCCGAATTAGTTTTGGTCGCGCCGTCCGGCGCTCTTCCTGGTGCGGGCGGTCGTGCTCGCTCTCCGCCGTGGCGAAGCCACGGCGGGCTCGTGCGCCGTCGCGCGCTCTCCCTCGTGCGGGCGGTCGTGCTGCTCTCCGCCGTGGCGAAGCCACGTCGGGCTCGTGCGCCGTCCCGCGCTCTCCCTCGTGCGGGGCGACCGTGTTCGCGGATCAGTTCTGGGTTTGTTCGGCGAGGTAGGCGGCGATCTGTTCGCCGGCGGCGCGGACGGCTCGGCCGTCGAGGTCGTCGGCGATCGAGGTGTCGAAGCCGTTGACCGAGCTCTTCGACTTGCGGGCGGAGTTGCCTGTCGCGACGAACTTCGCGAGCGTGGTGTTGGCTTGCTCGTCGACGAGCTCGCAGGTCACCTCGACCTCGGTCTCACCGCCGACGTTGAACATGCGCGCGGCCTTGCTGCCGGCGGTGGTCTTCACCACCTTCATGCGCAGCGTCAACGCGCCCGCAGGCGGTGCGCCACCGGCCGTCGCCGACGAGAACACCTTGTCCTTCTGCAGGCTCTTCGCGACGCCCTCCTGCAGCTTCGGCATGTACTTCTGTAGATCGGACGTGTCACTCGCCGCCGACACGACGATGGCGTCGTACTGCGCGACCTTGGCTTCGACCGGCTGCGAAACTGCGACGCTGCCGGTCTTCACGCAACCGAACGCGAGCAGCGAGCCGACGAGGAGAGGAAGCAACTTCGGGATCGTCATGCCGGTGCTTTAGCGACGGCGGCGTTCCCGTTCACGGCGGCGCAGGAGCAAAGATCACTTGGCCACGAGCGCGCCACGCAAGCGCTTCAGCGTCTCGAGCTCGGCATCTTCGCCGACCTCGGCTTGATCGAGCTGCTCGCGCAGGAGCTGTCGCGCGCGGTGCAGCCGACTCTTCACGGTGCCTTCGGGCACGTCGAGCACCGCCGCGACGTCGGCCACCGAGAGCTCTTCCCAGTAGTAGAGCTCGAGCGCGATCTGTAGATCGAGCGGCAGGCCGTTCAACGCGGTCAACATCGCGTGCTGTTCCTCGCGCAGCGCGACGTGGCGGCTCGGCGAGCCGCTGAGCTGTGCGATCGACTCGACCATCGTGTCGAGGTGATCGCGATCACGCCGTGCTTCACGGAAGAAGTACACGAGCTGTCGACGCGCGATGCCGAACAGGTAGGCCTTGAAGCTCGCGCGCTCGTCGATGCGATCGCGCGCTTGCACGCAGCCCTCCCAGATCTTCTGGATCAGATCGTCGGCGGCCTCGGGTACCTTCGCGCGCACGAACGCGTACAGCCCGAGGAAGTGGCGACGCACCAGCGTGTTGCCGGCCTCGATGTCGCCGGCCCGCCACGCCGCGAGCAGCTCGAAGTCGGTGGGCATGCGCAGCTCTACTGTGCCAGATCCGCCGCGAACTCGGCCTCGGTCTGCTTCACGCGCGCGACGTTGGGGTGATCCGCGGGCAGGGCGGCCTCGAAGATCGTGCGCGCGCGTCGAATCGCGGCCAACGCGTCTTCGCCACGGCCGCGGCGACGCAGCACGTTGCCGAGGTTGATCCATGCGCTCGCGAGGTCGGTGTGGCTGCCACCGAGCTTCGCTTCGAAGATCGCGACGGCGCGGCGCTGATGCTGCTCGGCTTCGTCGAGCTCATCTAGCGCCTTGAGCGTGACGCCGAGGTTCATGTGCGTGCGCGCGACCAGCGGGTGCTCGGGGCCCAACACCCGCTCACGCACCGCGAGCGCCCGACGCAGCAGCGGCAAGCCCTCCTGCGCACGGCCCTGCCGCTGCAGCGCGATCGCGAGGTTGTTGAGCGACATAGCGGTGAGCTCGTGATCCTCGCCATGCACGCGCTCGTTGATCGCGAGCGCATGGCGCTGCTCTTGCTCGGCCTTCACGAAGTCACCGCGACGCTCCGCGAGATTGCCGAGGTTGTTGTGCACCATCGCGGCGTCCGAGTGATCGACGCCGCGCTCGGCGGCGATGAGCGCGAGCGCCTGACGATACGCCGCCTCCGATGCGTCGAGCTCGCCTTCGTCCTCGTACATCGTGCCGATCGCGTTGCGCAGGCGCGCCTCGTCGAGCCGACCGATCGCGGGCGAGCCCAGCTGCGCTTCGCCGTGACGCGCCCACTCGTGACCTTCGGCCCGGCGCGCGAGTCGATAGCCGACCACCCACACCAACGTCGACGCGGCATTCACTGCGACGACGTCGTGGCCCGACTCGCGCGCCTCGAAGAACGCCTCGCTCAGCAGCGCCTCGGCGGCCGCGTACTCACCCCGCGAGGCCTCGACCTCGCCGACGACCTCGAGCGCTTCGGCGCGCAGCGGCGCCCAGTCGAGCTCGCGTGCGCGCGCGATCGCATCGTTCCCGGTGGTCAGCGCATCGGCGAGCTCACCGGCGTTGTCGAGCGCGCGGGTGAGCGCGATCGCTTCCCGCACCGGCATGATCGCGGCCGCGTGCAGCGGATCGTCGGGCTGAGGGGGACCGACCGCGTCCGCGTCGAGGTCGGCGCAGCGCTCGACGGGCGCGAGTCGATCCGCGGCTGCGAGCGCGGTCGAGAGATCGTCCGCGCGCGAGCTCGCGAGCGCGAGCGCGCCGAGCTCGACGCGCGCGTGCTCGAGGCACGCGATGCGGACGTCGAGCACTGCGTCGCTCG
>DASZPU010001014.1:0-6343 GCA_035550195.1 Nannocystaceae bacterium
TCGACGAGAGCAGCTCGAGCGACGACGCGGGCGCGAGCGACGAGGGCAACGCGTTGCCCGGCGATCTCGAGCTCGATGCGAACGCGAGCGAGACCCGCGATCTGCATCGCTCGCGCATCGCGGCGGGCATGCTCAGCACCTGCGCCGTCGTGCAGGACGGCACCGTGCGCTGCTGGGGCGGCAACATCTTCGGAGAGCTCGGCAACGGCACCGGCCTCGACAGCACCACGCCCGTCGTCGCTGCGGGCCTGACGGACATCGTCGCACTCGACGCGGGCTATCGGACCTACGTCGCGCTGCGCTCGAACGGCACCGTCTATCGCTGGGGCCCGCGCTGGGGTGCGGCCGGCGACCCGATCGATACGACACCGCAGCTCGTCGCGGGTCTCTCCGACATCGTCGCGATCGGAGCGGAGTACAAGAGCACGTGCGCGGTTCGGTCCGACGGTCGCACGTTCTGTTGGGGCGATGGCGTGCTCGGCGACGGCGACGCGTCCAAGGCGAGCTCGACACCGGTGCAGGTCACCGGGATCGACACCGCCGTGGCGACCAACGGCAGCTGTGTGCTGCTCGCGAACGGAACGGTCAAGTGCTGGGGCGGCAACCTCAGTGGGCAGCTGGGCAACGGCACGAACGTCGCCTCGAACGTCCCGGTCGCGGTGCAAGGCCTCGCGGGCGCAGTCGCGATCAGCGGGAGCTTCGGCACGAACTATGCGGTGCTCGCCGACGGCACCGCGCGCAGCTGGGGCAGCAACCACTTCGGCGTGCTCGGCGATGGCGGAACGGCGCCGAGCAACACGCCCGTCGCGCTGCTCGGCATCGCGAACGCGGGCGACATCTCGGGCGCCTTCTACCCGAGCATGGGATCCGAGCTCTCCGCCTGTGTGGCCCTGCGCGACGGCGGCACCGTGCGCTGCTTCGGGATGAACATGCACGGCCAGCTCGGCCTCGGGAGCACCGACTTCGATGCGCACGCGACACCCGCGGAAGTGCCCGGGCTCGACGGCGTGGTGGACGTGTCGACGAACGGCCGACACGCGTGCGCGCTGCGGTCCGACGGATCCGTGCGCTGTTGGGGAGACAACTCGTACGGACAGCTCGGGGATGGCACGACGACCCATCGCTTCTCGCCGGTCGACGTGTCCGGGCTCTCCGCGGTGAACGAGGGGCCGCAGGTCGCGACCGGCATGTATCACGGCTGTGGCCTGCGCAGCGATGGCACCGTGAAGTGCTGGGGCGACAACAGCGAGGGACAGATCGGTGATGGCACACAGATCGATCGCACGAGTGCGACGCTGGTCGGAGGGCTGTCGAACGTCACCGACGTCGCGGCCGGTGGCCGACACACGTGCGCGCTCGTCGACGACAGCACGGTGCGTTGCTGGGGACGCAACGCCAGCGGCGAGCTCGGTGACGACAGTGCGTCGGGTGTGCGCAGCACGGCGCCCGTCGTCGTGTACGCGCTCGACATCGTCACGCAGCTCGCCGCCGGCGACGGCAGCACGTGTGCGCTGCGCAGCGACGGCACGGTCGCGTGCTGGGGCAGCAACGTCTACGGCCAGCTCGGCGACGGCTTCAACACGAGCGCCGATGTACCCGTGCTCGTCTCGGGCATGAGCGATGCGATCGCGATCGACGGCAGTCGCTACCACTACTGCGCGCTGCGAGCGGGCGGTCAGGTGAAGTGCTGGGGGTCGAACGTCAACGGTCAGCTCGGCAACGGCAGCGCGGGTGCAGGCGCGAACAGCAACGTGCCGGTGACCGTGAAGTCGAGCACGCTGCTCAATCCTGCGCTCGCCAACGTCGTCGGAATCTCGGCGGGCCACAACCACAGCTGCGCTGCGATCGCGGGCGGCACGGCGCGTTGCTGGGGCGCCGGCGGCGGTGGTGCGCTCGGTCAGGGCGCGTGGAGCAGCAGCAACTACGCGGTCGCGGTCAGCGGCCTCACCAACGCCGTCGACATCTCCGCGGGTGGGAGCTCGAGCTGCGCCGTGCGATCGAACGGCAGCGCGCGCTGTTGGGGCAGCAACGACTACGGCGAGCTCGGCAACGGCGACGACACCGCGACCCACACTCCGGTCGCCGTCGGCATGAATCCGATCTGGCTGAGCAACGCGATCGACATCGACTCCGGCTACGACCACACCTGCGTCGCGAAGGGCAACGGCACGATCTGGTGCTGGGGCCTCAACAACAACGGTCAGCTCGGCAACGGCGGCACCTTCGACAGCGAGCTGCCGGTCGGCGTCGCATCGTTCCCGTGATTCGTCTGCGTTTTGCGCGTCACACCCGAGGGGCCATCGCGTTCGATCGTGCAATGAGACCGATGTCCAAGCCTCGCGTGCTCGCGCTCTTGCTGCTCTGCCCCACCGCGCTCGCGTGCGCGGCCGACGATCTCGCGGCGCTCGACGAGAGCAGCTCGAGCGACGACGCGGGCGCGAGCGACGAGGGCAACGCGTTGCCCGGCGATCTCGAGCTCGATGCGAACGCGAGCGAGACCCGCGATCTGCATCGCTCGCGCATCGCAGTCTCCAATGCGAGCACGTGCGCCATCGTGCCGGACGGCACGGTGCGCTGTTGGGGCGCGAACTGGGAGGGACAGCTGGGAGACGGCGCGGGCGAGAGCAGCGCGACCCCGGTCGTCGTCGCGGGCCTGACCGACGTGGTGGCGATCGATGCCGGCACCGCGCACGTCATTGCGCTGCGCTCGAACGGTACGGTGTGGCGTTGGGGGACACGGCACGGTGACATCGATGGCGGCGGGACTCCGTGGGATGCGACACCGCAGCAGGTGCCCGGGCTGTCGGACATCGTCTCGATCGGCAGCGCATGGGCGAGCGACTGCGCCGTGCGGGCCGACGGTCGCGCATTCTGCTGGGGGCATGGATGGTTGGGGGATGGCGACGGTCTGAAGATGTCCGACTCGCCGGTGCAGGTATCGAGCATCGACACCGCGGTCGCGACCAACGGTCACTGCGTGTTGCTCGCGAACGGGATCGTCAAGTGTTGGGGCGAGAACGACCACGGCGAAGTCGGTGACGGCACGCTGATCGATCGCACCACGCCGGTCAGCGTGCCAGGCATCGGCACTGCGGTCGCAATCGCATGCACCGGGCGGACGCGACACGCGGTGCTCGCCGACGGAACGATTCGCAGCTGGGGCTGGAATCATGGTGGCGCGCTGGGCAACGGCATCGCGTCCGACGTGCTCTCGCACAGCACGACGCCCGTGCAGGTCGTCGGCATCACCGACGCCGGCAACGTCGAAGGCGGACACACCGACGGCAGGCCATTCGCGTGTGCGGTGCTGCGCGACGGCACGCTGAGCTGTTGGGGCGGGAACATCGACGGTGTGCTCGCGATCGGCTCCGAGGATCTCCTCGACCATCCCACGCCACAAACGGTGGCCGGCCTCGATTCCGTCGTCGCGTTCGACGGGTACAGAAACGGTGCGTGCGCCGCACTCTCGGATGGATCGATGCGCTGTTGGGGCGACAACGTCGCCGGGCGGATCGGCGACGGTACCGAGATCGACAGCTTCACACCCCTCGAAGTCCTCGGGCTCTCCGGTGCGAGCGACGGCCCGCGCGTCGCGACCGGCATGTACCACAGCTGCGGCCTGCGCAGCGACGGCACCGTGAAGTGTTGGGGCGACAACGCCGAGGGCCAGATCGGCGACGGCACGCTCGTCGATCGCAACAGCGCGACCCTGGTCGCCGGATTGGCGGGTGCGATCGACGTCGTCGCCGGTGGCGATCACTCGTGCGCGCTCGTCGACGACGGCACCGCACGCTGCTGGGGACGCAACGCAACGGGTCAGCTCGGCGACGACGGAGCGTCGGGCATTCGCAGCAGCACCCCGGTCGTCGTGCAGAACCTCGGCGACGCGACGCAGCTCGCCGCATCCGAGGAGAACACCTGCGCGCTGCGATCCAACGGCACCGCGGTGTGCTGGGGTGGCAACAGCTACGGACAGATCGGCGATGGCACGTACACCGCGAGCGATGTGCCGGTCGCGGTCTCGGGCCTCACCAACGCGGTGGCGATCGATGCGTCGCGCTACCACGTGTGTGCGCTCGGTTCGGGCGGACAGGTGAAGTGCTGGGGCAGCAACGTGTACGGCCAGCTCGGCAACGGCAGCTCGGGCAACGGTGCGAAGAGCAACGTGCCGGTCACCGTGCGCACGGGCGGTCTGCTCAACCCGCCGCTCAATGGTGTCGTCGCGATCTCGGCGGGCAGCTTCCACGGCTGCGCCGTGATCGCGGGCGGCGCGGTGCGCTGCTGGGGCCTGGGCAATTCGGGCCAGCTCGGCCAAGGCGCGTGGTCGAGCAGCAACTATCCGGTGACCGTCAGCGGCGTCTCGACCGGCATCGACGTCGCCGCCGGCGGCGACTCGAGCTGCGCGCTGCGATCCAACGGCAGCGCGCGTTGCTGGGGCGGCAACGACTGGGGCGAGCTCGGCAACGGCGACGAAGGCGACGACACCAACACCGCCGTCAGCGTCGGCATGAATCCGATCTGGCTGAGCAACGCGATCGCGATCGACTCCGGCTACGATCACAGCTGCGTCGCGAAGGGCAACGGCTCGATCTGGTGTTGGGGTCGCAACCAACAAGGTCAGCTCGGCAACGGCAGCAACTTCGACAGTGACCTGCCGGTCGGCGTCGCATCGTTCCCATGAGCGCGATCACGGAACGCGCCGCGATCGACCATCGCATCATCGCGAGGTTCGCATGGGCTCGACGATCGGTGGACGGTGGGTGGGTGTGGTGTTGGCGCTGGCGGCCTGCGATCCCGGCGATCCGCCGCCCAGTGGTGGGCCCGGCGAGGCGACCGAAGTGCCCTTGGTGTTGCCGTTCGAGCCGCTCGCGCTCGAGCCCGGTGACTTCGACGGCGACGGTGCCATCGATCTCTTGGTCACCGGCGTTTCGTCCGGCGTGGCGCAGGGCGCCGTGCTGCGCGGGCTCGGCGACGGTACCTTCGCCGCGCCCGTCGACGCGCACTTCGCCGCCGGCAGTGCGTATCCGGTGGTCGGCCGCATGTCGAACGACGCGCGCGACGACGTCGCGGTGCTGCACTTTCCGTTCAGCATGGACGTGCTCGCCGGCCAAGCCAACGCGACGCTCGCTCCGTGGACTGCGTGGCCCTCACCGATGATCGGCATCGTGCGTTCGAGCGCGATCGCGGACTTCGAAGGCGACGGCGACGGCGATCTGCTCACGCTGCGGCGACGCAACGTCCAAGGCACCCAGTCCCTGCGCCCCGAGGTCGAGCTCGACGTGACGCTCGGTGCAGGTGGTGACGGCATCTGGACGCCGGTGACGTCGGTCGTCGGCAACTCGACGTGGAGCGGCTTCGATCCCGGTCAGCTCGCGGTGGGAGACTTCGACGGCGACGCGATCGTCGACGCGGCGCTCACCGAGCGCGACGGCGACGTCGTGCGTTTGTTGGGCACGATCGACGCGAGGTTCGCGTTGCCGCTCGAGCTCGGCGTCGCGGTGCCGCCGTGGTCGACGCGCATCGCCGACCTCGATCTCGACGGGCGCGACGACATCGTGGTGAGCAGCTACGGCGATCGTTCGCTGCAAGCACTGCTGAGCGACGGCACCGCGGGCTTCACCGGGCTCGCGGCGGTCGACGTCGAGGTCATGCCCTACGACACCGCGCTCGGCGATCTCGACGGTGACGGGATTCCCGACGCCGCGTTCGTCGACGACACGCAGGCCACGCTGCGCTGGCAGCCCGGCGACGGTGCAGGCGGCTGGGGTCCCGCGGTGACCCGCGATCTCGCGTCCGCGGCGATCCGCGTGCACGCCCGCGATCTCGACGGCGACGGCCGCGAGGATCTGATCGCCGCGACGTTCGCCGCGGGCTCGGTGAGCGTGCTGCTCTCCGCGCCGTAGCGACTCAACCGTCGAGCATGCGCAGCAGCTCGGCCTCGTCGATCACCTTCACGCCGAGCTTGGTGGCCTTGTCGAGCTTGCTGCCGGCCTCGTCGCCCGCGACGAGGAAGTCGGTGTTCTTCGACACCGAGCCGGACACGCGACCGCCCGCGGCCTTGATGCGCTCGCTCGCTTCGGTGCGCCCGAGCGTCGGCAGCGTGCCGGTGAGCACGAAGGCCTTGCCCGCGACGCCTTCGACCGCCTTCGCGATCGCGAGCTCCGCCTCGAGCTTCACGCCGGCCGCGGCGAGGCCAGCGAACACTTGCACGACCGCATCCGATGCGAGCTCGGCGAAGATGACGTCGGCGCTGCGGCTGCCCATGCCTTCGATCGCGCCCTGCCCTTTGTCCGGCGCGACCAGTGCGACCGCCTCGGCCTCGCGCGCGACGTAGCGGCGTGCG
>DASZPU010001015.1:0-7633 GCA_035550195.1 Nannocystaceae bacterium
TCGCGACGTTGACCAAGCGGCCACCGCAGGAGATCCAGCTCGGCTTCCGCGAAGGCGAGCGCGATCAGGCGCCGCGCATCCTCGAGACGCTGCATGGCACCGACGACGGCGGTGGTCTGCGCATCTACAACTTGTACGCGCCCAACGGCACGAGCGTGGGCAGCGATGCGTTCGCGTACAAGCTGCAGTGGTACGCGCGACTGCGTGCGCAGCTCGAGTCACGCTGGCGCAGCGACGAGTCGTTGCTCGTGGTCGGCGACTTCAACGTCGCGCCCGACGATCGCGATGTGTGGGACGTCGAGTACTTCCACGGCCGCTTGCAGTTCACACCCGAGGAGCACGCGGCGCTGCGCGAGCTGACCAGCGTCGGCTTGCACGACTGCTTCCGCAAGCACCATCCGGAGCGCGGGCACTACAGCTGGTGGGACTACCGCACCAACGGCTTCCAACGCGGCGAAGGCATGCGCATCGATCTCGCGCTGGCCGACGAGCGGCTCGCACGACGCTGCGTGTCCGCGCATTACGATCACGGCCCGCGGCGCTGGGACGTGCCCAGCGACCACGCGCCGTTGGTCGTGCGCTTCGACCCGTAGCGATCAGATCGGCAGGTAGAGCAGCTCGAGGCCGTTGACCAGATCAGGGGTGTTGCAGCTGTAGTAGAAGCCGTCGCTGCTGCTGGTCTGGATGCCTGCGGTGGCTTCGGCACCGTTGTCGCCCGCGTTGCCGGCGCTCAACGTGTCGACGTAGCAGACGCTGATCTGCCCGGTCGCTTGGTACAGCACGACGCGGTAGTCGATGAGGTCGAGCGTGTCGCCCGAGTAGTGGGCGGTGTGCCACTGCACCACGAAGCGCTGATCGCCGGCAGACCCGAGGGTCTCGTAGTACACGCCTCCGCCCGCGCCCGGGTTCATGTCGTCCCAGAACACGTACAGGTTGTTGTCCGACGGATCGACGAGCGACGGCATGCAGTCGTTGCTGTAGCTCAGGTAGAGATTGCCGCCGAAGTGCATCGTGCCGTTCGACTCGATGGTCACGTTGTCGTAGTTGGTGTCGTAGAACGGGAAGGTGAACCCGATCGGCACCTCGACCTGACTGTCGTCGGTCAAACCGGTCGGCGTGCCGGTGCCGAGGATGTCGTCGCACGACGTGATGCCGGGCGTGAGCGAGAAGCCGTTGTAGCCGGTGTCGCTGCCGAACGGGTTGCCCGGCACGTCGCACGTGAGGATGTTGAAGCCGCACGACTCGTTGCAGCCGAGCGGGCCGCCGGTGAAGCCCAGCGAGTCGCAATCTGCACCGCCGAGATCGCCCATGTCGCAGGACTCTTCGCCCTCCGCGACACCATCGCCGCACAGCGAGCAGCCGCTCATGTCGAGCTGGCACGTGCTCATGTCGCAGGTGACCTGGCCGGTGGTGTAACCGAGGCTCTCGCAATCGATCGCGTTGGCGAGCGGGCCGTCGCACTCCTCGGTGCCGGCGATCTCGTTGTCGCCGCACACGTAGCAGTTCGCCGTGGAGAAGCCGAGGCAGTCGGGGCTGCACACCAACGCGCCGTCCATGAAGCCTTGCGACTGGCAGGTGTTCTCGCCGAACTCTTCGCCATCGCACGCCTCGTTGCCGGTGACCATGCCATCGCCGCACACGGCGGGCTCGACGGAGGTCGTCTCGGGCGCGATCGTCGGATCGGTGCTGCTCGACTCCGTCGTCGGATCGAGCGTCGGATCCTCGGACGTGCTGCTGGACTCCGCCGGCGCCGTCGAGCTCGACTCGTCGACCGTCGTCGTCAGCGTGACCGATCCGCTGCTCGAGTCGGCATCGGTGGTCGTCGCGTTGGTGCTCGTGGCGTTGGTTCCGTCGCTGGGGCATGCGGCGGCGAGCAGGCAGGTGGTCAACACAAATCGGCGCATGCCGGGGATGGTAACAGAATCCCGCGACCGGAGAGTCATCCCCCTCACGCTGTCGTCAGCGAAGGTGCGTCATACGGACGCGCTGCGCCACTCGGCGTCGCGAGGGGCGCCCATCGATGAGGCGCTGCGCCCGCAACGAAGATCAGATGGGCACGCCGCCCATGAGGACGATGTCGTCGACGAAGACGGTGTCGGTGCCATCGTCGAAGATGCTGTCCTTGATGTAGCGCCACTCGAGCGTGTGCATGCCTGCGGAGACGTCGAACATCTCCGTCGTCTCCGCGCCGCTCGGGCCCGACCACGAGTTCTGCAGCACACCGTCGACGTAGAACTCGAGGTAGTCGAAGTCCTCCTCGGAGTCGGTGCGCTTGCTGAACGACGCGGTGCCGTCGATCGCCCACACGGTCGTCAACACCATGCCCGCGCTCTGATTGTCGCTGATGTTGTCGTTGTGCGCGGAGCAGGACCCGGTGATGGGGCTGGTGGCGTCCGCGCTCCAGTCGGCGTCGCCGCTGAACGTGAACTCCGGCGGCATCATGCAGCTCTCGAAGTCTTGGATGTACATGCCGCCGTTGCAGCCCGAGTAGTCGTAGCCGCAGGTGTCGTCGTGACAGCCGAGCGTGCCGTCGGTGAAGCCGAGCGAAGCGCAGTCGTTGCCGCCGAGATCGGCCATGTCGCAGTACTCCGCGCCCTCCTGCACGCCGTCACCACAGGTGGTGCACGCGCCGAGGTCGTACTGGCACGTGCTCATGTCGCAGCTGACTTCACCCTCCGTGAAGCCGAGGCTCTCGCAGTCGATGCTGTTGTCGAGCGGGCCATCGCACTCCTCGGTGCCGGCGATCTCGTTGTCGCCGCACACGTAACAGTTGTGCGTCGAGAAGCCGAGGCAGTCCTGGCTGCACTCGAGGAAGCCGTCCATGAAGCCCTGCGACTGGCAGGTGTTGTCGCCGAAGTTGTCGCCGTCGCACGCTTCGGTGCCGGTGATCATGCCGTCGCCGCACTCGCTGGGCTCACCGGTGGTCTCGGGCGAAGTCGTGGGGTCGGTGCTGCTCGACTCGGTGGTCGGGTCGAGTGTCTCGTCGGTCGTGACCTCGCTGCTGCTGCTCGCTTCGCTCGACGACGAGTCCGCGCTCGTCATCGTCGCGTCGCTCGACGATTCGTCCGACGACGAGCCGTCGAGCGTCGCGGTGTCCATCGGAGTGGTCTCGCCGGTGCAGGCGGTCGCGAGCATGCAAAGGGGCAGAGCAAGGCGGCGCATGTCGGCGAGGATAGCCGAGCGTCGCGGTGAAGTGCCCCGCGCAGCGCGTGGTCGTGCGCACACGCGTTTTCGTAGCTACGGCCGTCGAAGCAGCGTTCATGCGCGACGTCGCGCCGTCCGACCGGCCAACGTGGCGTGACGGAAGCATGCGATCTCGTGGTCGTTCACGAGCCCGGCGGCCTGCATGTACGCGTAGCAGATCGTCGATCCGACGAACTTGAAGCCGAGCTTCACGAGCGCTTTGCTCATCGCGTCGGACTCGGGCGTCTTCGCGGGCACGTGGGCCATCGATTTACGTGCGTTCTGCAAGGTCTGGCCGCCGACGAATTGCCAGATGAAGCGATCGAAGGTGCCGTGCTCGCGCTGCACGGCGAGGAACGCCTTCGCATTGCCGATCGTCGCTTCGATCTTCTGACGGTTGCGCACGATGCTCGCGTCGGCGACGAGTCGCTCGACGCTCTTGGCGTTGAAGCGAGCGACCTTCGCGGGCTCGAAGTTCGCGAACGCCTTGCGGAAGCCTTCGCGCTTGCCCAGCACGATCGCCCAGCTCAGTCCGGCTTGGAACGCGTCGAGCACCATGAACTCGAAGTGGAGGCGATCGTCGTGGACCGGCACGCCCCACTCGCCGTCGTGGTACGCGAGCATGAGCGGGTTCTGCTTCGCGACGTCGACGCCCACCGACCACCCGCACCGCCGCCGTTGCGCTGGCTTCACCATCTGCGGACCAGGATACCCGCGGGTCCGATTGCCGTGAACCACGGCGCGCGGAGTCGCACTTCATGTCGGGATGTCCTGCGCCCGCGGACTGGCTGTGCTCTGCTTCGGCTTCGCGCCGCTCGCATGCTTCACCTATCCGTGCGAGCGCGACGTCGTCGCGTGCCAGGACGACGACGCGTTCACGATCGATCGCTCGTGCAAGCTCGAGACGCCGCTCGTCGCGACGCTCGGCGAGGGCGACGGCGAGTTCGTCGCGCTCGCGGGCGACGGCTGGCCGCTCGTGCACCACGGGCCGCAAGGCGGCGTGCACTTCCTGCTCGGGCTGCGCGTCGAAGGCATGGATCCCGCGCACTGCGAGCTGCAGATCGTGATCACGGCGCACGACGAGCACGTGCTCGCCGATCGCACGCTCGTGGTCGGTCGCGATCAGCTCGACGAGAACGGCGACGCCTTCGAGCTGGCCGACATCGTGGTGGTGCTCGAGCGCGCCCCGAAGCAGCACGGCGAGCTCGTCGTCGACATCACCGACTCCTGCGGTCGCACGACCACGCTCACACGCGCGCCGTGATCACGGCACCGGCACGACGCGCCACACGTGGCCCATGAACGAGCCGCCGGTGAAGTATACGTCGCCCCACGCGTTCCAGCCGTTGCCGAGGAAGCCGTTGCCGGGATCGATGACGACGCCGAGATCGTCGACGTTGCTGCCGTCCCAACGCAGCGCTCGCACGTCGCTGTTGCAGTAGTCGGTGTAGAAGTAGATGCCGTCGGAGTCGGGTGACTGGCAGCTGCGATAGACCGCGCCGCCGATCACCGCGCAGTCCGAGCCGTGATCGATGTCGATGAGCGGCATCGAGTAGCCGTTCGCGTTCACCTCGTGCGGCCCGGCTTCGTCGTCGCAGTTGCCGAGGTCGTGGCAATGGAAGCCTTCCATGTCCACCCAGCCGTAGTCGCGGCCGGGCTCGAGCAGATCGATCTCTTCCCACGAGCCGTCGCCGACGTCGCCGATCCAGATCTGTCCGTTGCCGACGTCCATCGACCAGCGCCAGGGATTGCGGAAGCCCCACGCGAGGATCTCCGGTGCGTAGCCTTCCATGCCGACGAACGGATTGTCGCCGGGGATCGTGTAGTCGAACGGGCCGTAGGTCGGGCAGCCGTTGCACGCCGGTGTGTCGTCGGGGTTGCCGTCGGGCTCGACGCCGATGCGCAGGAACTTCGACAAGAGGATGCCGGGGTTGCGACTCGTGCTCGACGTGCCGCCGTCGCCCATGCCGATCACGAGCCAGCCGTCGGGATCGAACGCGATGCCGCCACCGTTGTGGTTCGACTCGGGCTGGTAGATCTCGGTGATGACGCGCGCCGAGTCGGGATCACCGGCGTAGTCGTCGTTCGGATCGAGCGCGTACTCCTCGATGATCGTGTTGCCGTTGTCGTTCGACGTGTAGTTGACGTAGATGCGCGGGTCGTCGGGGAAGTTCGGGTGGAACGCGAGCCCGAGCAGGCCGCGCTCGCCTCCGCTCAGCACGTCGCCGATGTCGAGGATCGGTGGCTCGACGCGCACGTCGCTGCCGGGCTCGAACATGACGATCGTGCCGCCTTGCTCGAGCACGAAGAGTCGATCGGGCTCGTTCGGTGCGCCCAACGCGAACAGCGGCGAGCTCAGATCCGATGCGACGATCTCGAGGTCGAAGCCGCTCGGGGCATCGACGGCATCGTAGGGGCAGGGCGGTGTGATCGGGCCGGTCTCGCCGCCGTCGCTGCTGCTGCTGTCGCTCGCGGTCGTGCCTGTGTCGGTCGGATCGGTGGTCGCGGTGGTGGTCGTCGCGTCACCGCTCGTGTCGACCGACGTCGTGCTCGCGGTCGTCGTCGCCGACGTCGACGCGGTGGTCATCGTCGCCGATGCGTCGGTGGTGAGCGTCGTGCCGACGGTGGTGGTCGGCGACGTCGTGCTGCTGCTGCTCGATCCGCCGTCGGCGGTCGCGTTGGGCCCGGTGTAGCAGCCCGCGATCGTCCAGCACGCCACGAGCCCGAATCGAATGCGCATCGCCATGCCGCGATCGTAGCGCGCATGTCCGTGCTTGCGTCGCTGCTCGCAGTGCGATCGACCCGGGTCCGTCGACCATGGGTGCGCGCCCTCGCTGCCGCGAACGTGCCCGCGCTCGCGCTCCGTGCAGCACCTGCTAGCGGCGCATCAAGTTGCCGAGCTTCATCGCGACGCCGAGGTCGCCTTCGAGCTGCAGCTTCCCGAGCGAGAAGGCCGCCATCGGGTCGAGCTTGCCGGCGAGCATGTCTTCGAGATCGGCGAGCTTCATCTTGATGGTGCACTGCGCCGCGCTGTCGTCGTTGGTGACGATGTTGGGGACCTGCGTCGCGTCGATGAAGACGACGCCGTCGCTGCCGAGGCTGAACTTCAGACTCGATCCGAGTCCGCAATCGTTGCCGACCTTCTGCTTGATCGTCTCGGTGGTGCTCTCGAGGCTCATGAACGCGTGTCTCCGCGCTCGTGCTTAGCCCATCGCGCACGCGACGTCCATCGCGTCGTTCCGGCTGCGAATCTGCACGGACACGCTGCGCGCGCGCCCGCTCTACGCGTACGTGGGCGCGCTGACGGCTGCGGGCGCGGGTGAGGTTCCGACTCCGAGCCGTCGGATTTGGCGTAGGCTCGCTCGGTCGCAGCACCATGCCGTATCGCTCCGTGTTCCGCCCCGATCTGTTCCGCGATCGATCCATCGTCGTGACCGGAGGCGGCAGCGGCATCGGTCGCTGCACTGCACACGAGCTCGCCGCGCTCGGTGCCCACGTCGTGCTCGTCGGTCGCAAGCCCGAGCGGCTCGCCGCCGTCGAAGCCGAGATCCGCGAGGACGGCGGCGCTGCCAGTCATCACGTCTGCGACATCCGCGAAGAAGCGAAGGTGATCGACACCGTGAAAGCGATCGTCGCCGAGCGCGGTCGCGTCGACGCGCTGGTCAACAACGCCGGCGGGCAGTTTCCTTCGCCGCTCGCGCTCATCAATCAAAAGGGCTTCGAGACGGTCGTGCGCACCAATCTCGTCGGCGGGTTCTTGTTCGCGCGCGAGTGCTTCACGCAATCGCTGCGCGATCACGGCGGCGTGATCGTCAACATCGTCGCCGACTTCTGGAACGGCATGCCCGGCATGGGCCACTCCGGCGCCGCGCGTGCGGGCATGGACAACTTCACCAAGACCGCGGCGCTCGAGTGGGCGCCCGCGGGCGTGCGCGTGAACGCGGTCGCGCCGGGCTGGGTCGCATCGAGCGGGCTCGACACCTACGAAGGTCCGGTGCGACAGATGATCCCGAAGCTGCGCGAAGCGGTGCCGCTCAAGCGCCTCGCGACCGAGGCCGAGGTGAGCGCGGGCATCGTGTTCCTGCTCAGCGATGCGGCCGCGTTCATCACCGGCGAGACGATGAAGATCGATGGCGGCGCACCTTTGCACAGTGCGCTGTGGCCCATGCCCGATCACGATCGCAGCAAGCCGTTCGAAGGCTTCCACCGCGCGAAGGCGCCGACGGTGTTGGGGTAGTGCCATGCCGGTGATCGAGAGCCGCTTCGGAAAGAGCAGCGAAGGCTTCGCGAAGAACCGCGACGAGATGCTCGCGCTGGTCGAGCACTTCCGCGGGCTCGAGGGCAAGGTGCGCGAGCACTCCGCGCGACAGGCCGGCAAGTTCAGCAAGCGTGGGCAGCTGCTGCCGCGCGATCGCATCGCGCGGTTGCTCGATCGTGGCGCGCCGTGGCT
>DASZPU010001016.1:0-25686 GCA_035550195.1 Nannocystaceae bacterium
GACTCCACGCTACCGGACGCGTGCCCGCCCGATCAGATCTGCACACCGATCTACGACGACTCGACCACCGGCTACTGCATCGCACCATGACGCGCTCCAACCCAATCATCGTGCTCGCGCTCGCATGCGCGTGTGGTCCCGTGGTCGCGACGCCGGGCGAAGACGGCACCACGACGAGCGGCAACGACACGCTCGATCCGACGACGACGGCCCCGCCGCCCAGCGATGCGAGCACCACGCTGCCGGGCACGAGCGGAAATCCGACGAGTCCGACCAGCGCGACCACCATCGATCCCTCCGACACGAGCGTCGACGAATCGAGCTCGACCACCGAGGTGTGCACCTCGTGTTGCGACTTCGTGTGCCCGCCCGACGGTGGTGACAGCGGCCTCGACGGCGGCTGCGATATCTGGGCGCAGGACTGCCCCGAGGGCGAGAAGTGCATGCCGTGGTCGAACGACGGCGACAAGTTCTGGAATGCGTCGCGCTGCTCGCCGCTCGACGGCGCGCCCGCACAGATCGGCGACACCTGCTTCGTCGAAGGCTCGGGCGTGAGCGGCATCGACAACTGCGCACTCGGCCTGATGTGCTTCTGGGTCGACCCGCTCACCAACGAAGGCAACTGCGTGAGCAACTGCGGCAACAGCGAGGCGAATCCGGTCTGCAAGGATCCGTCGACGACGTGCGTCATCGACTTCGACGGCGTGATCAGTCTGTGCTTGCCGGCCTGCGATCCGTTGCTGCAAGACTGCGAACGCGGGGTGTGCTCGCCGTTCGGCGTGCACGAAGCCGAAGGCTTCGCATGCGGCGCTCCGTTGCCGCCGCTCGTCGTCGACGGCGAGCCCTGCGACCACGACTGGGAGTGCAACCCCGGCTCGATGTGCCCCAGCGCCGACGACCCGGCGCCAGCGTGCGACGACGGCCCGTGTTGCACGCCGTTGTGCGCGCTCGACGATCCCGAGTCGTGCGCCGAGGGCTTCGTGTGCACGCAGCTGCTGCCCGACAGTCCGCTGCCCGGCTTCGAGCTCGTGGGCTACTGCGCGCTGCCGTAGTCTCGTCGACATGACGACGACGACGCGCGTTCATCTCGTGCGCCACGGCGCGACCGTGCTCTCCGCGGAGGATCGCTTCGCGGGCGCGACCGACGTCGA
The DNA here is from genome assembly GCA_035550195.1 of Nannocystaceae bacterium. Taxonomy (GTDB): domain Bacteria; phylum Myxococcota_A; class Polyangia; order Nannocystales; family Nannocystaceae; genus Xiheibacterium. Next base: position 1,152 of record DASZPU010001016.1, read on the forward strand.
GCTCTCCGACGAAGGACGCCGACAAGTGGCGTGCCTCGGCGAGCGCCTCGCCGCCGAGCCGATCGTGCACGTGTATGCGAGCCCGATGCGACGCACGCTCGACACCGCGACGGCGATCGCCACGCCGCATCGCCTCGTGCCGACCGCGAACGCGGCGCTGCGAGAGATCGATCATGGACGGTGGGACGGCCTCACGCGCCGAGAGGTCGCACAGCAACATCCCGACGAAGCCGAGGCCTGGGAGATCGATCCGTTCACCTTCGCGCCGCAGGGCGGCGAGGCCGGCGTGCAGGTGATGGCGCGCGCGCTTCCGGCTCTGCGCGAGCTCGTCGAGCGCCATCTCGGCCATACGATCGTCGTCGTCTCGCACAAGGCGACCATCCGCCTGCTCTTGTGTGCGCTGCTCGGCGTCGACGCCCGCGGCTACCGCGATCGCCTCGATCAGAGCCCCGCCTGCCTCAACACGCTCGACTTCCGCGACGCCGTACACGCGCGCCTCGTGTCGTTCAACGACGTCTCGCACTACACGCCGTGTCCGCTGCCGGTGGGCCCGCGCCTGTCGCCGATGTGGGACGGCCGAGAGTGAACGGCTATACTTCGTGCTCGACGATCCATGTGCGGCATCATCGGTTACACCGGTCTTCGTGAAGCTCCTCCCGTGTTGCTCGAGGGTCTACGGCGCCTCGAGTACCGTGGATACGATTCCGCCGGCATCGCGGTGATCACTGCCAGCGGCGCCGCCAAGATCGCGCGCAGCGAAGGCAAGCTGTCGAACTTGCGCGACCGACTCGAGAAGGAGCCGGTGTCGGGCAACTGCGGGATCGGTCATACGCGTTGGGCGACGCACGGTCGACCCACCGAGCAGAACGCTCACCCGCATCGCCAGGGCAAGGTCAGCGTCATCCACAACGGCATCATCGAGAACCATCTCGATCTGCGTGCGCAGCTGGAGGCCCAGGGTTGCCGCTTCGCGAGCGAGACCGACACCGAGATCTTCGCGCACCTGATCGATCGAGAGATCGCCCAACGTGGTGGCAGCGACTTCCGTGCCGCCGTCGCGCGTGCGCTGGAGAAGGCGCGCGGCACGTGGGCGATCTGCGTGCTGCACGACGACCATCCCCAGGAGATCGTCGCCGCGCGCCAGAACGCGCCGCTGTTGCTCGGGCTCGGCGACGACGGCAGCCACGAGAACTTCGTCGCATCCGATGTCGCAGCGATCCTCGAGCACACGCGCCGCGTGATCGACCTCGAAGACGGCGACACCGCGTTCGTCTCGCGCGATCGCTGGGCGGTGTTCGACGCGAACGGCCGCGAGGTGAAGCGGCCCGAGCGGCGCGTCGACTGGAATCCCGTGGCCGCCGAGCGCGAGGGCTTCCGCCACTTCATGCTCAAGGAGATCCATGAGCAGCCCCGCGTCATCTCGGACGCGCTCGCCGGTCGCGTCTCGCTCGAGCAAGCCGACGTGAAGCTCGACTCGCTCGACCTCGACGTCGATCAGGTGAAGCGGCTCGTGCTGCTCGGCTGTGGCACGAGCTGGCACGCGGCGATGTGCGGCAAGTACATCGTGCAGCGGCTCGCGCGGCTGCCGATCGAGGTCGATCTCGCCAGCGAGTTCCGCTACCGCGAGCCGGTGATCGAGCCGGGCACGCTCGCGATCGCGGTGTCGCAATCGGGTGAGACCGCCGACACGATGGCGGCGATCCGCGAGGCGAAGCGGCTGGGCTGCCGCACGCTCGCCGTGTGCAACGTGGTGGGCTCGTCGATCGCACGCACCACCGACCAAGTCGTCTACACGCATGCGGGTCCCGAGGTCAGCGTCGCCTCGACCAAGGCGTTCACCAGTCAGCTCACCATCTTCGTGCTGCTCGCGCTGCACTTCGCGAAGCGCCGCGGCACGATCGCCGACGACGAGATCCGTCGCCTGCTCACCGGGCTCTCCGCAGTTCCCGGTGCGATGGCGCAGGCCGTCGGACTCTCGGCAGCGGTGCGCACGATCGCGAAGCGCTACGTGCACGCGAAGGACTTCCTCTACCTCGGCCGCGGGCTCGGCTTCCCGGTCGCGCTCGAAGGTGCGCTCAAGCTCAAGGAAGTGTCGTACGTGCACGCCGAGGGCTACGCATCGGGCGAGATGAAGCACGGGCCGATCGCGCTCATCGACGAAGGCCTGCCGGTGGTCGTCATCGCGCAGAAGGGTGCCGGCTACGAGAAGGTGCTGTCGAACCTCGCCGAGGTGCGGGCGCGCGGCGGCAAGATCATCGCGCTCGCGACGATGGGCGATCGCGAGATCGGCGACGTCGCGGACGACGTCGTGCTGGTGCCCGAGGTCGACGAGCTGCTGCAGCCGTTGGTAGCTGCAGTACCGCTTCAGCTGCTCGCGTATCACATCGCGGATCTCCGCGGCACGGATGTCGACCAGCCCCGCAATCTTGCAAAGTCCGTCACCGTCGAATGACGCGTATGCTGCGGCCATGCGCCGCGCGCTCGTGCTCCTGCTCTGCTCGTCGCCGTTCGCCTGCACCACCGACGACGGTGGCGACGATCAGGCCGATACGACCGGCACCACCACGACCACCGGCACCGCGACGAGCACGAGCACGACGCAGAGCGCCGACTCGAGCAGCACCGGCGCGACGACGACGTCGAGCACCGACGACGACGGCACGACGACTTCGACGAGCGACAGCGGCAGCGAGAGCACGGAGACCGGCATCGACCCCGGTGTCGAAGGCGACGGCGACTATGTGATCGGGCCCGACTACATGGACGCGCCCGAGATCGTGCCCGGCCCCGACGTGCCACGCGGCACGATCTTCCACTTCACGATGGACTCGGCCGACAGCGCGATCTTCCCGGGCGTGACCGGGCCGTACACGCGCGACGTCTGGTTGTACGTGCCGCAGCAATACGTCGACGGAACCGCGGCACCGTTCATGCTCGTACAGGACGGCGGTGGTTATCGCGATCTCACCAGCGCGACGCTCGACACGTTGATCGACGCGCAAGAGGTGCCGGTGATGCTCGGCATCTTCATCAACCCCGGCCCCGGCGACGGCATGGGGAGCGAGCGAGGGCTCGAGTACGATCGCGTGTCCGAGGACTACACGACCTTCATCGAGACCGAGGTGCTACCGATCATCCCGCAGCAGCCCGAGATCGCCGCTGCATATCCGGGCCTCGCGTTCACCGACGATCCCGAAGGACGCGCGTCGATGGGCGGCAGCTCGGGAGGCGCGTGCGCATTCACGATGGGCTGGCTGCGCCCCGATCTCTATCGCCGCATCCTCACCTACTCCGGCACGTTCGTGCGCCAGCACTCGACCGACGAGTATCCGGGCGGTGCGTGGGAGTACCACGAGCACTTGATCGCAGAGGCCGACGAGAAACCGCTGCGCGTGTTCCTCGAGGTCGGCGAGCACGACAACAATCTCGACGACGCGTACGGCGACGGCATGCACGACTGGGTCGCCGCGAACGAGGCGATGGCGGCCGCGCTCGCGGCGAAGACGTACCACTATCGCTACCTGTACGGCCTCGATGCCGGACACGTGGACGGTCGCGTCCTCCGCCAGACGCTGCCTGATACGCTGCGTTGGTTGTGGCGCGGGTATCCGATCGAGTGAAACCGCGCGCGTTGTCGATTGCGGGGAACCATCGACCGCGCTCGCGTTACTCGGGCCAGGTCGTGCGTCACCCGACTGCTCTGCTCGCGCTCGCGCTCCTCGGCTGCCCCGCTGCCACGCCCTCGGCGATGGGCGAGAGCACCTCGTCGTCGAGCGGCGCGGTCGCCGAAAGCAGCAGCGAGGGGTCCACGACGACATCGACGAGCAGCGAGAGCAGCTCGGGCGTCGACAGCACGAGCGAGAGCAGCGAGTCGGGTCCTCCGCCCGAGCCGGTCGTGATGACGATGATCGACGAGGCGATCTACTACGACGGCTACGCGCCGCTGGTCGACGAGCCCGTGCCCGAGGGCCTCATCCGCCTCGCGAACTATCGCTATGCGACCCGCTTCACCGACGAGCACCGCGCGATGCTGCAGAGCACGCTCACGATCGGCGTCATCGTCGGTGCGCGCTGCGACAACTACGATCGCATCGGCAACGTGAACCTCGCGCTCGCGCCGAAGGGGGCCGAGACCTACGACCCCGCGATGGTCGATCGCATCGAGCTCGCGCGCTTCATCACGCCGTTCATGGACATGAACGACTCGCCGATGACGGTGCCGTACGAGTGGGTCGCCTCCGACGTGCTGCCGATCCTCGCCGACGAGACGCTCGCGGCCGACTACGATCTCTGGCTCGAGCTCGACATCTTCGGGGTGCCGTACGCGGCCAACGACGAGATCCAAGGCTGCGCGGACCGCAACGACACCCAGGCCGGCACGCTGCTGCTCTACACCGACAGCGCCGAGGAAGCGCCGGTGTTCGACGTGCTGCTACCGCTGGCGATCTCGCAGCCGTTCAACAACTACGCCGAGGGTGCGAGCGACGAGATCGGCACCACGCGCAAGACGGTGCCGTTCGAGCTCGACGCCGACGCCGAGGACGCGCAGCTCGTGCTCATCACCTCGAACCACGGCGCGAACGCGGGCGGCGAGGAGTACATCCGTCGCGATCACTTCGTGTACGTCGACGGCGAGATGGTGCTGCAGTACAAGCCCGGTCGCACGAGCTGCGAGCCGTTCCGCGAGTACAACACGCAGGGCAACGGCATCTATGGTCCGTCCGCGATGACCGACGAAGAGTGGCAATCGTTCAGCAACTGGTGCCCCGGCGACATCATCGATCGCCGCATCATTCCGCTCGGTGCGGTCTCCGCGGGCACGCACGAGTTCGTGATCGACGTGCCCGACGCGACGTTCGCGGCCATGCAGGGCGATTTCCCCTTCTCGCTCTATCTGCAGGCGCGTTGACGGGCCAACCACGGATCCGGCCCGGTGCCGGGCATGGGCAGGTATGAGCTGGATTGACGCGAGATCCGTGTGGGTGTTGGGTCTGCTTTGCGTGGGTTGTCCCGCGAACGACGACGGCGACGATGCGGGCGACTCGGGCAGCGACGCTTCGTCGTCCGACGAAGCGTCGTTCTGCGTGCCCGGCGAGCAGATGAGCTGCGTCTGCCACCAAGGCAGCACCGAGGGCACGATGACGTGTCTACCCGACGGCAGTGGCTACGGCGCGTGCGAAGGCGACTGCGATTGCCCAGCGGGACGCAGCGACGGCTGCTGTCCGGGCGACGGCATCTGCTGCGCATGCGTGCTCGGCTGTGACGAGAACACCAACTGGAATCCGGATCCCGAGACCGACGCGCTCATCGCATGCGTCTGCGCGGCAGACGTGTGCGCGAGCGAATGCGAGAGCGAGTGCGCCGGCCAAGGCATCGGCGCCGACTGTGCCCCGTGCGTCGAACAAGCCGGCATGAACGCCTGCATGCCCGAGTACCTCGCCTGCCAACCCTGAACGACGGCGATTGGACTATGGGGCGTAGGCGCGGAGCCACCAGTCGACGTCATCTGCGGCGGCCATGATCTGACCGCTCACGACGACGCCGTCGGACGCGATCGCGACTCCGGTGCCGAACTCCTCCGTCGAGGTCACCCCACTCGTGACCACGTCCGTCCAGACCGGCACGCCCTGCGGAGTGTAGGCACGCACGAGGATGTCCGTGTCGTCGACAGCGGCTCCGTGCATGCCGACGACGTAGACGTAACCGTCGTCGTCGATCGCGAGGTCCATGAATCGATCGGGTCCTGCTTCGCCGCCCTCATATGAGGTCGAGGACTGCAAGATCCCACTCGACGAGAAGTGCCCGAGCCAACCGCGGTGCGCATTGGGATCGGGATCGCCGACGCCTTCGATCGTCGCGGCGACCCAGAGGTCGCCATTCGGTGCGACCGCGATTCGACCTCCGCGATCGGGGGCCAGCGGCGCCCCGATCTCCGTACTCCCGAGCAGTCGCAGCCCGAACCCCGCGCCGTCATCGGCATCGAACGCAGCCAACACGAGCGACTGCGTCGGCCAATGCTGCCCGACGACGTACGCGAGCTCGCCCGCGGCGGAGCTGGCGATGTCACCCGGAAGCCAACCGCGATCGATGCGTTGCCACGCGAGCTGCCCGCTCGCGGTGTAGCGACGCGTCAGGACCCCGCCGCCGAACAGGGTGACGATGAGCGCATCATCGGACGACGCGACGCGGTCCATCCCGACCGCGTACGCATAAGGGTCGATCGCCTGCGCCCCCTCCCACACGATCGATCCGTGCTCGCTGACTCTGCTGATCCAGAAGGCCGTCCAGTTGTTCGAATCGAGCGAGCCCGCGGCGTATGACTCGGCCCCATCCGCTGCGACCGTCATCACCGCGCGACCGAAATCGTTCGCCCAGCTCAAGTCACCGTCGGCCTCGTAACGGCGCATGCCGCCACTCGGCCCGGCCACGGTGATGTCACCATCGGCGTGAACTGCGACTCGCGGTGCGGTTTGCATGCCCTCGCCACCACACGTCCGCGTCCACAGCACGAGATGCGGTGGATCGACTGGCGCGCCGGCATCGCTGCACGCGGCGTCGGGGACTCCAGGGCCCGACACTGCAGTCGGGTCGAAGAAGCCGGTATCGCCGCTCCCGAAATCGGAGTCCTCGGGGGGGATGACGTCCGAAGTGTCCCAACAACTCGTCGGCCCTCCGACGCAGAGTCCCGCACCGTTGCATTCATCGCCGGCCGTGCACGCATCATCGTCGTCGCAGGGTGTTCCACTCGGCGCGTATGATGGAACGCAGTCGAGCACCGCGTCACACGCGAACGAGGCGCAAGCGGTGCCGGGGCCGCACGACTCGTCGTCGACCGTGTGGTCGATGGCGTCGGTCGATTCGTCACAGACGTCGTGCGTGCACACGACTTCGTCGTCGATGCTCGGTGGCACGCCCGCTATGCAGCCCGACACCGGGTTGCACGATTCCGTTCCGTTGCAGAATGCACCGTCATCGCAAACCAGCGCGGTAATCACACACCCGAAGAGTGGATCGCACGTATCCGTCGAGCAGGCGTTGCCGTCGGCGCACTGCAGCGAGGTCGCGCACGCGATCCCCGTTGCCGGCTCGGCCAATTCGCACGGCTCGCATCCGAGACAGCTGCTCGTGCAGCTGTCGATCCCGGGGCCACCCTCGACTGTCCCCTTCTGCTCGTCCTTCTTGTCGCTGAAGATGACGTCGTTGCCCGCGCCACCGTTGATCGTGTCGGTACCGCCACCACCGGAGATGACGTCGTTGCCATCGCCGCCGTCGATCGTGTCGTCGTTCTTCCCGCCGTTGATGCTGTCGTTGCCGGCTCCGCCCTGCACGGCGTCGTTGCCTTTGCCGGCATCGATTTGATCGCCGCCGCCTTCACCGTAGAGCTGATCGGCACCGTCGCCACCCGTCAGGATGTCGTTGCCATCACCGGCCCAGATGACGTCGTTTCCGTCGCCACCGTCCAGCTCGTCGTTGCCGCCCAGCCCGACAATGATGTCGTCGAACTTCGTCCCGCGGATCCGATCGAGACCTTCCGTGCCGATGATGCACTTCGCTGGGCCGGTAGCGGTGTACAGCGTGCCGCCAGCGGGAACGTGGATCACCGGAGTGAGCCCACCGCAGAGATCCTCCGGCGCTGCGGTAGAGCGCGGCGCCGCGAGCTCGCTCGGCTCGTCCCAGTGCTCTCGCGGCGGCTCATGGACCGCGAGCATCGGCGCCCACAGGTCTTCCGATGAGCTGGTCGATGCGTCGTCGATGTCGTCCGAGTGTTCGGGACCCGCGACACAACCCCCCGCGAGGCCGATGGCGACGAGAGCCGCGCCAGGTACAGCGCGCAGTGATTCGTACGGCAACGTCATCATGGGAACCGACGAGTCTAAGGAAACCACTACGAGGCAACAAGGGATGTGCTGGTCGACGACTCGATCCTCGAAATCGCGCGCAAGTGATCGACGGATTCGCGCCGATGCGATCGCAGCGATGGCCCTGCGTCGCCACGACCGGTAGGATGAGAGCACTTGCCAAGTGCGCTGCGAACATCGTCTCGAGGCTACGGCTGCGTCCTCGCGCTCGTCGGTGCGTGTGCGATCGAGCCGCCGACGTTGCCTTCGGCGAGTGGGATGAGCGACTCCGCGAGTACGGGTGGCGCGAGCACGGGCGCGACGGCGACGAGCGACAGCATGCAGACGAGCGAGGCGGGGACCGACGCGACCGTCGATGACGGGCCGCTCACCTCCGAATCGAGCGCCGACGGCAGCACGACGGATGCGCGGCCCATGTGCGACGGTGCGGACGATCTCTGTCATGCGCCGCAGGCCGAGACGCTGCTCGAAGGTGGGCTCGCGGCGCTCGCCATCGCCGACATGGACGGCGATCTCGATCTCGATCTGGTCATCGGCACGTACGCCGATCTGGGCGTGTACCTGGTTCCCGGCGATGGCCTCGGCGGCCTCGAAGAGGCGTCGTGGTGGAGCATCGATCTGCTGAACGGTTTCATGCAGGACGTCGCGCTCATCGACTACAACGCCGACGGTCTGCTCGACGTCGCGCTCGACATCGGCCAGCCCGACGTCATGGTGCTGTTCGACAACCAACCCGACGACACGCTCTTCTACTCGGCGAGCTGGAACCTGCCCAACGTCGGGCCACGTCAGCTCGCGGTGGACACGTTCGACGGCGACGCGCGCCCCGATCTCGCGGTCGTCGGTGCGCTCGACGGTCAGGTGAGCGTGTACCTCGGCAGCGAAGAAGGCTTTGGCGCGGCGGTCGACACCGAGCTCGAGCTGTCGCTGCAGAGCGCGTCGATCGCCGACCTCGATGGTGATGCCGCGAGCGACCTCGTGCTCACCGCCCCGGAGAGCGATCGTGTCGCGATCCTCGCTGGCGTCGGCGACGGCTCGTTCGACGTGATCGACCTGATCAACGTAGGCGGTGCACCGTTCGATGCGCACGCCGCCGACTTCGACGGCGACGGCTTGCCCGAGCTCGCAGTGCTGCACGGCGACGGCAGCGGGATCAGTGTGTGGCCCGGCAACGCCGCCTACACCTTCGGCGAATCCAACTTCTACGCGCTCGCGGGCATCGTGAGCGACTCTGCGGTCGGCGACGTCAACGACGACGGTGTGCTCGATCTCGTCGCGAGTCACGTGAGCGGCACCGGCGTGTCGATCCTGGTCGGCAACGGCGACGGCACCTTCGGCGCAGCCGTCGAGTTCGCGAGCACCGGCGAGATGTACTCGGTCCGCATCGCGGACATGAACGCCGACGGCATCAACGACGTGGTCGCGGTGGGCGACGAGACCCCGGGCACGGTACTGGTGGTGCTCTCGCAACCGTGAACGGCGCGCGCCTGGGCGAAGGATCGCCCAATCGAGTCCGCCGCTCGCCGGCGGAGGATCGCCCAATCGAGTCCGCCGCTGATCCGCCGCCAGACCTGTACCTCCGGCACAGCTGTACCGCGCGGCCATCTTGCGCGTCGTCGCGTCTGATCCAAGCTGCGCGCCCGATGAAGAAGCCGACATCGAAGCGCAAGCGGAAGCTCGTCCGACCTCGACAACTCGCACTGCCCGTTCGCACGCACGGCGGCGCGCGCAAAGGTGCGGGACGCAAGCGTCGCGCGGCTCGCCCCCGCGTCGTGCATCGCACGCGGCCGAAGGTCGATCGCAATCATCCTGTGCACGTCACGATCCGCATGCGTGCCGATCTGCCGCGGCTCCGCGGTCGCGTGCCAATGCGGACGATCGTCCGCGTGCTCCAAGAGGCGCGCGGCCGCTTCGAGCTCCGCGTCATCCAGTTCGCCGTGCTGCGCGATCACTTGCATCTGCTCGTCGAATGCGAAGGCCGCGAGAGCCTTTCGCACGGGATGAGGGGCCTCGGCACGCGCATCGCGATCCATCTCAACCGCACGTTCGATCGCGAGGGCCGCGTCTTCGACGATCGCTACCACGCGCGCGCGCTGACGAGCCCGCTCGAGGCACGTCGCGGCCTCTGCTACGTGCTCAACAACTTCCGCAAGCACGAGGCACAGAGCGGTCGCAAGCTCGCGGTGCGCTGGATCGACCCCTGCAGCTCCGCGACCGTATTCGACGGATGGCGCGACGGTCACGTCGGTACGCGCGTCGAGCTCGACCTCGGCACGCTGCCGCCGCGCACGTGGTTGCTGAGCAAGGGGTGGCGCATGCACGGCCTGCTCGATCCCGACGAGATACCTGGCGGTGGGTGGGCGAGCGCGACGAGCACGGCGCCGCCGAGCAAACCGTCGCGCTGAGTTTGTTCGAATCGTTCAGTTGCACTTCGAGATCGCGATCGACCTCCACGGGTCCGCGCCCTCGAGCTACCACGTGTCCGGTGTGCTCGCGGTTGCTCGCGGGCGCTTGGATTCTTGCGCGCTGCGGGTGGCCGAGGTTGGTTGGGCGATCCTTGGAAAGCGGTGGTCCGAGGTTGGTTGGGCGATCCTTGGAAAGCGGTGTCCCGAGGTTGGTTGGGCGATCCTTGGAAAGCGGTGGTCCGAGGTTGGTTGGGCGATCCTTGGAAAGCGGTGGCCCAAGGTTGATTGGGCGATCCTTGGAAAGCGGTGGCCGAGGTTGGTTGGGCGATCCTTGAAAAACGGGGGCCCGAGGTTGGTTGGGCGATCCTTGAAAAACGGGGCCCGAGGTTGGTTGGGCGATCCTTGAAAAGCGGGGGTCCGAGGTTGATTGGGCGATCCTCGGAGAAGCGGCGCCCGAGGTTGGTTGGGCGATCCTTGGAAGCGGGGGCCCCGAAGTTGATCGGGCGATCCTTCGAAGACGGCGCATGGGGTTGAACTGGCGATCCTTCGACGCGGGAGCCCGAGCTCGATTGGGCGATCCTTCGAAGGCGGGGCCCTCGACGCGCCGCGCTGTCGGCGAGCCGAAAGCCACGCGTGGCCGAGTGGTCGTGTGCTCGAACGCCCGCCGGCGTTCGTCGGTCAGTCGGCGATGGTCGGGGCGATCGTCAGATGGGTCGGGCCGCTCACGCCGCCGGCGATTGCGTCGACCAGCGTGTCGAGTGGTTGGCCGTCGGCGTCGAAGCGGAGCACGCGGTTGTTGTTCACGCTCGCGACATGCAGCACGCCGCTCGGGTCGAAGACCATGCCCGCGGCGCCGTTCAGGCCGCCGGCGCCCGCCTCGACGAACACGTCCACGAACGCGCCGTTCGTGGGATCGAAGCGCAGCACCTCGCTCGTGCCTTCGTTCGCCACGTACATGTGCTCGCCTTCGAACAACACCGTGCGGGGTGCGTCGAGCATGTCGGTCGCGAAGTCGCCCAGCGATGCGCCGGTGCTGTCGTAGCGCACGATCGCGTTGCCGTAGTAGCTCGGCACGTACAGGTTGCCGTCGTCGTCGAACACCATGCCCGCGTCGGGGCCGTCGACGCCCATGTCCGCGAACACGTCGAGGAATGCTCCGGTCGCGCCGTCGTAACGGAGAATCGCATCGGAGTCGAAGCTCGACACGAACAGCGACCCGTCGGGGCCGAACAGCACCGCGCCCGGGCCCGACAATCCGCCGGTCTCGTCCATCCCGCGCGTCGCAGGATCGTCGGCGACGAAGCGCGCCACGAACGATCCGTCCGCGCCGCTGAAACGCAGCACCATGTTCGACTCTTCGCTGCCGACGTAGATGTCACCGTCGGCACCGACGACGATGCCCAGCGCACCGTCGAGATCGTCCGTCGGTCCGAGATCGCCGAGCCACGCGCCATCGTCGAGATCGAAGCGGCTCACCTTGTCGCTGCTGAAGCTGCACACCAACAACTCGAGCCCGCTGTCGACCGGGGCGCCACTGTCACTCGACTCGGACGACGTCGTCGACGAAGTCGTCTCGTCGCCGCTGCTCGAGTCGCTCGACCACGACGCTCCGCTGCTCGATCCACCGCTGCTCGACCCACCGCTGCTCGATCCACCGCCGCTCGAAGTATCCGCGGCCGGCGAAGGCTCGCCGGAGCCACAACCGATCATCGACAACACGCACACGAAGCGAAGCGATCGCACGCCCGGAGGATGTCCGAACGAAGCGCCGCGTTCGATCGCGCAGGGATGGTTTGCGCACCGCTCGTTCGCTTTCGTGGGCCGAAGGTTCCCGCCACGACACTTGCAGTCCGCAAACTTCGCAAACCGCGCTGCAACGCACGCAGCGGCCGATCCGACGCGTGGCACGCTTCGTGCTCTCGCGTCACCGACCATGGCGACGCGATCGATCGTGCTTCCATTCCTGGCCCTGCTCGCGGCCTGCGGCTCCGAGCCCGGCGCACGCCTCGGCGTCGACGCCTCTTACGACGAGCGCGCGCAGCAGATCCAAGCCGTGCTCACGCGCGCAGTGACCGGCGACGAGACCTTGCACATGCGCGTGCGCAAGGGCTTCGTCGGCGAGCTCGACTGTGCGCGCGATGCCGACGCGATCGCACGCATCGACGACGCCAAGGTGCGCGGCACCGATGCACCGACCTACGCGGGCCCGCACTTCGAAGAGCACGGCTTCGCCCCCGCGTACGACGAGTCGTGGCTCACCGCCGAGCCCACGCCCGAGATGCTCGCGCGGGCCGAAGCCGGTGAAGACATCATCGACATCTGCGTGATGAACGGCGACACCGTGCTCGCGCAGGCCGAGCTGCACGTCAGCCGCGCGCTCGATCGTGCCGGCCAAGACGGCAAGTTCGACGGCGCACCCGAAGAGCGCATCGCGAGCACGGAGGCATACGCCGACGTCTGCGTCGCGGAGCTCGGCGACATCCCGTTCTTCCCGAAGCTCGCCAACGGCGACTACGGCACCTTCGACTGCCGCGACGCCGTCCCGTTGCCGACGATCGTCACCGACAAAGACGGCAACGTGAAGCATCCCGACAGCGTGGTCTCGCAGTGCGACGACCCGCAGTACATCTACGATCTCTGCGAGCCGAACGCGGTCGACGGCGTCACCAACGGACCGCGAGTGACGAGCGCGTCGAACGACGAAGGCACGCACTGGGTCTTGCTCTGTCGGAAGGCGCGCGAGGACGAGGGCCAGTACAACGACATCGCGATGATCGGGCACAACCCGTACACGGGAAAGACCTGCTTCTTCCAGAACGCGTTGTACTCGCGCACCGACGGCGTGCACGTGCCGCATCCCGCCGATCGCACCGACTCGACCGACTCACCGGAGACGTCACCGTCGCTGTGGTCGGGCATCCACGGTGGGCTCGGCTCGGGCATCCAGTGCGCCGACTGCCACGACGCGGATCCGTTCATCCACACGCCGTGGATCGATCAAGCCAAGCGCGAAGACGGCACGCCGGTCGTGCCGAAGATGGGTGAGAACGAGGACTTCGTGCTCGGCTTCAACGATGCGCCGTACAGCATCGTCAACCTCGAGGGCCAGGGCTGGCGCATGCACGAGCAGCTCGTCTCCGAGGAGGCGAACGCGTGCACGAGCTGTCATCGCATCGGTGGCGGTCGCTGGACCGAATCGTGGATCACGCGGCTCGAGGGCACCGACTCGTTCTGGGCGGACACCGTGACCGAGTCGCACCGCAAGTTCGAGAACGTGTTCTGGATGCCGCCGGAGAACGAAGGCCTCTCCGACGCGACGTGGGCCGAGTCGAGCTTCGGACGCGCGCTCGCGTTCATCAAGGCGTGCGGCGACAACCCGGACAGCTGCAAGTGGGCGCCGATGCCCACCGCCGAGAACACCACCGAAGACGGTCTGCCGGTGGTCGATCTCGAAGGCGCGCAGCTGGCCCGCGCCGCGCTCGCGAGCCTCGGTGCCGACGTGCACGACGCGAGCTGCCCATCGGGTGATTGCGCGACGCGTCGTTGCGCCGAGTGCCATGCGGTCTCGCGCACGTCGCTGCGCACGTGGGGTGAGCTCACCGAGCACGCGCAGAAGATCTGCAACCTCGCGCGCGATCCGAAAGAGATGAGCGCCGAAGAAGCCCGCGCAGCGATCGACTGCTTGAAGGTCGATCCGAAGGATCCGAGCTCGGTGTTCGCGACCGAGCGTCTCGGCATCACCGCGACCGGCGTGCAGTACAACGGCTTCCGCGAGCTCTTCCAGGTCGCGTACGGCGACGACTGGACCAAGCCCTACGCACAGTTCAAGCGCCGCGTCGGCATGCCCAAGGGCAACCACCCCAAGATGTCGCTCGAAGAGTACGCGGTGCTCTTGAAGTGGTTCAGCTCCGATCTCGTCGCGCTCGACGACGTGCTCGAGGAGGAGCCGCCGCCGCAGTCTTGCACCGATCATCTCGACACCGTCGCGCTCGGCGATCACATCGAGAAGATGCGCTTCGAAGGCTGGAGCGCGGCGAACCGCGATGCCGGCGTGCGCAACTTCGGCTGTCCCGACGACGGTGGCGACTGCTTCACCAGCTTCGCCGATCGCAGCGACACGTGGGCCGGCGAGGTCGGCACGGTGCGCGAGCTCGCGAAGCTCGACTTCGCGACCAGCTTCTGGACGCGCAGCTCCGCCGACGGTCGCTTCGTCGGCAACGGTGGCGGCCCCGAAGGCGCGACCATCACCGATCTGCAGAGCGGCAAGAACATCGCGATCGATGCGATGTACGACCCCGGCTTCTTCCCCGACAACAGCGGCTTCGTGTTCCAGGGCGCGCCCGGTGGCACCGGCCTGTGTGCGCAGAGCGTGCTCGAGCACGACTCGTTCATCCAGTTCGACGAGCAAGAGTGCCGCACGGCCGGTGGCATCAACCTCTACCAACACGTCGCGCGTGGCCTCGATGGTGGCGACTACTTCGTCATCAACAGCCAGTTCACCAGCGACCCGGGCACGACCGAGAAGGATCCGTCGGCGCCGTTCAACGCGAGCTCGACGATGAAGGTGACCCCGATGGTGTTCACCGGCACGCAGTACGAGCCGCACAAGGCGGTCGTGGTCGACTCGCCCTACGAAGGCGACTCGGTGCTCTCGCCGTCGTCGCAGCTGGTGGTGTCGCGACTCGCCGGCCCCGGCGGCGGCAGCCTCGGCTACGTCGTGCGCAAGATGTCGGCGCTGCCGTCCGGCGACAGCTACGTGATCGACACGACCCACGAGCTGGCGCGCGTGTGCATGTCGGGTGCGAAGCCGAACATCTCGTTCGACGAGCGCTTCATGGTGACGCATCACTACGAGAACGGCGTCGCGAACCTGTGGCTCGTCGATCTCGCCGACGGTCAGCGCTTCCGCATCACCGACATGAAGGATGGTTCGCGCGCTCTGTTCCCGCACTTCGTGTCGAGCGGATGGATCTACTTCCTCGTGCGTGGACCGAACGGCGAGCGCACGATCGCGGCGTCGGATGCCGCGCTGCAGGTGGCGGGATGAGACTCGCGCTCGCGCTCGTCGCGACGCTCGTCGGTTGCGGCGTCCCCCACGACGCCGCGCCCGATGCGTTTCCGCTGGACGGCAACGTCGGCGGAAAGACCGACGTGCTCGGGCGCAAGCTGGTCGGCATCGCGAGCCCCTACGTCGCCGATCCCGAGCTCGCGCAGCACGATCTCGAGCTGCGCGGCGACATGCGCATGCGTCGCGACGCCGCGTGGCGCACCGTGTTCAAGGTGCTCGAGCCGGTGCCGCTGCTCGGGCTCGCGGAAGATGCCGCCGCGCATCCGGAGATCGATCTGCCCGACGACATCCCCGAGGTGCCGCGCTTCCAGACCTGGTATGGCGCAGACGACTTCAAGCGCATGTTCCAGCAGCTCTACGGCGATCTCGGCGCGGCCGATCGACGCGTGCGGGCACCGTTCGCGCCCGACGCGATCGCAGCGGCGTTCGTGTGGAACGCCGACGCGCTCGATCGCTCGCAGAGCTGGCCGCTCGAGCGCTACATCCACGAGGTCGAGAAGCTGGGCAAGTGTCCCGAGGGCCTCGACGCGGCGCAGTGCGACGCGCTCTTCCAGCGCAACGTCGCGGGTGCGAGCAGTGGCATCGCGCGCATCATGTACGGGCCCGCGACGATCGAGCACGCGCTGTCGAGCTACGCGACGATGGTCGATTGCTTGGGCGAGCTCGACACGCTCGCGGTCGCTGCGAAGCCCGATCACGACGACGACTTCACGCGTTGCTTCGACGGCGAGATGCCCGAGGATGCGATCCTCGTGAAGGCGCAGTGGGAGCGCGCCGACTTCGGCCGCGATCTGCCCGCGTTCGACACCGATGCGGCCGCGCTCGCGGGCAAGACCACGTGGACCGAGAACCGGCGCGCGAATCCGGGGCCCGACGAGATCTACACGATCGCGCTGCGCAACGGCTCCGTGTATCGGCTCGCGGGTCTGCACATCATGACCAAGGAGCTGCGCCACTGGCAGTGGACCACGCTGTGGTGGAGCGACCAACCCGACGAGGACTTCGGTGCGGATCGGCCCGCGCAGATCCACGACGAGCTGCCATCGCCGTTCAGCCACTACAAGATGTGCACCACCACCTTCTACGAAGAAGGCGATCGCGATCCGGCCGCGCGCTATGCCGACATGCCCACGCTCGCCGCCGCGCTCGCGACCAGCGCAGCCGGGCAGCCCACGTGGTGCAGCAATCCGTATCTCGAGCACGGCAAGGGCAACGCCGCGACCAACTGCATCGGCTGCCATCAACACGGCGGCGCCACGGTGGCGTTCGATCGCGACGGCGACGCGAAGCTCGACGCGCTCGACCTCGAGCAGCTCATCGACGACGAGCAGCACTTCCCGCAGCACGGGCGCGTGCAGCTGCGCGAAGTGTTCCCCGCCGACTACACCTACTCGTTCAACCGCGTCGACGACCTCGCGCACGTCGTGCAGTCCGAGATCGCGTTCTTCGACTTCGCGGACGGTGAGAAGGTGCGGCCGCGCGTCGAGGCGATCGTCGCGCTCGATCGTGATGCCGATGCGGGCGCGACGATCTTCGCGACGCGCTGCAGCGGCTGCCACGGAGCCGACGGCGGCGGCTCGGCGATCGCCCCGTCGCTGTTCGAGCGCGTCCCGTTGCGCGACGATCGCTCGCTCGTGCAAACGCTGCTGCAAGGCCGCGGCAACATGCCGGCCTGGGGCGAGAAGCTCGGCGACCACGAGCTCGCGAACGTGCTGGGCTCGCTGCGCGCACGCTTCGGCGCGCCCGGTTGATCGGCGCGGGAACCAAACACGACGCGCGTCGTTCAACGCGCCGTGGATGCGCCGAAGCTCCGGAAGGCGTGCGATGTCGAGTGGGACCAGCTCCCCGGTGACGAGCGGGTGCGGCACTGCCCGCATTGCCGCCTGAACGTCACCAACATCTCGACGATGGCACCCGCGGATGCGCGGCGATTCCTCGCGGCGAATCCGGGGGCGTGTCTGCGGTTCCACAGCGACGACGACGGTCGGCTGCTCTTCGAGCGGCCGCGTCGACGGCTCGCGCTCGCGGTCGTGGCAACGCTCTCCGCGTGCGCGTCGACGCCGATGGAGCTCGTCTATGAACCGGAGCCCGACACGGCCGAGCGCACATTCGCACCGACGCAGGCGTCGGTCGATGGTCCGACCGACGACGAGCGCGCGCCGCTCGAGCACCGCGAGATCCAGTACGGCCCGCCCACGCGAGGTGAGCTGCGGTGGATGCGTGCTCGCCCGCGCCGCAGCCACTCGTTGACCGGTCGCTGACGCGCGCGTGAGCCCACCGCACGCGTGCGCGAGGAACCGCGGCACCTCGTGGCGTAACGTTGCAACCCGTGAGATTCGGATCCGCGCTCGTGCTCTTCGTGGGCCTGTCACCGCTCGTGGCCCACGCCGACCCGCTCACGAGCGATCGCGATCCTTCGGCGATCCTCGGCGGCGCACCGGTTGCGAGCTGTGGTTGGCCGTCGACGGTGTGGGTCGATCACTGCACCGCGACGCTCGTCGATCCGCGCATGGTGGTGCTCGCGTCGCACTGCATCGTGCTCGCGGGCACGCCGACCACCGCGAGCTTCGGCGAGTCCGTCGAAGCGCCCGCGCGACAGGTGCCCATCGCGGGTTGCGTGACGTATCCGAACTGGCAACCGAGCATGCCGGGCGACGGCAACAACGACATCGCGATCTGCCAGCTCGCGGAGCCGGTCGACGACGTACCGATCGTGCCGATCCTGATGGGCTGCGAAGCCGATGCGCTCGCGGCTGGTGCGACGGTCACGTTGGTCGGCTTCGGCGTGCACGACCAGCTCGGCACGATGGGCACGAAGTACGCGGCCGACGTCGCGGTGCAGACCGTCGGCACCGACGCGATCTTCGTCGGCGACGAGACGGCGTCGTCGTGCAACGGCGACTCGGGTGGGCCCGCATTCGTGCAGCTCGCCGACGGGAGCTGGCGCGTGTTCGGCGTGACCTCGGGGGCGGCCGGCACGACACCGGGTTGTCCGCAGACCGCGGTGTACACGATGATCCATCGCTACGCGCAGTGGATCGAAGACACCTCGATGCTCGACGTCACGCCGTGTCACGACGCCGACGGCACGTGGAATCCCGACGAGCGTTGCACCGAGTTTCCGCTGTCGCCCAACGAGGTCGCGGGCACGTGGGCGATGGCCTGCGACGACGGCGAGCGCTCGGGGCCGTCGGCGACGTGCGGCGATCCGATCGCGCAAGGCGGCAGCAGCAGCTCGAGCGGCGGCGAGAGCTCGAGCAGCGACGACGGCGTCATCGCGGACACGTCGACGAGCGACGCGCCGAGCGAGAGCAGCAGCGGCGGAGCCGAAGGCACGACCGGCGGTGAGACCACGACTGGTTTGCCGCCCGCGAGCGACGATGGCGGCGACGACGGGGGCTGCGGCTGCGCACAGCAGCGCGTGGGCGCCTGGTGGCTCGTGCTCGTTGCGATCACTCTGCGCGGGCGCGCGCGAGCGCGTCGTCGACACGTTTGAGCTCGTTCGCATCGCCGAGCTCGACCAGCGCCGGGCGTGCGCGCTCGAGGTGCGCGATCGCTGCCTTCGTCTCGCCGGCTTCGAGCTCCGCGACGCCGAGCGCGAGCAACACCGGTGCGACCTCGGGATGATCGGCGCCTTGCGCCGCCTCGCGGATCGCCAGCGCGCGTGCGAACAGCGGCAACGCCTCCTGCGGCCGCTTGTCCTGCAGGAAACGATCGCCGAGCCCGAGCAGCGTGAACGCGAGATCGGGATGATCGCTGCCGAGCGCGCGCTCCTGGATCGCCAGCGCCTCGCGCAACACCTTCTCCGCATCCGCGAAGCGAGCTTGCGCGACCGCGATGTTGCCCATCGAGATGAGCGTGTACGCGACGTCGGGGTGCGCATCGCCGAGCACCTCGCGCTTGATCGCGAGCGCGCGCGCGAGGATCGGCGCCGCGGCTTCGTACTCGTGGTTCTGCGCGAGCATCGAGCCGAGGTTGTGCAGATCGCGACCGACGTCGGGATGCGTGGGCGCCTGCACGCGCTCGCGGATCGCGATGGCGCGACGCAGCTGCTCCGCCGCTTTCTCGCTCTCGCCCATCACGCCGTAGATCGCCCCGAGGTTCGCGTACGCACCGGCGAGCTCCGCATCTTCACCGGTGGAGATCTGCAGGCGCAGCTCGATGGTGCGCTCGATGTGCGCGCGCGCGGCCGCGTAGTCGCCCGCCGCTGCCTCGACGCGAAACGCTCCGTTCTCGAGCGCCGCTTCTTCGCGATCGCCGAGCTGCGCATGGGACCACTGCGCACGCGCGAGCGCGATCGTGCGGCGCGCTTCTTCGGCACGCCCCGGCAGCTGCGCGAGCGCTTGCGCGAGCCAGGTCGCCGACGACCACGCGAGCCGATCGTGACGCCCCGCGATCGCAGCGAGCAACGCGGTGCGCAGCTCGGACTCCGAGCGCACGAAGTCGCCGCGCCCCATCGCGACGTGACCGCGCAGCTCGTGCAGCTCGGCGGACAACGGTGGCCACGCGATCGCATCGACGCGCGGCGCGAGCTCGTCGACCTCCGCAGCTGCGGCGTCGTAACGCGCGGCCGTGTCGAGCGCGCGCGCGTGTGCGAGCCGCTCGCGCACGGCGTCGACCTCTGCGCGCGCAGCCTCGTCCTCGGGTCGCAATGCCGCGTCGCGCAACCGCTCGAGATCGCTGCACGCATCGGGCTCGGGTAGCTCCTCGCTCGCTCGCACCGCGCGATCGAGCGTGGCGACATCCGCGGCTTCGAGCACGCCGACCAACGCCGTGAGTGCGAGCCGTCCGCGGTCGAGACACGCGATGCGCAGATCCATCGCTTCGGACGATTGCTCGCCGCGCACGAGCGTGGCGGCGCACGCGTCACGCCGCGCGGCGACGAAGCGATCGGCCCAGCTCGACAGCCGCGCATCGACGTTGGTCGCGGTGTCGCCCGCGTAGCTGCGCCCCGTGCTGCGCAGCGCCGCATCGATCGTCTTGCGATGCTCGTCGTCCCACACGCCCGCGAGCGCCTCGCTCTGCGCCGCGCAAGGATCGCTCGCACGATCGCCGGCCAGGCTCGTGCCGATCCAAACGCTCGCACCGATCGCGGCTGCGCCCGCCACCGCGAACGCGATGCGTCGCCGCTGCGCCGCTGGATCGCGCGCGAGCTCGTCGAGCAACACATCCATGTCGGCGTGGCGATCGGCGGGATCGGCCTGCAGCCCCTTCACCAACAAGCGGTGGATCCACGACGGCACCTTCGCGTCGTCGGGCGGCGACGTGATGCGACCCTGCGTGATCGCGAAGCCGAGCATCGCCATGTTCTCGGCCTGGAAGGGGCGCTTGCCGTAGAGCGCTTCCCAGGCGACGACACAGAACGCGAACTGATCGGTGCGCGCGTCGATCGGCGCGGCGTTCCACTGCTCCGGTGCCATGTACGCGGGCGTGCCGAGGCGCGCGCCCGTGCGTGTGAAGCGTTCGCCGAGCGAGTCCGATGCGCTCTCGTCCTCGCGCAGCACGCCGGTGGGAATCACGGGTGCGCTGCGGATCGCGTCGTCGCCCGATGCATCCATTGCTGCACGCGCGAGCCCGAAGTCGACGACGCGCACGATGAACGATCCGTCCGACGTCGTGCCGACCAGCACGTTGTCGGGCTTGAAGTCGCGGTGCACGATGCCGCTCTTGTGTGCCGCCGCCAGCCCGCGTCCGGCTTGCTGCAACGCACTCAGTGCTTCGCGCCACGATCGCGGCGTCGCCAACCACTGCCGCAGTGTGCCGCCTTCGGCGAGCTCCATCGCGACCCACACCGAGTTGTCGTGCGTGCCGACGTCGTAGATCTGCACGACGTTGGGATGCGACAGCCGTGCGAGCGCTTGGGCCTCGCGCACGAGTCGTTGGCGCGCAGCTTCGGGCTCCTGCGTGCGATGCAACACCTTGATCGCGAGCTTGCGCGACAGCTCGGGATCGAACGCCGCGTACACGACACCCATCGCGCCTTCACCGATGCGCTCGATCACCGCATAGCGACCGATGCGGCGCGGCGCAGGATGGCTCGCGCCGGGATCATCCTCGCCGATCGTGTGCTCGTCGTCCAAGTCGCGACCCGCAGCGTATCACCGCGCATTCGCGCGTCGGCGCCCGGCGACGATCTCCGCGAGCTGCGGATCCTCGGGCGTATCGGCGAGCCCGGCGCGAGCGAGCTCCACCGCGCGACCGCGATCGCGGCCCTCGTCCCACAGCGCCATCGCGAGCTCGCGCAAGAGCTCGCGATGGCTGTCGATCCGTGTGCCGACGTCCCAACGCGCGAGCGCATCCTCGAAGAGCGGCACTGCGCGCTCGGGATGACCGCGCAGCAGCTCGATGCGTCCCAGCCCGAACGGCGGCCACGCGCGATCGGCATCGTCGGGCGCGGTGTTCGCTGCGAGCAATCGCTGTGCGATCTCCAGCTCCGTGGTCGCCTCGTCGTAGCGCTCGCGGTCGATCAACAAGAACGCGAGGCTGTTGTGCAGCGCACCGCTGTGATAGTCGCGCTCGGGTAGCGCGTCGTCGATCGCGATCGCGCGGCGCAGCCACGCCTCGGCCTCGTCGAAGCGCTGCAGGTGCTGCCCGGCGACCGCGGCATTGTTCAGCACGAAGCGGAGGTCGCTCTCGTTGGGCCCGCGCACGCGCTCGAGCGCGTCGGCCTCGCGGCGGAACACCTCGACCGCTTCGTCGTAGCGGTGCAGACCGAGCAGCGCGAGTCCGATCACGTCGTCGAGATCGACCAGCGTGGGCACCTCGGGTCGCCCGAACGCGATCGCGATGCGACGCGCACGCTCGAGCCGCGCGAGCGCATCGTCGTGCTTGCCTTCGATCGAATCGAGATGCGCGAGCTCGCCGAGCACGTCGACGAGCGACGAGTCGTCCGGCCCGAACCATCGCTCGCGGATCGCCACCGATCGCGTGAGCTGTGTGCGACTGAGCTCGCGCTGGTCGCCGTGCAGCGCATAGAGGCCGAGCCCTTCGCTCGCGGTCGCGACGCGCGGGTGCTCGGGCCCGTACACGCGCTCGTAGGCCGCGAGCGTCTCGCGTTGGTTCGCGATCGCTTCGTCGAACTTGCCGCGGCGATAGAGCACCTGCGCGAGCTGGCCGCGGAGCTCCGCACGATGGATCGGCGACGTGCCTTCGCCGTAGATCGCCACGGCTTCGCGGGCGAGTGCTTCGGCGCGATCGATGTCCCCCGCGTACGCGAGCACGTGCGCCTCCACGCCCAGCGCCAACGTGCGCGTGATCAGAGCGACATCGGGCATGTTCGCGAGCGCGCGCGCGTTGCCACACCACGTCAGCGCGTCGCGCGGGCGACCGAGCGCATCGTGGGCACCCGCGGCCCTCGCCGCGGCCCGCGTCGCGAGATCGTCGAGCCGTTCCGCGAGCGCGAGCGTGTAGGCCTCCTCGTAGTCCGCGAGCGCGGCCTCGTGATCGTCGCGGTCGTAGGTGAGCTGCGCGCGCTGGAAGAACGCTTGCGCGAGCAGACCGCGATCGCCCAGCCGCTGCGCTTCGTCGAGCACCGCCACGAGCGATCGCGCGGCCTCGTCGTAGCGCCCGGCCACGAACGCGACCCGTGCACGCGCGAGCTCGGCCTGCGCGGCGACGCGTTCCGGTGCATCGGCACGCGACCGTGGCTCGTCGAGACAACGCGCGGGATCGCCGAGCTCCTGCTCGATCGCCCCGATGCGTCGCACCGTGGTGCGATCGGCCTGCGCGAGCACGTCGAGCACGGCCGCCAGCTCGTCTCGGCGCGCACGCAGACAAGCGACGCGCGCATCGAGCTGCGCGTCGCCGTGCGTGCAGGCCTCGCGCCACGCGTGCGTCCACGCCTCTGACTGCTGCGCGAGTCGCTCGCCCACGTGCGTCGCGGTGCGCTCGATGTCGGGCACATCGACGCTGCGCAGCGCGGCATCGATCGCATGCGCGCGCTCGGGCGACCACGGCGATCGTTCCGCATCCGCGCAGCTCGTCGCATCGCGCGAGGGCAGCGCGAGCCCGACGACCGCGAGCGCCGGCACGGCGAGCCACGCGAGCGGTGATCGCCTCGGCCGCTGCAATCGCGCGAGCAGCTCGTCCATCGATCGCCAGCGTCGCGCAGGCTCGCGTTGCAAGCCGCGCTCGATCACACGGTCGAGCCACGCCGGTACGCCACCGCGCCGCACCGTGCCCGCGACGCGGGGACGCTCGCCGTGCAGCGCTTCGAACAACGCGACGCAGAACGCGTACTGATCCGCGCGCGCGTCGACATGCTCGCCCGCGAGCTGCTCGGGTGCCATGTATGCCGGGGTGCCTGCACGCGCATCGCTGACGTCGCTGCGATCCGCGGTGGCGTCACCGGAGATCGCGGTGGGGAGCTGCTCGTCTGCGACGTACGATCGCGCGATGCCGAAATCCGCGACGCGTGCGCGCGCCGATCCATCGGGCTCGACACCGACGAGCACGTTGTCGGGCTTGAAGTCGCGATGCACGATGCCGACGCCGTGCGCCGCGGCCAGCCCCGCACCGGCCTGACGGTAGAGCGCGACGATCTGCTGCCACGTGCGTGGCCGTGCGGCCAACCACTGCCGCGCGTTGCCACCTTCGACGAGCTCCATCGCGATGAAGGTCGCGCCTTCGTGCAGACCGATGCCGAGCACCGTCACCACGTTGGGGTGCGAGAGCGATGCGAGCGCGCGCGCCTCACGACGCAGCCGCGCGAGGTCGCTCGCGATGCGATGCTCGAGCTTGAGCGCGACGCTGCGCCCGAGCTGCAGATCGAGCGCACGCCACACCACCCCCATGCCGCCCTTGCCGATCGGCTGCTCGGTGCGGAACCGACCCTGCACGATGGTGCCGGGCGCGACGGTGCCGATCGGGATCTCCGGTGCCGCAGCGATCGCGCGCAGCAGCGAGTCGACGCTCTCGGTCGCGCGCTCGGTGTCGGCTGCGACCATACCGTCAGACTATCACTCGACGCACGAGCCGATGCAGGATGACGTGCTATGTTCGTGCAGCGATGCGACTGGTGTTGCTTTCGGATACGCACAACACCCAGGCGCGCATCGCCGTGCCCGCGGGCGACGTGCTGATCCACGCGGGTGATTCCACCAAGCGCGGCACGATGGCGCAGCTGCGCGAGGTCGCCGCGTTCTTGCGCGGGCTGCCGCACGCGCACAAGATCATCATCGCGGGCAACCACGATTTCGGCCTAC
>DASZPU010001017.1:0-1514 GCA_035550195.1 Nannocystaceae bacterium
GCTTGAGCGCCCAGCTCAGCTCCGGCACCTTCGCGAACGGTCGCACGAGCGCAGCGATCGTGGCGGAGGGCGCGTGGAAATCGTGCACGCACACGCCACCGTCGCCGCGCGCACGACAGTGGGCCTCGTCGAGGCCACCGGTCGCGCGCTGGCCGAGGTAGTCGCGCTCGCGCAGATCGGCGCGGCGATGCACGCCGTCGTAGCGCGCGCCCAGCTCGAGCTCGGCGCGCTCGTGCACGAAGCGCTCGACCTGGTATGCACCCCAGCTCCACTGCCCGTAGTCGGGCACCAACGTGTCGAGCGACACGATGCGATTGCGCTGCTGGCCGAGCGCGACGCCGCCGATGCCTTCGAGCGACCACGCGCCGAGCGGCACCGAGCGGTGCTCGAAGTGCGCCTCGGCGGTGTGCGTCGCGAGCCACAGTCGCAATTGCGGACCACTGACGCTGCTGCGCACGCGCTCGTACTCGCGGCGATCGTCGAGCTGGAACGCGTAGAGTGCATGCAGCTCGCCGGCCTTCGCGACCGCGACGCGTGCACGCGCGAGCGCGAGGTGATGGGTCACGCGTTGCTCGGGTCGTGCGATCGCGAAGCGAGCGCGTGCAAGGGCGAGTCCCGGCGGCCGGCGAGCGCCGATGCGCGTGCCGAACTCCTCGGGCGACGACACGTTCAAGCAGTCGCAGATGCCCAGCCGCGTGCGGAAGACGCGATAGCCGACATCGATGTCGAGGCGATCGCGCAGATAGCCGATGCGCACGCCACCGTTGCCGGTGCGGCTGCCGGTGTTCGAGAGCGCGTAGTCGGGCGCGAGCGCGGCGCGGTGCAGCGCGAAGTTGCCTTCGGCCCGCATCGCGAGGCCACGCACGCGCGCGGGCGCATAGTCGACACGCGCATTGCCACCACCACCCGCGGCGTTCGTGCTGCCGAACGTGCCGACCTCGCCGGTGACACCGGGCGAGCGCAACAGCGGCAGCGAGTCGAGCAGCACCACGCCACCCGACGCGCGCTGACCATAGCGCGTGGTCGCAGCGCCTTTGATCACGGTGATGCGCCCTGCCCCGTTCGGATCGACCTCGGGCGGATGATCGAGCCCCCACTGCTGCGACTCGTGGCGGATGCCGTCGACGAGGATGAGATTGCGACGCCCGACCTGCCCGCGGATGATCGGCTTGCCCATGCCGCCCGCGGGCGAGCGCAGCACCGCGACACCGCCGATGCCCGCGACCGCGTCGGCCAGCGGTCGGCCACGCACGCGTCGCAGCGCAGCACCGCTCACCGCATCGCTCGCAGCCGGCTCACCATGCCCCTCGTCGTGCACGACGATGACGCGCGCGTGGTGCTCGTGCAACGCCGGAAGCTCGATGCGATCGTGCACGATGCCTTCGCCGAGCACGAGTCGGCGCACGACCGCCGCGTGATCGAGCTGGGTCACCGACACGCGCAGCGTGCCGGGGCACAGGCCGTCGAGCTCGACCACGCCGTCGGCGTCGCTCTGGGCGGACAGCGGCACGCCG
>DASZPU010001018.1:0-4269 GCA_035550195.1 Nannocystaceae bacterium
CGCCAGGCCTCGCGCCAGCTCGCGGCGTGATCGTCGAGCTTGGCCTCGAGCGCGGCGAGGGTGGCATCGGCGTGGCGATCGACGCGCAGGCCGTTTCTGCGCGCATCGTCCCAGACGCCGGCGAGCCGCTCGTCCGCGTCGGCGCACGCCGTCCGCGACGGTTGCAGCGCAGTCGCGAGGATGGCCGTGCCGACCGCCGCGATCGCGACCGCGGGCAGGAGCCGCCGCGGCTTCCGCGAGCGTGCGAGCGCGTCGAGCAGCGCGCGCATCGACGGCCATCGCCGTCCGGGATCGCTCGCGAGCCCGCGCGCGATCACATCGAAGGTCGCACGCGAGATCACCGAACGTCGTGGCGCCCGCGGCAGCGCACCTTGCTTGCTGCGTGCGAGCTCGTCGAGATCACGGCCGACGAACGGTGGCGTGCCGAAGAGCGCGAGCCACAAGGACACGCAGAACGCGAACTGATCGGTGCGCGCATCGACTGGACGACCGAGGTGCTGCTCGGGTGCCATGAACAGCGGCGTGCCCACGAGCGTGTCGCCGTCACCGAGCGTCGCGTCGCCACCGGGCATCGTGATCTCGCCGCTCGCATCGACGCTGCCCCGCGGCATCGCTCCGCGCGCGACTGCAAGACCCGCGAGCCCGAAGTCGAGCACCTTCACGCGCGCGTGGCCCGGCACACCCGACGGCGTGAGCATCACGTTCGCGGGCTTGAAGTCGCGATGCACGAGGCCGAGCGCGTGCACGGCCGCGAGGCCTTCACCTGCGGCGACGAACACGGCGAGCACCTCGTCGACGCTGCGGGTCTCGCCGTCGAGCCAGCTCGCGACCGACTCGCCGGGCACGTACTCCATCACGAGCACCAGCTCGGCTCCACGCGGCTCGATGCCGTAGATCTCGACGACGTTGGGATGCGCGAAGCGTGCGAGCGCCCGCGCTTCGCGGACGAGGCGACGACGACCAGTGCTGCCGTCGCCGAGCCGTTCGGCCTGCAGCACCTTCAGCGCGACGCGACGATCGAGCTCGGGATCGTGCGCGAGCCAGACGACACCGCCGCCGCCTTGACCGAGGCGTGCGAGCACTTCGTAGCGGCCGATCCGACTGACGCGCTCGCGCGCGAACAGACGCGACTCGAGCAACGCGAGCGCGCGATCGGCATCGACGGCATCGACGTCGACACGTGCGGCTTGCAATCGCTCGCGCACGCTCTCCACCCCATCGAGCATCGCATCCGAGCACACCCGCGTGCCAGCGATCGAACGCACATTCGCGGCGTGGCTCCTGGTGCACACGACGCGTGCCGGCGCCGGTCGGCCGGCCCGGGCGTCTCACTTCGTCGTGAGCACGAACGGATAGCTGACTTTCACCGTGCCCGCGCCGCTGGGCTTGGGGAACTTCCAGCGCACCACGCGGGCCGCCATGCACGTGACCAGCTCGTCGTCGGCGATCGTGGACGACTTCGGCAGCGCCTCGACCACACTGCCTTCGTGATCGATCGTGAAGCCGATCGTCACCGTGCCGCTGCGCTTCGGATCGCGAGCGAGCGCCTGCGTGTAACAGAAGCGCACCTCGTTGAGGTGTGCGCGCACGATCCGGCGCACGATGTCCTTGTCGAGCGGGCCGACCACGTCGGGCTTCGCGAGGCGCACGGATGCGGTCGGCGCGGACGTACGACCGAGGCCGGCCTCGCTGCCGCGCGTGCCGAAGCCACCGAAGTCGCTCTCGGCCAGACCGCCGAGCCCACCGAGGCCACCGCCGAGATCGTGGCGACCGCGCAGCGAGTTGGGGGTCTCGTACAGGCCCGGCGTGCGCAGCTCCGCGATCGCTTCCGCCGCGAAGCACAGCGTGATCTCGTCGCCCGGTGCGAGCGCGAAGGGAAAGCAGGTGCGCGCACCGGCGACCGTGAACGGCGCGGCGAATGTGGAATCGCGGGCGACGGTGCCGGCCGGCTCGCCGTCGCGCCAGAACACCTGCGCGCCGCCGCGAATGATCCGCGTCGTGTGCTGCACGCTCGCGGGCGGCTGGCGATCGTTGGGGACCTCGCCGCACTGCGCGGGTGGATCACCGAGATCGGAGCGCAGCGCGAACAGTCGCAGTCGCAGATCTCGCAGCGGTGACGACGTGCACGGTGCGTCGGTGTCGATCTCGACCTCGACGCGCTCGCCGACGTTGCCGAGCACGCGCACCCTGAGCCCGCCGCCGGTGAGCGCAGCGGGCAGCTGCAACGGACGCGCATCACTGCCGTCGAGCCACACCGTCGCACCGGGTCGCACGACGAGCTGCGTGCCCGCGGCGAGCGGTGGCGACGCGATCGGCTCGGCGGGGATCGGCGTCGGTGGGCGCGCGGGCGCGATCGTAGTGCTCGGCTGCGGTCGACACGCGACCGCGGCGAAGCCGAGCGCGATGGGGACGATGCGCATCGCCATCGCCGATGAACATAGCACCTACGGCACGAGGATCACTGCGCCGGAGCCGGGCACCACGACGTCGAGCGTACCGCCGCCGCCGACGACCGCGTTCGGACCACCGAGCAGATCGTGCAACACCGTGCCGGGATCGAGCCCCAGCTGCACGACGTTGACGCTCTGCTCCATGTCACCGGGCG
This sequence comes from Nannocystaceae bacterium, assembly GCA_035550195.1. Lineage (GTDB taxonomy): Bacteria > Myxococcota_A > Polyangia > Nannocystales > Nannocystaceae > Xiheibacterium. The sequence continues at coordinate 2,606 of DASZPU010001018.1, forward strand.
CGCGCGTGATGCCGACGATCGCCGGATCGCCCACCTCCAGCGTGCGCGCGAACACCAACGTGTCGTCGGTGGCACCGAGCGAGAGATAGTCGCCGGTGCGCAGCGCAGGCGTGTCGCGTCGGGCGCGGCCGAGCGCGCGCACGAAGTCGAGCGTGTCCTGCTCGACGTCACCGAGCTCGTCGCCGTCTCGCCACATCTGCCGATTGTTGGGATCGGCTCCGCCCCACTGCCCGTACTCGTCGCCGTAGTACATGAGCGGTGCGCCGGGCAAGCCGAGCAACCACGCGAAGCCGATGCGTGCGCGTCGGAACGGCTCTTCGTCGCCGGGCAACCACGCGGTGTCGTTCCACTGGTTGAACGCGATGCCGCGTGCATGCGCGCCGTCTTGCCCGCGGTAGTCGGCGAGCGTGACGAAGCGCGGCGTGTCGTGGCTGCCGATGTACGGCGTCATGATCGCGCCCTCGGGCCACTTCGAGAGCCCGTGTTGCAGCCAGTAGTCGGCGTGCAACATGCCGTTGTCGCCGTACGCGAACACGCGATAGCTGACACCGTGGTAGAGCACGAAGTCGAACTGACCGTCGAGGCCGTGCGGTCCGACGTAGCGCGAGATGGTGCCGTAGTTCTCGTCGTTGCAGGGGTCGGCGCAGTCGCTCCAACCCATCGCCGTCTCGCCCATGAGGAAGTAGTGGGTGCCGGCGTGCTCGAAGGTCTCGCGCACTGCGGCGGAGAGATTGCGGGTGGCGGCTTCTTCCACGTGCTTCACCGCGTCGACGCGCAGACCGTCGAGGTCGAGCTCGTCGAGCCACCACACCGCGTCGTCGACGAACTGCGCGTTGGCCTCGGGCACGCGATGATCGATGTCGGGCAGGTACGCGGTGAAGTTGCACTCGAGCGCGTTCGCGGTCCAGTCGCAGCCATCGGTGCCGCACACGCAGCCGGTGCGGAACCACTCGGGGTGCTGCGCGACGTAGTCGTGATCTTCGTGCACGTGGTTGATCACGAAGTCCTGCAGCACGCGGATGCCGTGTGCGTGCGCGGTGGCGACGAGCTCGCGCAGTGCTGCTTCACCGCCGATGCGCGCGTCGACCTCGCGCCCGCGAATCGGCCAGTAGCCGTGGTAGCCGGTGACGAGGTGCATGTTGTCGCTCGCGACGTACGCGTCCTCGGGGTTGGTGTTGAACGGCGAGATCCAGATCGCGCGCACGCCCAGGTCGTCGAGCGTGCCGTCGTCGATGCGCGAGCGCAGGCCCTGCAGATCGCCGCCCCAGAAGTCGCCGCGATTGTCGGCGCCCGGCGTGGGCCCGGGGTCGTTGCCGGGCACGCCGTTCACGAAGCGATCGGTCATCACCATGTAGATGAGCGCGCCGTTCCAGTCGAACGGCTCCGGCTCGATCCAAAACGGCATGCGCAGCGGTAGCGAGCTGCGACCACTGCGATCTGCCGCCGTGAGCACCAGCGTGTGCTTGCCTCGGTCGAGATCGTCGAGCGCGATGGTGATGTCGCCGGTCGCGTCGTCGACGACGATCTCACCCGACTCGAGCGGACGCTCGTCGAAGTCGTGGCGCAGCACGGCGGTGTAGGCCACCGGATCGGGGCCGTCACCCGGCGCACCATCGCGGTAGCGCACGCTCGCGGTGAACACACCGTCGGCGCTCGCGTCGTGA
>DASZPU010001019.1:0-9027 GCA_035550195.1 Nannocystaceae bacterium
CCCGCGATGCGAAGAGCGGACGCACCGGCATCGCGGCGGGCAGCGTGAGCATCGGCGTCTCGTTCTTCCCCCACAAGGACGTGCACGCGCTGCGCGAGCTGCTCGAGCTCTGCGATGCCGCGCTCGAGCGCGCGCGTGCGGATGGTGGTGGACGCATCTGCCTCTACCAACACCAGGGCTACATCTACGCCCCCGAGGATCCGTGAACGGCGGCGCGGTCGGGCCCGTGCGCGCGATCGTGCTGTACCCGCGCGATGGTGAGGATGCTCGACGCGCGACGCATGCCGCGACGCGAGCGCTCACCGCTGCGGGCGTGAAGGTGTCGCTGCCGCGCGAGTGGGCGCTGACACCGGGCGCTCCGCCGCTCGAGCCGCACGCGACGATCGGCCCCGAGGAGATCGACGAGGCCGGGATCGATCTCGTGGTCGCGCTCGGTGGCGACGGCACGCTGTTGCGCGCGTCGCGGTGGGCAGCGGATCACGCGATCCCGGTGATGGGCGTGAACCTCGGGCACCTGGGCTTTCTCACCGCGTTCGGCGGTGCGGAGCTCGACGAAGCGCTGCGCGCCGCGATCGCGGGCGAGCTGCGCTGGGAGCCGCGGTTGCGCATGCAGGTCGAGGTGCGGCGCCAAGGCGAGCTGCGCGCGACCGGCAGCGGTTGCAACGACACCTACGTGAAGCACGGCGAGGTCCCGCGCATGTTGATGCTGCGTACGACGATCGGCGGTGCATTCGCGGCCAACGTGCGCGCAGATGGTTTGATCGTGTCGACGCCGATGGGCTCGACCGCGTACAACCTCGCGGCCGGCGGGCCGATCGTCGAGGCCGGCAGCGACACCTGGACGCTCACGCCGATCTGCCCGCACACGCTCACGCATCGTCCGGTGGTGACGCGCGCGGATCGTGCGGTGACGATCGAGTTCGTGGGGCCGGAGGACGCGGGTGCCGCGACGTTGTCGGTCGACGGACAGTGGAGCTACGCGCTGCAGGTCGGCGACGTGGTGACGATCCGCATCGCGGATCAGCCGCTGCAGCTCGTGCCGCCGCGCACGACGGTGTTCGAAGTGCTCGCGCACAAGCTCGGCTGGGGCGGCTGAGCGCGCGAGCTGCTAAAAGGACGCCGTGCTCTCGTACTTGAGGATCCGCGGGCTCGCCCTGCTGGAAGACGTCGAGCTCGAGCTCGACGCCGGTCTGAACGTGCTCACCGGCGAGACCGGGGCGGGCAAGTCGATCATCGTCGGCGCGTTGTCGTTGGTCCGCGGTGCGCGGGCGAAGAGCGAGATCGTGCGCGACGGCAGCGATGCCGCGGTCGTCGATGCGCAGTTCGAGCCCGACGAAGGTGCGCGTGGTCGCGTGCTCGAGCTCTTGTCCACGCACGGGTTGCCGGCGCTCGAGGACGAAGAAGGATTGCTGGTGCACCGCACGGTGGGCCAAGGCGGGCGCAGCCGCGCGACGATCCAGTCGGCGCTCACGACTGCGGCGGTGCTCGGAGAATTCGGCGAGGAGCTGATCGACATCTGCAGTCAGCACGAGCACCACTTCCTCACGCACGTCGGGCGGCACCTCGAGGTGCTCGATGCGTGGGCGAAGCTCGGTGCTGCGGTCGGCGAGCATCGCGGGCGGTACGCGAAGTGGCGCGAGTCGTTGCGTGCGCTCGAGGAGCTGCGCGAGCGTGCGGCCGAGCGCGAGCGACGGATCGACTACCTGCGCTTCCAGATCGAGGAGCTCGAGTCGGCGGCGCCCGACACGGTCGACTACGACGCGTTGCGCAAGCGCGTGCTGCTGTTGCGCGATGCGCAGCGGTGGGCGGAGTTCGCTCGCGAAGCGCACACGGCCTTGTACGAGGCCGACGATGCGATTGCGGGGCGGTTGTCGGCGTTGCTCGAGCGTGCGCGTCATGGTCGCGAGGATTCGAGCGCGCTCGAGCAGATCGAAGAGCAGCTCGCGCTCGCGCAGGTGGCGTGCGAAGAGGCGGCGCGCGCAGCCTCGAAGTTCGCGGAGGAGCTCGAGGTCGAGCCCGGCGAGCTCGAGCAGGCGGAGGATCGGCTGCACGAGCTCGAGCGATTGCGACGCAAGCACGGCGTGGAGCCGGCCGAGCTCGGCGCGCGGTTGGAGGGCATGCGTGTGGAGCTCGACGAGCTCGAGCACGCGGACGAGCACGTGCGTGCGTTGACCGAGCGCACCGCGGAGCTGGAAGCGGCGTGTCGCAAGAGCGCGGACGGGTTGCATGCGAAGCGCGCGAGCGCGGCGTCGTCGTTGGCGCGCGCGGTGGAGCAGGAGCTCGCGGCGCTGCAGATCCCGAAGGCGCGACTCGAGGTGCGGTTGGAGCCGCTGGACGAGCCCGGGCCTGAAGGCAGCGATCGCGTGGAGTTCTTGTTCTCCGCGAATCCGGGCGAGCCGCTGGCGCCCTTGCGCAAGGTGGCGTCGGGCGGCGAGCTGTCGCGCGTGCTGCTGGCGTGGAAGGGCGCGTTGGCGGCGGACGATCGCATCGCAACGTACGTGTTCGACGAGGTCGACGCGGGCGTGGGCGGTGCGGTCGCGGAGGCGATCGGTCGCCGGCTGCAGCGCGCGGCGACACACCATCAGGTGCTGTGCGTGACGCACCTGCCGCAGATCGCCGCGTTCGCACAGGCACACTTCCGCGTGGAGAAGCAACAGAAGAAGGGCCGCACGATCACGCGGGTCGTCCGCCTCGACGAAGCGGAGCGAGTGGACGAGCTCGCGCGAATGCTCGGCGGCGCGAAGGTGACGCAGAGCGCGAAGGATCACGCAGCGGCGCTGATCGGTGCTGCCCGCGGCAAGCCGCCCCGCAAGCGCGCCTGATCCGTGGCAGGGATTCGCACCGAGAGGGCGAGTCAGCCACGCTGACTCGACGAATCTGTCAGTTTCGCGACACGCTCAGTGGTGGGAGGCGAAGCGCACGTCGCATCCGTCGTCGCCCGAGGTCGCGGATGTGCTCACGAGGAAGCTGACATGGCCGTCGCCGTCCTCGGCGAGGTCGAAGACCTGCTTCGGGCCCCAGATCTCCGCGAAGAAGTCGTGCTCCGATTCGACCGTGACGAGCTGGCCACTCGAGTCGTAGAGGCGAAGCGAGAGCCGGCCGTCCGCGTAGCGGACGAAGACCGCCATGCCATCGTCGACCACCACGATGCGTTCCGGCGATTCGACCGTGCCCGCTGGCGGCACGGCGTCGCGGGGCGGCGAGGTCTCGCGCGGCGCCGGAGCGACTGCGGGCGTGTACGGAGCGACGGGCACAGCCGGTGGCGACCGCTCGACGACGATCGCTTCGGTCGCTGCGGACGGATCCGCCGCGACCGCAACGAAGAGCGCCGCGACGTCCGCGAGTGCTTCGCAGTCATCGCCGACGTGGTGATAGCTCGCCTCAGCGTCGCTGGCGATCACCGTCACGTCGAGCACCAGCGATCCATCCGGCGCCGTCGCGATCTCGGCGTGCGCGCGCACTGCCTCGTCCGAGGAGAGCAAGAGCCGTTCGGCCCGCGCCGCGACTTCGGCCTGCTCGGGGCACTGCGCCGGGGCCGACCACTGCAGCTCGATGCGCGGCGCTTCGTCGATCGGCGCCTCGCCGATCGCGAGCAGCGATGTCAGCACGCACGCGATCACGAGCCCATGCTAGCAGGGCGCCCGTTCGTCGCCGTGAGCGGAATTGGTCGAGCAAGCGGGGGCCTCGGCCCGAGACCCCTCCGTTTGGTCGCTTTCTGGTCACGGAGGGCGTGCCGGGTCAGCCGCTCACGCGGCGGACCGTGCGGGTGCCGGGCATGCGTTCGACCTTGTTGATGATGCGGACGATCTGCGGGCTCGCGCGGATCTCCAGCGTCACCGTGATGATCGAGCTCTGGTCGCGGGCGTTCTTCACCGCGTTCGTGTTCGACATGTTCACGCCCTCGGTCGCGACCACGTCGGCGATGTCGCGCAAGAGGCCCGCGCGATCGTCCGCGACGATCTGCAGCGCCACCGGATAGGTCTCGCCGTACTTCGCGCCCCACTCGAGCGGCATCCAGCGCTCGGGCTCGAGATCCGTGCGCGCGTTCGGGCAATCCACGCGATGGATCGCGAGCCCGCGACCGCGCGTGATGTAGCCGACTACATGATCGCCGGGCACAGGATTGCAGCAGCGCGCCGGATGGCTCATCACATCGTCGACGCCACCGATGCTCACGCGCGACGCGGTCGGCTTGCCCAGCGACTCCGTGCTCGTCGTCGGCGACGACGTCGCGATCGGCTCCGCCGGAGCGCTCGCGCGATCCATCTCGAGCAGCCGCGCGACGATGCTCGCCGCGACCACGTCGCCGAAGCCCACCGCCGCGAGGAAATCGTCGAGCGTCGGATAGCGCGGATACGTCGCCGCCACCGCTTCGACGCCCTTGCTCGACATGCCCAGGCGATCGAGCTCGCGCTCCACCGCTTCGCGCCCCGCCAGGATCGCCGCCTCGCGCTCCTGCAGCCGGAAGAACTGCTTGATCTTCTGCCGCGCGCTCGCGGTGCGCACGTAGCCGAGGTGCGGGTTGATCCAGTCGCGGCTGGGCTTGCCGTTCTTCTGCGTGATGATCTCGACGCGATCACCGGTGGCGAGCTGGTGATCGAGCGTGACGATCTGCCCGTTCACCTTCGCGCCGCGGCAGCGATGCCCGACCTCGGTGTGGATGCGGTACGCGAAGTCGAGCGGCGTCGCGCCGAGCGGCAGGTCGATCACGTCACCGGTCGGCGTGAACACGTAGACCTGATCCGAGAACAGCTCGGTGCGCAGCGCCTGCGCGAGCTCGCCGGCATCGTGGCCCGCGTCCTCGACGTCGGTGACCTCGCGCTGCCACGCCGCGAGCTGGCGCAGCCAGTTGATCTTCGCGTCGAAGCGACGATCGCCCTTCTTGCCGCCTTCCTTGTAGCGCCAGTGCGCCGCGACGCCGTACTCCGACAGCTCGTGCATCTCGACCGTTCGGATCTGCACCTCGAGCGGCTTGCCGTCGGGGCCCACCACCGCGGTGTGCAGCGAGCGATAGTCGTTGCCCTTCGGCCGCGCGATGTAATCGTCGAACTCGCCGGCGATCGGCGTCCACTGTCCGTGGACCATGCCGAGCACCGCGTAGCAATCTTCGAGGCGCTCGACGATCACACGCACCGCGCTGACGTCGTAGATCTGCTCGTAGTCGAGCTTCTTGCGCTGCATCTTCTTGTAGATGCTGTAGATGTGCTTCGGTCGGCCGCTCACCTTGCCGGCGATGCTCGACTCCGCGAGCTTCACCTCCAGCATCGCGGTCACCTCGTCGATCGCGGCCGTGCGAGCGGTGCGCTTGCCCGCGAGCAGGCCTTTGATCTCGCGGTAGACCTCGGGCGACAACGCCCGGAACGCGAGGTCTTCGAGCTCCCACTTCATCTGCCAGATGCCGAGGCGATTCGCGAGCGGCGCGTACACCTCCATCGTCTCGTGCGCGAGCTTGCGTCGCTCGGGCTCCGCGCGCTCGTCGAGCCCGCGCATCACGTGCACGCGCTCGGCCAACGCGATGAGCACCACACGCATGTCGGAGGCGAGCGCGAGGAACATCTTGCGCAGGTTCTCGGTGGCTTCTTGCTCGAGATGATCCCAGCGCACGTGCTCGAGCCGCGCGACGCCGTCGACCAGCTTCGCGACCTCTTTGCCGAGCCGGTCGCCGATCACATCGGACGCGACGCCGGCCTCGCACACGATCGCGGCCTGCAGCGCGACGTCGTCGAGCCGCAGATCGACGAGCACGCGCGCGACCGCAGCCGCGGTGGTGAGCGTCGGCTCGGGATCCTTCGCGTGCTCGCGCACCACTCCGACCGCGCGCTCGATCGCCGCCGGCGCCTCCGGAGCGAGCTTCGCCGCCGCAGCCAACAGCTGCTCGAGCGATCCGTCGGAGCTCACGACCACGGCCGCGATTATGGCCTCGCCCCGTCGGCGGTGCCAGGCGAAGGCTAGACCTCGACGAGCGGCAGCGTCGCGACCGCGTCGGTCTGCAGCATCAAGCCCGACCACGACAGCCCGACGCCGAAGCCCATCGCGCACCACTTGGTGGGCCGGCCGAGCTGCTCGGCGCAGCGCGTGACCATCGTCAGCGGAATCGACGCGCTCGAAGTGTTCCCGAACTCGTCCATCGACAGCGGCACCTTCTCGGACGGCACCTTCATGCGCTTCACGAGGAAGTCGATCATGAACTTGTTGGCCTGGTGCAGCACGTAGCTGTCGACGTCGTCGCGCGACCAGCCGGACTTCTCCAGCAGGTCGTTCAACAGCGGCGGCACGCGCTTCATCGTGAAGGTGAGCACCTGCGGCCCACGCAGCACGAGGTCGAGCGCGCGGCGCTCTTCACCCTCTGCATCGGGCTTGCGCTCGAACAGCTCGGGCGACCAGAACTGTCGCGCACCACCACCGGGCACGATGATCTCGCCGAAGCCGGTGCCGTCGGCCCCGAACTGCACGGCCTTCACCTGCTGCTCGTCGTCGTGCGTGACCGCGGTCGCGCTGCCGGCATCGCCGAACAGGATCGCGGTGGGCAGATCGGCGCGGTGCTGCACCTCGGTGATGCGCTGCCGGAACGTGGCCGACGTCATCTCGCCGCAGAGCAGCAGCCCGCGCTTGATCAGCCCCGAGCTGATCATGCTGTCGAGCATGATCATGCCGTGCGTCCAACCCGAGCAGCCGAGGTTCACGTCGAACACGAGGCAGCGCGGGTCGAGCCCGAGCGCTGCATGAGCGCGGTGCGAGCTCGCCGGCATGATGTGATCCGACAGCACCGTGACGAGGATGACTGCGTCGATCGTCTTCGGATCCCAGTCGAGCTTCTCGATGAGCGGCTTCGCGGCGGCGATGCACAGGTCCACCGACGTGGTGCCGGGCTCGGCCTCGCGCTTCTCTTTCACACCGGTGTTGCCGATGATGCGATCGACCTCGAACTGCGTGAACTTGTCGTACGCGCTGTCGGTGCGCACCTTGTTCTTCGGCACCGAGGCCGCCATGCCCGCGATCTTCATGGGCACCTCAGGTGAGCTTGTCGCCGGCGAGATTCAACACGTCCTGCACGGTCTTGCAGTCGGGAATCTTCTCTTCGTCCACCTTCACGCCCTGCTCGTCGAGCAGCACCAAGAGGTTGACCACGGCGGTGGAGTCCCACGCCTCGAACTGCGAGAGCTCGGTCTCCGGCTTCAGCACGTCCGGCTCGACCATGAGCACGCCCGCCATCTCCTTGATGAACTCCGCTTTCGTCATGCAGCCACGTGATACACCGTGCCCCGACCCGGCACAAGCGAGCGACGACGAGCGGAAGCGAGCGACTACTTCTTCGGTGGGCTCGCGGCCTTGTCGAAGAAGCGGTCGGGGATGCGGAAGTCGGGCTTCTGCCGCGAGCTGTTGATCACGGTTCTCGGCGGCACGTCGCGATCGACGAACACTCCGGCGTTCACGACGGCGTTCTCGCCCACTTCGACACCGCACGCGACGATCGCTCCCGCGCCGATCGAGCAGCCCTTGCGCAAGATGGTCGGCTTGCTACGACGGGGAAAGAGGCGTGCGAGCGGCTTGTTGGGATAGTCGTGGCCCATGTTGATGTGCGTGAGCAGCACCGCACGCATCGCCACGCCGACGCTCTCCTCGATGATGAGCTTGTCGGTGAGATCGAGGAAGACCTCGCGCCCGATGTGCACGTGCGCACCGACGCTCAGGTTCGCGAAGCTGTCGCGGTATTCGTGCACCGTGATGTTGGGACCGATCGGCCAACAATCGGGATGGATGTCCGCGCCCCAACGAATCAGCACTTCCTTCGTGAGCACGCCGTCGCACGTGGAATGCAGCAGCTGCGCGAGGCCGAACATGCCGTCGCGGCGATAGATCACGTCGGGGTCTGGCCACTGCACCTGCTCCCAGAGCCGCGTGCGAGCGTAGGTGATCAGGCTGCGAGGATTCAGCTTCACGGTGGCGCGCGCCGACTCTACCCGCTTTTGCCGGGCGCGGGGAGGCGGCGCACGGCCATGCGCGTGGGCTCGCGGCGGCCGAGGAACACCCGGAGCTGCGCGATGCCACGCACGCGCCGCGCGATGGTCTCGAGCTCGCGCAACATCTTCACCAGCAGCATGCGCCCGGCGTTGCTACCGCGGCTCTCGTACGCCTCGTCGACCGCGACGTAGAGCACCACGAAGCTGTCGTCTTCGCGCGTGTACGCGAGCACGCCGATGAGCTCGTCCGCGTCGAACACGTAGAGCGACTGCAGCTCGAGCTTGCCGCCGAGCACGATGCGCAGTCGCCCCTCGACGTCGGTGATGCGGGGAATCCCGTAGGTCTGCGCGACGAAGTGCACACCGTCGACGACCCGGGACTGGTTGCCGTTGAAGAACAACAGCCGCTCGAGCTCGGGCTTCTGCTCGGGACCGAGCGTCGAGGTGAAGCGGATCATCTCGCGCCCCGAGCGTAGCAATTTCTCCACCCCGCGCGAGCGCGTGTCAGCGACTGTTCGCACTCGCACGAGAGCGCGTAGCGCCTCTCGAGCCCGACGTGGCTTTGCCACGGCGGAGAGCGAGCACGACTGCGCGCACCAGGAAGAGCGCCGGACGGCGCGACCAAGACTAGAACCCGACCCGCCACAGCCACACCGGCTCGCCGGAGAGCGCGCGCGCAGCCAGCATGCCCGACTGCGTCGACGCCTCGACGCAGCCGCAGTTGAGATCGGTCTTCGTCCAGTCGCCGGCGAGCATCATGAAGCGCACGCCCGACTCGTGCGGGGCCATGCGCAGCCGCATCTCGCCGGGGCGCGAGAGCACGTAGAGATCCGAGGGGTAGCACGCGATGTTGAACCACTGCGCGGCCAATCGATCGGCGGGCGCGCGGGCATCGACGCCGTCGGGCACGTGCAAGAGCGCGAGCAGGTCTTCGTAGCGCTCGGGACCACGCGGGAAGAGCTCGCGATGGTTGCGTTCGAGCCACGCTGCGAAATAGCCGCGCCACCACTCGCGTCGCTCGTCGACGAGCCCGAGCATCTGCGCGCGCTCGCTCGGTGGACGCGTG
>DASZPU010001020.1:0-6264 GCA_035550195.1 Nannocystaceae bacterium
CGGCACGACCACGTTCACGTTCACGTTCACGACTACGACTACGTCCACGTCGACGTACGACTAAGCCGCCCGGACGATCCGCGGCTTCGCGATCGTCTTCAGCTTTGCGCGTGAGGCTCGCTCGACTTCGAGGATTTCCTCTGTGCGGTAGGTCAGTGCCTTGGCGACGTTGCGGACGTCGCGGCAGAGGCGACGCATCCCGTCGGGCTCGAGCGAGGCCGCGTGATCGGTGCCCTTGCTCGTGCGATCGAGCGTGAAGTGGCGCTCGAGCCACTCGGCACCGAGCGTGATCGCGGCGATGTCGGGCGCGATGCCGAGGTGATGACCCGAGAAACCGATCGCCTGCACCTTGTCGCCGTAGTCGTCGACGAGCCGCGTGATCTCGCGCAGGCACAGATCGTCGACCGCCACCGGATATCCGGAGGTGCACGCGTAGATCACCGTGTCGGGCAAGCGTCCGTGCGCGTCGAGCTGCTCGAGCAAGAGTCGCTCCTCCGCACGCGTCGTCATGCCGACGCTGACGTGCAAGTCACCCATGAAGTGCTCGCACAGCCACGCCATCATCGGCGCGTCGGTGTTGCACGCGCTCGGGATCTTGATCCAATCGGGCATGAGCTCGGCGAGCTCCTTCGCCGACGTCAGGTCCCACGCGCTGCACGAGTAGACCACGCCGAGGCTGTCGCACAGCTCCTTGAGCTCCGCGTGCTTGTCGAGCGACAGCTCGAGGAACTCGCGGTGCTCGCCGTACGTGCGTCCGAAGCTGTTGCGCGGCTCGGGATGCGGCGCGTCGTACTGCTCGGGTGTGAGCAGCTCCTTCGGGTTGCGCTTCTGGAACTTCACCGCGTCGACGTTGCAGAACTGGGCGGCGGTGCGCACGAGCTCGCGTGCGAGCTCCATGTCGCCCATGTGATTGCAGCCGATCTCGGCGACGACCTGGGGAATGCGCTGCGGTCCGATCTCCATACGAGAGTGCCCGTACGGTCCGGGCCGGCCCCCCGCAAGGGCGCCGGCCCATCACGGACCACGACCTACCGCGGCGCGGCCGCGGATCGAACGCGGTCAGCCCGCGTGGGCCTTCGCCGCGGGCGCAGGCGCGGTGTTGGCCGCGGCCCCGGCCGGCACCGTCGTCGCCGGTGCGGACACGGTGGGCTTGGTCGCAGGTGCCGGCGCGGTCGCAGGCGCGGCGGCAGGCGGCGCATCGCCTGCACCGACGGCGGCGAGCTTCGGCTCGATGCCCATCTCCTTCAAGAGATGATCGCCCTCGTCGACCGCATCGAGCACCCACAGGATGAAGCGGACGTCGACGTGGATCGAGCGCGTGATGCCGGGGATGAACAACCAGTTCGACGCGATCGACTCGTAGTTGCCGTCGAACGCGAGCCCGACCAGCTCGCCCTTCGCGTTGAGCGTCGCCGAGCCCGAGTTGCCGCCGGTGATGTCGAGATCCGCGAGGAAGTCGAGCGGCACGTCGCCGAGCTCGGGCACGAGGTACGGCCCCTTGTCGGCCTTCGCCGCCGCGAGCAATCGCGCCGGTGCGTTGAACGGCTCGGTGCCGGTGTGCTTCGCGATCATCTGCGCGAGCGTGGTGAACGGCTCGTACGCGGGCGCGTCGGGGCTGGGCTTGTAGCCCTTCACCGTGCCGTAGGTGATCCGCAGCGTGCCGTTGGCATCCGGCGCGATCGGAGTCTTCGAGTGCTCGCGCAGCGCGGTGACGAACTTCGGGCGCAAGAGCGCCATCTGGCCGAGCCGCACCTCTTCGCGCGTCTTCAGCTGCACGTACGAGTCGCGCAGCGCGACCGCGGCCTTCACGAACGGATCCTTGTGCTTCGCGAGCGCCTCGGGCGACTTGGTGCCGAGCAGCTTGTCGCGCGCCTTCGCATCGCCGAGCTTCGTCTTCGTGTAGAGCTTCGCGACCGCGTCGTCGATCGCGGCATCGCCCTGCTTCGCCGCATCGCCGACGAACGCCGCGATGACGTCGTCGGGCCGCACGTCGGCGGGCAGCCGCTGGGCACGACGCAGCGCGAGCGAGAGCAGCGCGCGATCGAGCTCGGGATCGTAGCCGCGCGCAGCATGCTGCGCCGCCGCCTCGAGCTCGCCGAGCCGCGTCGGATCGCCGGCCGTCGTCGCGACCGCGAGCGCGAGCGCGAACAGCTGGCCGTTTTCCGCGATCTCCTTCAGCACCGCGTCGCGATCGCGGGTCTTGCGGTTCTCCGCGTCGATCTTCGCGAGCTCGTCGAACACCGGGCCGTACTTGGCCTTGCGCGCCGCATCGCCGTCGATCCACGCGCGCAGCTCCTGCTGCTGCTTGCTCTTCTGCTCGGCCAGCCCGCCCTTTTGCAGCCCCTCGAGCATGCCCTGGAAGTTGGTGTGGTAGTTCGCGAGCCGGCGCATGCGGCTGGCGGTCTTGATCGCGAGCTCGGGGCGTTGCTTGCCCAGCTGCTCGAGCGTCGCGAGCGTCTCGCCATAGCGCTCGATGTCCCGCGGGTATCGCCACGAGATCGCATCGGCGACCTCGTCCGCGGTGGAGAGACGATTCGTGCGACCGGGATAGCCCGCGACCATCACGAAGTCGCCGGGCTTCAGCGGATCCTTCGCGATCGAGAGGTGGTGGGGCGGCTTGTAGGGCACGTTGTCGGGCGACGGATCGGCGGGCTTGCCGTCCTTGCCGACGTACGCGCGGAAGAACGAGAAGTCGCCGGTGTGCCGCGGCCATCGCCAGTTGTCGACCTCGCCACCGAACACGCCGATGCCGGCATCGGGCGCGTACACGAGCCGCACGTCGCGGATCTCGAGCGCGTCGGTGAGGTGGTACTCGGCCCCCTCGAAGAACGGCCGCACCGTGCACGAGTGGCCCGCGCTCGCTTGCTCGCAGCGCTGTTGGATCGCGAGCGTGCGCTTCTGGATCTCGAGGTAGCGCGCCTGCGGATCCGCGATGCCCTCGAGCCCCTGCGTGATCTCGCCGGTGACGTCGGTGATCGCCTGCGTCACGTAGATGCGCTGGCTCGCGCCCGCCGGCTTCTCGTCCGCGCGCGTGGCTGCGAGATGACCGAGCGCGAGCAGGTTGTGATCCGGCGTGGAGTTCTGCTGCAGCGCTCCGATCACGCAGTGATGGTTGGTGACGACGAGCCCCTCGGGCGACACGAACGAGGCCGAGCAGCCGCCGAGGCTCACCACCGCACCGAGCGGGAACGACGTGGGATCCGCGAGCGTCGCGGGGTCGAAGCCCACGCCGAGCGTCTTCAGCGTCGCGGCCTGCTCGTTCATCTGCCGCGGCATCCACATGCCGCCGGGGTTCTCGAACGAGGCCGTGTCGGGGATCGCCGTGACCGGCGGCTGCGACATCTCGTTCGCACGCTTGCAAGCAGGCGCTGCGAGGCTCACGGCCAACGCGGCGACGATGGCCTCGAGGGCACGTCGATCGACACCAAGGACTGACATCGGCGGCATGCGTAGCAGATCCTCGCAAAGGTGGCGGTGGTTTCATCCCGTGGCGTGTGCCAGCGCCCGAGCGGTGGCGCACGTCGCCCGGCGCCGGGCTCGCGCACGATCTCGTGGCATCGCGTACGCTGTGTGCCGTCCGTGCCCCGCGAGCGTCGCACCCTGCTGGTGGCCAATCCGACCGCACGCAGCGGCAAGGCCAAGCGCTACATCGACGACGCGCTCGCCGTCCTCGACGACGCGGGCCTTTCTCCCGAGTTCTTCGCGACGTTGCCTGCGGGCGGCACCGTGCCCGAGCTCGCGCATCGACTCGAGAAGGACGACGTCGCGCGCGTAGTCTACATGGGGGGTGACGGCACGTTCGCCGAAGCGGCGAAGGGCATCATCCTCGCGCGCGAGCGCACCGGCATGGACGTGCCACTCGGCATGCTGCCGATGGGCACTGCGAACGATCAAGGTCGCAGCTTCGGCATCACGTCGGGCGTGCGCGCGCTCAAGCGCAACGTCGAGGTGATCGCGGTGGGCAACGAGCAGTGGCTCGACGTCGGGCGCATCGAGGCCTACGACGACCACGGCGAGGTGCTCGCGCAGGATCTATGGTTCGACAGCTGCGGCATGGGCTTGTCCGCACGCGTGCTCGCGCAGCGCAACCGCGAGCGCGAGTGGGTCGAGCAGGTGCCGCTGCTCAACCGCATCTATCGCGACAAGGTGATCTACACCAGCGCGACGCTGCGCACGCTGGTGTTCGGCGCGTTGCGTCCGCAGAGCTTCGACGCCGAGATCACGATCGACGACGTGTCCTCGAGCTGGGAGAAGGTCACCGACATCCTCGTGCAGGGCACGATCGTCTACGCGGGCGATTGGATCTTCGATCCCACCGCGAAGCCCGACGACGGTCGCTTCGAAGTGGTGGTGCTACGCGGCCACGCCGACTGGACGGCGGCGGCGATCGGCGGGCACAAGCGCAACCCGGTCACCGGCGACGACCTCGCGGTGCTGGGCCTGCCGCGCCGCGAGGTGCCGCGCGGTGGAACGATCGAGATCGAGCTGCGAGAGCGTCGCGGCAAGATCGCGGCGCAGATCGACGGCGAAGAGTTCGTCGCCGCCCGCCACTATCGCATCGAGAATCTCTTCCATCATCTGCGCATCTTGGTGCCGGAAGACTCGCACTGGGTGTAGACGTTTGCTTGCGCTGCGCGCGTGTGGCACCTTGAACGGGCCGTGCGTGTGCGAGTCATGCTCTGGGTCGCGTGCGCCGCGACGAGCGGCTGCGATCGCATCAAAGACGCGATCTCGACCAAGGTGCAGCAAGAGGTCGAGGAGCGCGTGCACGCGCGCGGCACCGACATGCCGGGTACGCTCGCGACGCCGGCGCTCACCGACGAGGAGCGCCTCGCCGACAAGCTCGTGCTCTACCACGAGTGCATGCGTCGCGCGCGAGGGCGCATCGGCGAGAGCTGGCGGCGTTGGGGCGAGAGCGTCGATGTCCGCACCGGCACACCGAAGAGCAAGTCGATGAAGCCGGTGGTGCCGGTGGTCGACACCGAGCTGTTGCCGTGCAAGCGCGCGGCGGAAGAGGGTCCGCAGACGACGCCGCAATTGCTCGAGCTCGAGCGCGCGTTCGCGGACTGGTACGCCGCCGCGCTCGCGTTCGCGAAGCACACGCGCACGCTCGACGAGTACTACGCCGACGAAGCCTACAAGCAGGACGCATGGGCGCAGGGCAAGGAGACCGCGCCGGCGTTCGTCGCTGCACATGCCGCGTGGGAGACCGCCGACATCGCGCTCGGCGATGCGCTCGAGGAGCAGCAGGATCAGATCGACGCGCGCCTGCTGTCGCAGATCGAGACCCGCGACGGCAAGAAGGCGCGCTGGCTCGCACAGAAGATCGTCATCGCCGCGAAGGGCTACGCCCGCTGCGCACGACGCGGCGCGGTGGACGAGTGCGAGGACGAGAAGAGCGGGCTCGAGGGCGCGCGCGCCGAGCTCGATCATTATCGCGAGCTGCACGAGACCGAGGTCGATCACGTCTTTTGGATGTCGAGCTTCCGCGCCGCGACCACGCGCCTCGTCGACGACGGCTCCGCGCTCGCGACCGCGCTGTCGGCCAAGAAGCCCAAGGGCGACGACGAGCGCGCCCGCGTGGCCGCCAGCTACGACGAGCTGGTCACCGCCCACGACAACCTACGCTTCGACCTCCCGTGAGCGCGGCTTCGCCCGAGTGATCAATCGGCCCGCCCGCCGGTCTCCAAGAGCTGGAGACGCCGATGACGGAGCGCGACGCGAGCGAAGGTTGGTCGACCGGCAAGTTCCTGCTGATCGTGCTCGTGGTCGACTTCGT
The DNA here is from genome assembly GCA_035550195.1 of Nannocystaceae bacterium. Taxonomy (GTDB): domain Bacteria; phylum Myxococcota_A; class Polyangia; order Nannocystales; family Nannocystaceae; genus Xiheibacterium. Next base: position 5,780 of record DASZPU010001020.1, read on the forward strand.
GCTGATGTTCACGCTCAACGGCGTGCTCAACGAGGTGCTCCACCTCGGCGTCCCGAGCTCCGCGATCGGCGTAGCCCCATCCTTCGTCACGGTGCTGCTGATGACGCGCTGGCGATGGTTCCGCCAACGCATGGCGAAGAAGTGATCGACAGCAAGCGACGCGGCCGCAGTCGAAGCCCAGCGTCGCTCGCAGCAGGAATTCGCCGAGGAAGTGGACGCCAAGGGCGGCCAGTTCGTCGAGCGAACCGCCACACGGTGGCGGCGGCCGCTCATGCGGCCGTGGGGTAGCGACCGAGATAGTCGAGCCGCTTCGGCTCGACTATCTCGAAGGAGCGTAGGGGCGGAGCCCCTGAGAGAAAGAGAAACTAAGCAGCCTCGGCGAACGAAGCGCCCTCGGGCGCGAGGTCGGCGAGGCTGCGGCGGAGCTTGGTCTTCACGCGCTGCTCGAGCTGACGCACGCGCTCGCGCGAGAGGCCCAACGTCTT
>DASZPU010001021.1:0-8497 GCA_035550195.1 Nannocystaceae bacterium
CGACTCGTCGGTGTTGTCGGCCGCGACTTGATAGAACACGTAGAAGTCGCCGGAGATCGCCGGGTCGGCGACGAGCCCGTTGCCCTTCGCGATCGGCAGCACGTTGGTCCACGCGATCGTGTCGGGCGCAGGCGTCCGACCATGCATCGCGTCACCGCACGCGATCGACGGCCCACCCGTGTCGTCACCGGTCTCGCTGCCACCGCTCGAATCGCTCGGAGCGTCGTCGTCCTCACTCGACGATCCGTCCGAGCTGCCCGGCGTCTCGGTCGTCGCATCGACGGTCGAACCCGTGCTCGTGCTCGTACTCGCGCTCGCCGACGCCGACGCGCCGCTCGACGACGATCCATCGCTGTCTTCGCTCGACGGCGTCGCCGACGTGCCACACGCGCACAACGAGAGGACGAAGGGCAGCCGACGCATGCGCAGGCCCATGCGGAGCCACGCCGCGATCCGTGAAGAAATCGGCGGCGCGGGGTCGTCGAGCCCCGACGCACCGCGCGATCGCGATAGCCTGCGGGCAGTGAGCGGGCTCTCCGAGCTGCCGTCGCCGGGTGCGGTCGATGCGAACGCGAGCCCCGGCGTCGACTCCGAGGTGATCGCGGCGATCGTGAAGACGCGGCTCTTCGAGGAGCAGCCGTATCGCATCGGTCGCTTCGCGGTGCTCGAGCGACTCGGCGCCGGCGGCATGGGGGTCGTGTATGCGGCGTTCGATGCCGAGCTCGATCGTCGCGTCGCGATCAAGCTGCTGTTCGCCGGCGCCGATGATCGCGGACGACTCGCGCGCGAGGCCCAGATCATGGCGCGGCTCAACCATCCCAACGTCGCGCAGATCTACGAGGTCGGGCGCCACGGCGACGGCACATACGTCGCGATGGAGCACGTGCGCGGACGAACGCTGCGCGCGTGGGCGACCCAGCGCGACCCGACGCTGCGCGAGCGCTTGTCCGCCCTCGTGCAAGCCGGGCGCGGGCTCGCGGCTGCACATGCAGCCGGCGTGATCCATCGCGACTTCAAGCCCGACAACGTCATGATGGGCGACGACGGTCGCGTGCGCGTGCTCGACTTCGGGCTCGCCTACGATCTCGGCACCGACGAGCCGTCGCTCGACGATGCATCGGGCCGCGATCACGCCACGCTCGATTCGCGGCGACCGACGGTGCGCTCGACGGCCACGCGCGCGGGCACGCCCGCCTACATGGCTCCGGAGCAGTGGCGAGGCGAAACGATCGACGCGCGCGCCGACGTCTACGCTTTCTGCCTCACCGCGTGGGAGATCCTCACCGGGCGGCGACCGTTCGCCGAGCTGTCGATCGAAGAGCTGCGCCGCGACGGCGGTGCGCAGCGCGAGCTCGTGGCTGCGACCGCGTTGCCACGGCGGATCGATCGCGTGCTGCGGCGCGGGCTCGCGGGCGATCGCGAGGCACGACCGCCGAGCGTCGACGCGGTACTGCTCGAGCTCGCTCGCGATCCTGCGGTGGCCCGCACGCGCCTGCTGGTCTTCGGAGGTTGCGTCGCGACGATCGTGGGCGTGATCGGCTGGCAGCGCGCGGAGGCGCTGCAACGCACGCGTGCATGCGCGAACGAAGCCGCCGTCGTGGGCGAGAGCTGGAACGCCGGCCGCGGCGACGCGCTCGCCACCGCATTCGCGGACACCGGGCTCGCGTACGCACCCGACGCGTTCGCGCGCGCACGCACGCGCATCGACACGTTCGCGAGCGCATGGTCGGCGGTGCGCGAAGAGGTCTGTCTCGCCGAGGCGCCGATCGTCGGCGCCACTGCGTGTCTCGACGATGCGCACACTCGGTTGCAGGTGCTGCTCGATCGCATGGCGACACCGGACCCCGCGATCGTCCAGCTCGCGGTGTCGGCTGCAGTCGCGCTGCCCGATCCACGCGGGTGCGCCGATCCGCGCTCCGCCTCGCTGCACGCCGCTCGCGCGGCGCTACCGCTCGAGGATCGCCGACGGCTCGTCGAGATCGACGTCATGCTGCAGACCGCGGCCTACGAGGACGCGCTCGCAGCCGCCGATGCGCTGATCGATCGCAGCGAGCGCGCGGCCGCGGCTCCCGTGCAGCTCGCGAAGGGTGACGCCCTGCGATTGCTCGGGCGTCACGCCGAATCGCGCGAGGCCGCCGAGACCGCCTACTACGACGCAGGCGCGGCCGGTGACGACGTGAGTGCGATGAATGCCGCGATCGATCTCGTCGACGTCGTCGGTCTGCGCCTCGCACAGAACGATCGCGCGCGCGAGTGGGAACGGGCCGCGCGCATGTACATCGCGCGACTGGGGCTCGAGGACAATCCCGCCGTCGCGGCGCTCGACAGCAACGTCGGCATGTTGCTCGAGCACGTGGGTGAGAGCGACGGCTCGCTCGCGTCGCATCGCCGTGCGCTGGAGATGCGCGAGCGGATCTACGGTCCCGATCACCCCACGGTGGCGAGCTCGTGGGCCCACGTCGGGGTCGCGCTCGCGAACCGCGGCGGGATCGACGAGGGGCTGGCCGCGTTTCGCCGCTCGCTCGCGATCTTCGAGACCGCGTTCGGTCCCGATCACCCCGAAGTCGCGCGCGTACACGACACGATCGGTCAGTGGCAGACGCAACGCGGCCAGTACGAGGAGGCCATGGCATCGTTCCAGCGCGCGCTCGCGATGCGCGAAGCGGTGCTCGGCCCCGATCACGAGTCCGTCGGAGAGACGGTGATGGGCATCAGCGCAGTGGATCTGCTGCTCGGACACAACGAGTCCGCGCTCGCGGGGTATCGGCGCGCGTTGGAGATCGCGGAGGCCTCGTTCGCGCCGGATCATCCGCGGGTCGCGGGCGCGCTCGTATCGCTCGCACGCGCATACGAGGTGTCCGGCGACACCGACACGGCCGAGCAGATGTATCGCCGCGCGCTCGCGGTGCAAGAGCGTGCGGTCGGTGCCGAAGACGCACGCCTCGCACCCATGCTCGCGAACCTCGGCATCTTGCTGCTGAACAATCGCGAGTACGACGAGGCGGCCACGTTGTTGCGCCGCGCCGAGCAGATCACCGCGAAGCGATTCGGCCCCGACAATGCCGATCGCGCGATCGCTCTCGGTGCGCTCGCGGCCGTCGAGACCTCACGCAAGCGGCCCGAGGCGGCGATCGAGCTGCTCGAGGAAGCGCTGCGCATCATGAACAAGGTGGGGCTGGGTGCCGATCAACGCGCCGATGTCGAGTTCCAGCTCGCGCGTGCGATGGCGATGGCCGATCGCGATCTCGATCAGGCGATGAAATATGCGGAGGCCGCCGCAGCGAACTGGCGCGCAGCGGGTGCGGCGAAGGCGGAGTACGTCGGCTACGCGGAGGCGCTGATCGGCGCGATCGCGAATGCACAAGCTGGCCGCGATTGACGCTATGCTGCGCGCGATGCAGCGCTCCACGTTCCTCATCGTCCTCGCTCTCGTCGCGTGCCGACCGGATCCGAGCACGCAAACGCCCGAGACCACCGCTACGCCGGAGACGCCACCCGTCGAAGAACCACCGACCGAGACGCCGCCGGTCGAGGAGCCGCCGACCGAGACTCCGCCGGCCGAAGAGCCGCCGCCGGCCGAAGAGCCGCCACCGCCGACGCCCTACGATCTCGTGGTGTCGTTCACGAGCCCGGGCGATGGCACCGATCAAGCCGCATACGATCGACTGAAGGCGATCGTCGCGAAGTACAAGGGCATCGTGCAGGTGCGTGCGAACTGGGGCCGCGAAGGCGAGCACGACGAGTGCTTCACGCTCGGCGAGCTGTCGGCCGCGAAGCGCAAAGAGTTCATCGCGAAGGTGACCGCGTCGATGAAAAAGAGCACGAAGACGACGGTGGCCGAGAACGCGGAGTGCAAGGGCACGCCCGAAGCGGCAGCGCAGTAGTCACTCTTCGCGCATGTCGATGAGGCGCACGCCGCCGCCCGACAACCCGCCGCCGGGCGTGAGATCGAGGGTGAAGGATCGCACCGCGGGGTCGTTCACGAATCCGTTCGCGTCGGGCAGCGGCAGCTCCTCGACGATCGCGCGCACACGCAATCCGTCGCTGGTCTTCTCGACGGACGGCGGCGTGCACTCGTCGTCGGGCAGCACGTCGCCGGAGCCGGGCAAGCACAGGATGTTCACCGCTTCTCCGCGCAGGAACATGTGCGCGGCGACCAGCTTCGCGGGCGGCACCGCGACCGGATCGTAGCTCTTCACGATCGGCACGATCGGATCCTCTTCGTTCTCGAGCTCGAAGCCGACCACGATCGTGCCGTCGGGCTTCTTCAGCGCGAGCACGTTTCCTTGGCCGGCATCGTTCGCGAGGTAGAAGAGCGAGCCGGTGGGCAGATCGAGCGACGGATACGCGTAGGCCTTGCACTGCCGACCGGCGATACCCGAGAGCTTGTCGCTCGCGGCTTTGCACAGCGCCGCGCTCTGCTCCGCGCTCGCTTCGCTCGGCGCTGCGACGAATGCGGGCGGCGTGGTCATGGTCGGCAACGGCGGCGCATCCTTCGGGAGCGGCGCGTCGACCGGCAGCTCGACCACACCTTCACCTTCGAACGACGACAGCTCGTGCTCGCGAACTTCGATCTTCTCGCGGTACAGCCAGTGCTTGTCGCGATTGAGCAGGCGCGGGTGCGGGAACTGTTCGAGCATGAACACGAGATAGGTCTTGGCGCCTTCCTTCTGCAGCGCGGGCTCGCTGCACGCGAGCGGCTTGCCGTCCTTCGTGGGCAGCGTATCGTTCGCGCCGGGCAAGCAGCGCACGACCGCGGCTTCGGTGTAGAGCGCCGCGAAGAGCTGTGCGAGCTCGGCGGGTGGCGTCGTGGCGACATCGATCGACTTGGTGATCTCGTCGAGGATCGTCCCGTTGCCGCCGCCGTCGCCGAGGAAGAACGTGCCGTCGGGCTTCGCGAGCACGTACAGCCAACGCGCGGTCGCATCACCTTTGCGCACCACACGAACGAGCTTGCCGGCGGCGGTCTCGAGCTCGGGTAGCTCGGTCTCGATGCACTCGGCGCCGTAGCCGAACGAGCCGCGCGCCGTCTCGCAGATCTTCGAAACCTTCGGCTGCGCGACCTTCCCGAAGCGTGCGGGCTTCGCTGGCGTCTCGACCTTCGTGTCGGCGCCGGATTCCTCGACGGCCGGCTCGCTCTTCGCGGCCGTGTCGGTCGGTCGCGGGCGCTCTTTCGACGCGTCGTCGCAGGCGAGCGCGAGCAACCCGAAGCAAACGATGCGGCGCATGCTCGCGATGGTACCGCGCCGTGCCGCCGCAATCGCGCGGTGCTACGATCGCGGCGTGTGCCCGCGCGTCGCAACGGTCGGTCTCGCGCTGCTCGTCGCATGCGCGCGTCGGCGATGCGCGAGCGCGTGACCGCCGAGCTCGCCGCGATGGCGCGGCAGCCCGGCGTGCCCGGTGGTTGATCAGTAGCCCTCGACCATCGTGAGCGCCCAACCATCCTTGCGCAGATCGGCGTCCTGCTTGCGCAGCTCCGCATACGAGAGCCCGTCGCTCTGCTTCTCCTTCGGACCGCCCTGCTGCCAGATCGCGGCGTAGCGGAGCTTGCCGCCGACCGTGTAGCTCTCGAGTCGGAACAAACGCCAGCCCTTCGCACGCAGCTCGGAGTCCTTCGCGCGATATGTCTTCGCGCTCGCATCGTAGAGCTCCTCTTGATCGAGCTTTCCGCTGCGCCACACCGCGCTGTACTCGAGCGCCTTGCCGACCATGCGCGGCTCGAGCAGATGCAGGTGCCAGCCCTTCGCGCGCATCGCTGCGTTCTGCTTCTCGTACGCTGCGGACGCGAGCCCGAGCGCCTGCTCGTCGTCGATCTTGGGGGCCTTGCGGAACACCGCGCTGTACTTCACCACGCCGCCGATCACGTAGGGCTCGAGCAGATGCACGCGCCAACCGGCTTTGTGCAGCTCGTCGTACTTCGCGAGGTAGTCCTTCTCCGCGAGCCCGAGCACGCGCTTCTCGTCGACGTCGCCGAGCTTCTCCCAGACTGCGCTGTACTGCGGCTTGCCGTCGTCGACCACGATGTCGAGCGTCGCGATGCGATAGCCCTTCGGCGCGATCTCCTTGCCGCGTGCTTCGACGTCCGCGACGCTCCACCCGTGGCCTTGGATCTGCGGAATCAGATCCACCTTGCGCCACACTGCGGTGAAGTGGTGCTCGGGCGTCGCCATGGCCGCCCACGCTGCGCCCATGCCGATCTTGTTGCTGCCGTACGCGATCCATCCGTAGCCGTCGTCGGCCCAGTTGGTGCCCCACGAGTTGCGCATGAGCCACGCACCGCGGTCGTCGTCCCAGCCGACCAAGAGCACCATGTGGGCGCCATTGTTGTCCTCGTTCGCGTTCGTCGAGGGGTCGTCGTAGACGAGCGGAATGGTCTCGTTGAACGTCTCGCCGGCATCGAGGCCGCCGAAGCTCGAGCCGTGGGGGATGTGCATCTTGACGTAGATCGGCCCGCGCTCGACGAGCGCACGCTTGATCTCCGGCGTCGGCACGGGCACGTCCTTGTGGATCGCGTTCTCGCCCGAGTAGTCGGGATTCACCGGCGTGAAATCGGGATCGAAGTGATACGGCGTGCTGACCGTCTTCTCGCACGTGCCGCAATTCGGCGCGTTGTTGCATTGCTTGCCCGCGCCGTCGCCCTGGTAGGGATTCTCGGTCTCGAGCGCCACGCCGGCTGTGCGCTTCTGTGCATGCTCCTTCGGCGCGTTCGCGCAGCGACAATTGCAGTTGATGAGATCCTGCTCCGCGAGATCGAGGATCTCCGCGTTGTCCTTGCGCCACATCAGCTCCATCAGACCGACGGTGGCGAACGCCCAGCAGGTGCCATAGGAGCCCTGGTCCTTGATCGGCGTCATGATGCCTTGGTCGCGCCAGCTGAAACGCTTCGCCGCCCACTGCACGATCTTCTGCGGCTTCGCTTCGACGATCTCGAGATCAGGATTCGCCTGGACCAGCTCGTGACGACGCTTCGCACGGCGCACGTCCGCGGCCTTCGCGGCCTCGTAGCGCTTGCGGCCATCCTTGATCTCGAGCGACTTCTCTTCGTCGTCGCCGAGCAACGGACGCAGAGAACCCTTCACCTTCGCCGCCTTGGGCGGCGCCGCTTCGGCATCGAGGGAGAGCATGGGGACGATGGCCAAGAGGCCGAGACCGAGCGTGATCGCGCGCATGGGGAGACTCCTGTGCAGCCGCCGTTCGTAGCGGCCGAACGACTCAGAGGGCGCTCGATCGGGATGTGACGGCGCTCCGTCGCCGGAAATAGAGCCGCGCGGCCCGTGATTGGCGCGCTTGCATGGGCAGTGATGCTGCGTTCTGGAACGGGATCGCGGAGAAGTACTCACGCAGTCCGGTCGCGAACCCCGGCGCGTTCGAGCGGAAGATCGAGATCACGAAGTCGCGGATGAAGCCGAGCGACACGGTGCTCGACATCGGTTGCGGCACCGGTTCGTTGGCGCTGCGCCTCGCACCGTTCGCCGCGCACGTGCACGGGCTCGACGTGTCGAGCGAGATGGTGCGCATCGCGAACGGCAAGGCCGCAGCGGACGGCGTCCACGACGTCACGTTCCACGAGGGGCCGTTCGACGACGCGGTGCCGTTCGCACCCGCGAGTGTGGACGTGCTGTGCGCGTACAGCATCCTGCACCTCGTCGACGATCTGCCCGCCGCGCTGCAACGGATCCATCGGCTGGTGAAACCGGGCGGCTCGTTCGTCTCGTCGACCGCATGCCTGCGCGATTCGTGGGTGCCGTTCGGCCCGCTGGTCTGGGCGATGCGACTGGTCGGCAAGGCGCCGAAGGTCGTGCAGCTGTTGTCGGCCGCCGCGTTGAAGGACGCGATGGCGGCCGCGGGCTTCGTCGACATCGAAGCGCCCGACGTCGGCGCGAAGAAGATGGTCGCGTTCTTCGTCGCGCGCAAACCGAGCTGATCACGGCGGCGTGAAGAACACCGGCTGCCCGACCGCGATGCGGCCGCGACGCAGCACGCTCGCGTACACGCCGGCCTTGTTGTCGCGTGCGCGCACGATCGTCTTCAGCAACTCGGGGTCGGGGCGCGCGGTGTCGGGATGGAGGTTGACCATCGCGCAGCGCTCGTCACGGTTGGTGATCGCGATCGCGGCGCAGTCGTCGGTCGTGCCGAACGAGAGCACGCCACCGATCCACTCGTCCTCTTCGAACGGCTCTGCGCGCAGCGATGACAGCAGGATGTTGGGCCGGAAGCGCCGCACGTCGGCCGGGAGTGCGGCGCGCTGCGTGAGCTCTGCGATCGTCGCGGAGGCGATCACCGAGATCGCGGCTTCGTCGAAGATCCCCCGATCGAGATACATCAGCTCGACCGGTGCGCCGTGACGGCGACCGAGCTCCGTCGCGAGCGCTTCACCGAAGATCTCGAGCTCGTCGCCGTCGGGCGTGCGCACGTGCGTCGGCAGACCGCGCTCGCCGTCGCGACCCTGCGGCGCGAACAGGATCAGCTCGGGCAGCTTGCTGGCGACCAGCCAGGG
>DASZPU010001022.1:0-13605 GCA_035550195.1 Nannocystaceae bacterium
GGGTCGTCGTGCATCGCGTCGGCGACGTAGGTCAGCTCGACGAAGTGTTCCGCATCGTCGCGGGCGATCGCATCGTGCCGCTCGCGATTCCGCAAGGCGAGGTGTGGTACGCGACGCCGACGCGTGTGCCCGCGAACGTCGGGGATGCCGACGCGTTGATGACCACGGTCGCGTCGCTCGGTGCGAACGGGTTGTCGCTGCGCGGCTGCGATCGCTGTGGCGCCGCCGTGTTGCAGCGGGTGATCGCGCGCGGCGATCGCATGCGGCTGCTCGATCTCGGCGGCACGGCGCTCGGCGATCGCCAGGCGGTCGCGCTCGAAGGCTTGCGCGGGCTCGCGTCGCTGCACCTCGACGACACCGCGATCGGTGATCGCACCGTGGCGAAGCTGGCCGCGCTGCCGCAGCTCGCGACGCTGCGGCTCGACGGCACGAAGATCACGAGCGCAGGGCTGGCACCGCTCGCGGCGCGCGGTGGATTGCGCGAGCTCGGGATCTCGCGCACTGCGGTCGACGATCGTGCGGTCGATGCGATCCTGGCGCAGCGGCAGCTCGAAGGGCTCGCGGCCGCCGACACTGCGATCGGCGACGGCACCGGCGCGCGGCTCGGCGAGCTGGTCGAGCTGCGCCGCGTGGAGCTGTCGCGCACGAAGGTCGGCGATCGCAGCGCGGCCGCGATCACCACGCTGCCGCACCTCGCGGTGTTGCGACTCGGCGGTACGTCGGTCGGCGACGAGGGCATGCGCGAGCTCGGCAAGCTCGCCGGTCTGCGCGTGCTCGACCTCGGCCTCACCGCGGTCGGCGATCGTTCGATGCTCGCCCTCGCGCAGCTGCACGGCCTGCTCGAGCTCGATCTCCACGGCACGGCCACGGCGCTCGCGTTTCGCGGGCTCGCCAACGCGAAGGAGCTGCGTGCGATCGATGCGAGCGACACCGGCATCGACGACGACGGTCTCGTCGCGCTGGCGAACGCGCGCGCGCTCGAGGTGCTGCGCGCGGCGGACACGGGCGTCGGCGACCGCGGTGTCGTCGCGCTGCGCGACGCGGTGCTGCTGCGCAAGCTGGATCTGTCGCGCACGAAGATCGGCGACGCCGCGCTCGCGACCATCTCCCAGCTCGCAAAGCTGGAAGAGCTGCGCATCGCGGAGACCCAGGGCAGTCCCAGCGCGATCGCGGGCCTCGGCGCGCTGAAGCGGCTCGTCGCGATCGACCTCGGCGGCACCGCGGCGGACGGCGACAGCATCGCATGGCTGCAGGGGCGCAAGCTGCTGAAGGAGCTGCGACTGGGCGGCACGAACGTCGCGCCGGTGGTGATCGCGAAGCTGTGGCCGCAGCCCGAGCTGGAGGTGCTCGACCTCGGCGGTCTGTTCGTGCGCCTCGATCACCTCGCCGGGTTGCGTCGGTCACCGGCGCTGCGCGAGCTCGTGCTGGTCGAAGCCGGTGTCGACGACGAATTCGCGGGTTGGTTGGCCTCGTGGCCGAAGCTCGAGGTGCTCGATCTGTCCGGCACCTCGATCGGCGACGCGACGCTGCGCGAGCTGCCGAAGCTGCGCCGCTTGAGCGAGCTCTTGATCGCGAGCACGGAGATCACCGAGCAAGGCGTCGAAGCGCTCGCGCAGATCGAGACGCTCACGCTGGTCGACATCGGCAGCAATCAAGTCGGCGACGCCTCGTTGTCGGTGCTCTCCGCGTTGCCGTCCTTGTCGTGGCTCGCGATGGACGACACGCAGGTCGGCGACGAAGGGCTCGCGCGTCTGCGCGGTGATGCCGAGCTGCGCACGCTGCGGGTGGGCTCGAGTCGCGTCGGCGATGCGGGCATGGATCACGTCGCGACGCTCGTCGGGCTACGCGCGCTCGCGCTCGACGGCACGAGCGTCGGTGATCGTGGTGTGGCGCGGATCGCCGAGTTGCCGGAGCTCGTGTGGATCGATCTCTCCGGCACGCCCACCAGTGCGGCCGCGGCGAGCTCGCTCGCACACTCGTCGGTGCGCACGCTCGCGCTGCGCGACAAGACGATCGATCGGCAGTGGGTGCGTGCGCTCGAGCGTTTTGGTGCGCTGCGCGTGCTCGATCTGCGAGCTGCACGTGTGCTCGCCCGCACGACACGGCTGCAACGCCACGTCGAGCTGATCATGCGATGAGCCCCGGCACATGCTGCGCACTTGACTTGTCGCGCTCTCCCGCTAGATTGGGCGCGCGCACGTACCGCGGAAGCGAAACCCGCGTTCGCGCGTTCGATCCACGATGAGCGACGCAGATCCCAGCCCGGGCCAGACGCAGAAGGCGCGTCCGTTCCCGACCGCCCCGGGCATCATCGATCACTCCGACTCGGCGCGCTTCGAGGGCGAGGTCGATCTCGCGGCCGAGCGCCCGTCGACGACGCTGCACGGCCTGCGTCCCGATGGCACCACGAAGTGGCTCGTCGGTGGCTTGGTCGGTGGCTCGTTGTTGCTCGCCGCGATCATCTCGATGGTGCGCGGTTCGAACGACGACGAGCCCGAGGTCGCGCAGCGCAACCCCGACGTGGTGTTGCTCGCGCCGCGGCTCGAAGCTCCGCTCGCACAGGCGATCATCGGGCTCGAGGGCGCGCGCATGGATGCGATCAGTGCTCACGCCGTGCGCGCGATGGCGGATGCGCCGACGCGTCGCGAGCTCGCGCGTCGTCCACCGACTGCGACGCCCACCGCCGCACCGCCACGCGAGCACGCGACGCCGGCCCGCACCACGACGACCACGAGCACGTCGCGACCGTCGACGACCGTGCGCGATCTACCGGCGCCGCAGGTCGACGCACCGCCGCCCGTCGAGCCCGCGAACGACATCGATCCGCCGGCAGACAAGCCGGCCGATCCACCGCGCGACGACGCCGCCGGCGCGAAACCGCCGGCGCTGCCGAGCGTCTCCGACGACGACGATGCGGCGCCGTCCGACGATCGCTCGACCGCGCCGTCCTGACGCAACAACCGTGCGCGACCGCACGGGCTGTCGACGTCGCCAACGAGGCGGTTTCGGTCGAGAGTGTGCCGGCCATGACCCGACACCTCCGAAGCGATCTCGATCTCTCCGCCGATGACATGACGCGCGTGCTCGACCTCGCCGCCGACGTGAAGCGCGATCCGAAGAGCTACACGACGCGACTCGCCGGCAAGTCGATCGCGATGATCTTCGCGAAGCAGTCGACGCGCACGCGCGTGTCGTTCGAGGTCGGCATCGCGCAGCTCGGCGGTCACTCGCTCGCGCTGTCGACCGGTGGTGGCACCGGCATGCAGATGGGCCGCGGCGAGACCATCTCCGACACCGCGAAGGTGATGTCGCGCTTCGTGCACGGCATCGTCATCCGCACGTTCGGACAGGATCAGGTCGACGGGCTCGCGGAGTTCGGCAGCATCCCCATCATCAACGCGCTCACCGACGACTTCCACCCCTGTCAGGCGCTGGCCGACCTGCTCACGATCCGCGAGCGCCTCGGCACCACGAAGGGCAAGAAGCTCGTGTACGTCGGGGCGGCCAACAACGTGTCGAACTCGCTGATGCTCGCGGGCCCGCGCGCGGGCATGGACGTCACGGTGTCGTCGCCCACGTCGCTGCCGGTGAACGCGAAGCTGCTCGAGCGCGCGCAGGCCGATGCGAAGCAGTACGGCACGAAGGTCGAGGTCGTGATCGATCCGATGCAGGCGGTGAAGGGCGCCGACGTGATCTACACGGACACGTGGGTCAGCATGGGCGAGGAAGAGCAGAGCAAGGCGCTCATCGCCAAGCTGCAGGGCTACATGGTCACGCGCAAGATGATGGAAGCGACCGGCAAGGACAGCGCGCTCTTCTTCCACTGCTTGCCCGCGCACCGCGGTGAAGAGGTCGAGGCCGAGGTGATGGACGGCAAGTGGTCGGCGGTGTTCGACGAGGCGGAGAACCGCCTCCACGCGCAGAAGGCCGTGCTGCTGCTCCTGCTCGGAGGCGCGTCGTGGACCTGAGGCCCGACGATCTGCACGATCGCTACGCCGCCATCTTGCGCTCGTGCTCGCCGTTCTTGGTGACGTATCCGGGCAACCTGCCGTCGCTGGACTTGGCGCCGTTCGGGCTGAAGATCCCCGACGAGCACGTCTACGATCCCACGCGCTTGCACAGCCGCCACGTGATCGACGGGCTGCATCACCTCGATGCGTTCTCGTTCGGCGGGCAAGAAATGCTCATGCCGCGCTGGGTGCTGTTCGACTGCGGCGAGTTCCCCGGCATCGTGTTCGGCTTCGGCAAGCCCGCGCACCAGCTCGGGCCCGATCTGCGCAAGGCGTATCGCGTCGATCTGCCGGAGTTCGACGACGTGTTCGTGCCGCTGTCGATGTGGGTCGCGATCCGCTGCGCGGAAGACAACGCGTGGTTCGGGCACAACCTGTCGTCGTGCAACTACGTGACGAGCACCGAAGCGCTGCACGGCATGGGCACGATCACGAAGATCTACGCCGTGCGGGTCGCTCGCATCGCGAAGCAGTACGGCGCGACGCAGTGGACGAGCAACAGCCTCAACCTGCACTTGTCGCTCGGCGACATGAAGCTGCTCAACGCGTTCACGCCGGCGCACACGCATCCCGAGACCTTCACGTACCGCATCGACGTCGACTGGAAGCGGCTCACTGCGCCGCTGCGCCCCGACTGGAAGCGCGTGAAGGACGGCGGCGATCGCTTCGTGACCGCCGACGATCCCGCGAGCATCCGGCAGCTCCACGACGAGATCGAAGCGGGCGGCAAGTTCCGGCTCGTGCGCGTCGAGCCGCGCGGTGACGCGACCGGCTCGCAGCGGCTGTGGATCGAGACGCTGCGCTGAGCTACTCGCAGACGCGTGCATCGGCGGTGATGCCCGCGAACATGCACGCGTAGCGATCGGCGGGCTCGCCGAGCTCGAGGCACGCGGTGAAGTGCTCGGGTGGTGCGAGCGTGCCCGCGCGCGCGTGGCTCGACGCGCCACCGATCGGGCTCTGGCCGCAGCTCTGCACCTGCACACGGCCGTCGTCGGCGAGGGCGATCTCGATGAGGCTGTGCGCGCAGCCTTCGAGCCCGCACTCGTCGGACTCGGCGTCGATGCGCAGCAATCCCGCGGTGCGATCGCGGAGCGCGACGAGAGCACACGCGAGCGCCTCTTCGTCGTAGGTCATCGTGCCGTCGCACGGATAGTAGATGTCGGTGTGAGCGCAGCGCACGAGCACGGTGGCGCAGAGATCGTCGCCATCGCAGCTGCTGCGCGCGACGTCTTCGCACTCGCCCTCCGCGGCGGGCATGCGGCAGGCGCAGAAAGGTGGTGGTGTCGCGTCGGTGGTGCTCGAGTCCGCGGCGTCCGTCGTGCTCGATGCCGACGCGCCGGTCGACGCGGTTGTTTCGCTGGCCGAGCCGCCGCCGCTGCCCGTCGACGTCGTCGGCGCGACGCTGGGCCCGCACGCGAGCAGCAGCAACGACGCGAAGAGCGTGCGCCACGGCGCCATGATCCCAGGTTAGCAAAGTGCGCTCGCGCTCGCGCTACCGGCGTGGTGACGGGGCGCACCGATCTCGGCACTTTTGCCGTGATCGTTCGGGGGCGTCGCGACACTACCCCCTCGTGACCGAGCCGAAGATGCTGCGCGCGTGCGCGAGCTGTGGCGAGCCCGTCCTCGTCGACGACGGGCGTGCGACGTGTCCGCACTGCGGTGCCGCGCGACTGCGCCGTGGCGCCGCGATGGTGATGCTCGCGAGCAGCGCGCTCGCGGGGTGCCTCGCGATCGAGCCCGACTACGGCATCGCCGACGTCGGCAGCGATACCTTCGAAGACACCGGCGTCACGACCAGCACGACCGCGACCGACGACACGACGACGGCCGCCGACGAGAGCAGCAGCGAGTCGACGACGGGCGAGAGCGAGTCGACGTCGAGCGAGTCGACGTCGAGCGAGTCGACGACGGGCGAGAGCGGCAGCGAGTCGACGTCGAGCGAGTCGACGTCGGGCGAGAGCAGCTCGACCGGTTGATGCGTGGCGCTGGGACTGCCAAGGCGCGGGGGTCTGACGCGATGACCCCTGCGATCTGTCGCTACGACTGCCAGCGCGCGCGCGGGCTCACGGCTGCGGTGGTCGGCACACGCGGCCGGGGCCGTCGGCGATCGTGATGCACTGCTGGCCGTCGGGGCACGTGCTCTTCTCGTCGGGGCACGGGATCTCGCACGACGTGAACTCGGGGCCGTTCGGGCCCGCGATGCCGTAGTACTTCACGCAGGTCAGACCTTCTTCGCACGTGGCACCGTCGTCGCACTTCTCGCCTTGCTTCACCGGCGTGGTGACGGGCGGCGTGTCGGTGGTCGGCGCGTCGGTGGTCGGCGTGGGCGTCGTCGGATCCGGATTGGTGGTGGTCGGCTCGGGCGGACACCCGACGCACGCAAACAGGATCGCGACGAGAATGGTCGGGCGCTTCATCGCCGCGGAGTCTACTCCGACGGCAGCAGGCGATAGAAGGGCGCGGTCGCGTCGGGGATCTCGATCGCGATGAACACCGGATACGGCACCGATCCCGTGAACACCGTCGTCCACGGCCCATCGATCGTGTCGCCCGCTTGCACGTCGTAGTCGACGCCGGGCGCGAGCAGGGTGGTCTCGATCGTCAGCGTGCCGCCCTCGAAGCTCACCAACGTCTCGCTCCACGGGCGTGCGAGCGGCTCGCCGACGAACAAGCCCTCGCCGGGCATCGACACCGACTTCCAATACGCTTCGATCAGCGTCTGTCCGCGGAAGTAGTGCGGCAGTGCGACCAGCGGGTTCGGGAACTTGCTGGGATAGTTGCACGGCTCGACGACGGTGCCGTAGCTGGCGGTCGCACCGGCCTCGAGCCACGCGACGCAGCTCATCTGGCTGCTGGTCGGCACTTCGCCGCCGTACGACGTGAGGTGATCCGCGATCGCACCGGGCAGGTACGTGTTGGTCGCGATCTGCGGCACGCTCACGAGCCCGGTGAAGTAGAAGAGCACGTCGGTGGTGCTCTCGATGAAGTCCATCCCCGCGCCGTCGCTGTTGTCGATGAACTCGAGCAGCAAGCCGCCTTCGTGGTCGAAGAGATCGACGGTCATCGGGAACTCGAACGACCGCGAGCTGCGTGCGCCATCGGTGGTGGCGACCATGTAGCCGTCGCCGAACGGCATCGTGCCGTCGGCTGCGATGCCGCGATCGATGAGCGCCTGCACATCGTCGACGTCTGCGCCCGCGAGCATCATCGCGGGGCGGATGCCGTGATCGGTCCACGGCGCGAGGCTGGGCGAGTCGTAGGAGTCGACCTCGAGCGTCTCGCTGCACGGCGTCGAGCAGTGCTGCATGTCGAAGCCGAACGCGAACGCGGAGGTGATCGACATGCAGTCGACGCGATACGGCAGGGTCCAGGTGATCGCGAGCGCTTGGATCTCGTCACCGAGCGCCGCATCGACGATCGCTTTCGCGGCGGCGAAGTCGACCTGCGACAGCACGTTCTGCCCGACCGGCAGCGTCAGGTGCACGACGTTTGCTTCGGGGATCTGCCGCGCGCTGACGTAGTACTCCGCGACCGCGACCGATTGCGGATCCGCATCGTTGACGAGCACCGCGAGCTCTTCCGCGAGAATCGACGTGCGCGGCAAGAGGACTTGCGGCATCACCGGCTCGCCGGTCGTGCCCGAGCTCTCCTCGCTGCTCGACGCCGGCATGCCGCTGCCCGAGCTGCTGTCGGGCGCACCGCTCGTATCGACGGTGCTCGACGCTTCGCTCGTCGCCGGCGCGGTCGACATCGAAGTGCCGCTCTCGCTCGACGTGCCCGCATCGTCCGAGCTCCCACCACCGCCGCACGCAACGACGCCCGCGAATGCGATCAGACGAGCGCCGCGCAGCGAGACCATCGTGCGATCTTGCCGACCCCCACGCGCCCACGCAACCGCGTGCCCTCACGCGACCCGCAAGGGAACACGATCCCGCGCGCGATCACCCGCCGAGCAGCGCGACGAGCTGCTTGCGATGATCGGCATCCGGCAGCTTCCCGAAGCCGGCGCGTACGTTGTCGGCGAGGTGCTTCGGTTTCGCGGTCGCGGGGATCGGGCACGTCACGCGCGTGTCGCCGAGGATCCACTTCAAGAACAGCTGCGCCCAGCTCGTGCAATCGATCTCTGCGGCCCACGGCGGCAGCGCCTTGCCCTTCACCGCATCGAACAGCGCGCCTTCTTCGAACGGCCGCATCACCAACACCGCACATCCCGCATCCGCGGCCGCCGGCAGCAAGCGCTTCTCCGCTTCGCGTACGCGCACCGAGTACGGTAGCTGCACGAAGTCGATCGCACCTTCTCTGATCCACCGTTCGAGCTCGTCGAACGCACCGAGCTGGTAGTGCGTCACTCCGATGTAGCGCACGCGCCCCTCGGCCTTCCACGCGCGCAGCGTCGCCATGTGCGTGTCGACGTCGAGCAGGTTGTGCACCTGCATGAGATCGACGTGGCCGAGCAATGCGATCGACCGCTCCATCTCGTCGATGCCGCGCTGCTTCCCGCGCGTCCATACCTTGGTCGCGACGAGTGCAGACATGCCCAGCTCGCCGAGCAGCGCGCCCGCGACGGCCTCCGCGCGCCCGTACATCGGCGAGCTGTCGATCACCTTGCCACCCGCACTCGCGAAGCCCTTCAACACCTCGCGCAATGGATCGCGTGCACTGGCAGATCCTCCGACGTCGAACGTCGACCACGTGCCCAGACCGATCACCGGCAAGCGCTCACCGCTCGCAGGGATCGCCCGCGTCAGCATCGCAGCACCCGTGCTCGTCGTCTCCGTCACGGTCGCGCTCGCCGACGACGATGCCCCGCAGGCGGCGAGCGCCGCAAGGCCTCCGAGCAACTCGCGACGACGCACCGCCCCAGACTACGCCAGGATCTCGGACACCAGCGTGTCCGACTCGCAGCCACCGCCGCCGAAGCTGTCCGCGGTGGGATCGAAGGCCTTCAAGCACGTGAGCGCGATGTCCGACAGGTTGCGCGCGGCCGGCATGTCCGGCGACTGCTCGCCGTTGGGATCGTCGGGGTTGTTCTCGATCGCCTGCACGTGCACGCCGGGGTACTGCAGCGTCCCGCCACCGGTGCCCACGAGGATCACCGGCTGACGCGAGATGCTGTGCAGCCAGCCCACCGAGCAGTCGCTGGTCGCGTACACGATCGTCGAGTCGAGCAGGTTGTGCCCGGTGACGTCCACCGAGTCGCGCAGGAACTGCAGGAACACCGCGAGCCGTTCCATCTCGTACACGATGCTCTGGTGCAGCTGCTCGCGCGCGTTCGGGCTGTACTGCGCATCGTGGCTGAGCAGGTGCTTGCTCGTAGGGATGCCGATCTCGGTGTACGGCGTCTCGCCGGCGAGCCCGAGGAACGTCATCGACGCGACGCGCGTGATGTCGCAGCGCAGCGCGTAGGTCATCAGCTCGGCCATGATCTCGTTGACCGGGCCGATGAGCTCGCTGCCGACCGGCTCATCGTTCTCCTCGTCGGGCTCGTCGGGCATGATGCACGACGGCGGCAACGCGGACACCTTGGTCTGCAGCTCTTCGACACCTTCGAGGTGCGCGTCGAGTCGCTGCTGATCGGCGACGCCGAGCCGCGCGCGCAGCTTGTCGCTCTGCTCGCGCACCGCATCGAGCATCAACCCACGCTCGAGTCGGAAGTCCTCCGGCGCATCGGGCCCGGGGAACACGCCGAACAGCGAGTTCCACACCTGCTTCGGGCTGGTGATCGGTGCGAGCGACACCAACGAGCCCGGCGTGCCACGGAACGAGATCGCCGAGCCCAGCGGACCGCTGCCGGCGAACGTGTTCGCCTTCGACACCGCGACTTGCAGCGACGACACGGGGGTGTTCGCGGTGATCGTGTCAGCGATCACCTGATCGATCGAAGGACCGCCCGCGTCGTAGCCGAAGCCGGTGTACGCGTAGGGATAGCCGGTGAAGCCGGTGATGCCTTCGACGTGGCCGGAGATGTACCCACCGACCATGCCGTGGTTCATGAACCCGGTGCACAGGTTGATGTAGTCCTTCACGCCTTCGAGCGGCTCGAGCTGCTCGGACAGCGACCAGGTCGAGCCGGTCTGGCTGGGCTCGAAGCGATCGAGCAGCACGCCGTTGCTGAACAGCCAGGTGACGAAGCGCTTCGGCAGCGGCTCGCCGCCGGCAAAAGCCTCGCCGTGATCGTCGAGCATCGCCTCGAGCAGCGGCAGCGAGATCGCGAAGCCGGCCCCACCCAGCGCACCGCGTAGAGCGGTGCGACGCGAGATGAATCGTTTGCGCAGCGGTTGCATGGCGATCTCCCTCCTACTGCGGCTCGCCGACCTGGCGGAATGCGGGGTTGTCGACCATGTCCACGATGAGCTGTTGCATGTCTTGATTGGTGGCAGTGAAGCCGTCGCTCAAGAACACCATCGCGTCGATCGTGCCCTCGTCTTCCACGCGGCCGATCGCGTGGCGGTAGAGGTTGCGGACCAAGCAGGGCCCGATGCGCGGATCGTCGCGGATGAGCAGCGCCAGCTCTGCGGCGTTGCTGAACTCGCCGATGCCGTCGACGCTGCCCGACGCATCGATCGGGAAGCCGTTGTCGAGCTCGCGGCGCACGCCCGACGCATCGAAGTACTCGAACGCGAAGCCGATCGGATCCGTCTGCACGTGACAGCCGGTGCAGATGCCACCTTGCGCAATGTGGCCCTCCATGCGGGCGCGCAGCGTGGTCTCTTCGCTGGGCTCGGGCAGTGTGGTGTCGACGTCGCCGGGCGGCGGCGGCACCTCGTTGCACAACAGCGTGCGTTGGACGAACAGGCCGCGCCGCGTGGGCGAGTTGCGATCGTGGTGCGACGCGACCGCGAGCAACGCGGGATGCGAGAGCACACCGAGGCGGCCTTGCGACGCCGGCAGCTCGGTCTTCTCGAAGCTGTCGAACACCGGGATCGGCAGCCCGTACAGCTCGGCGAGCTGCGCGTCGACGAACGTGTAGTCGGCGTCGAAGATGCCGAGCAGGTTCTTGTCGCTCTCGTCGGAGAACACGACGTGCTGCACGAGCTGCAGCGTCTCCTGGCGCATCGAGGCCGCGCGCTCGGGCGTGAACAAAGGATAGAGCTCGGGGTCCTTGGCCTTCGTCACCACCTCGCGCACACGCAAGAGCTCGTCGAAGAAGCGGCCGACGGCGATGCGCGCCTCGGGTCGATCGAGCATCTCGAGCGCGAGCGTGCGCGGGGCATCTTCGCCGTCGAGCTCGCCGGCATCGATGCGTGCGATGGTCTGCGGATCGGGGGCGCGGCCGAGCACGAACAGCGACGCACGCGTGACCCACTCGTCGGTGGTGAGCCAGATCTTGCCGTCGTCGCGCGCTTCGCCGAGCTCCACCGTGTAGATGAAGTCGGGCGACTGCAGCAGCATCGCGATCTCGAAGCGCAGCCCGAGCTCGAAGCGACCGTCGTTGGTGGTCTGCGCGGCGCGAGCGAGATCGACGAGCATGTCGACCTCGTCGAAGGTCAGCTCGCGTCGCCACATGATGCGACCGAGATCTTCGGCGACCTTGACGTAGCAGCCTTCGTTCCACTCCGTCGTGACACAAGGGATGTAGCCCGACAGCTGCGCGGGGTATTCGACGACCGCCTTCGCGACCGCCAATGCCGACTGCTCGTAGGCTTCGACCATCGCGGGCGACAGCGGGAGCTGGGCGTTGCCCACCGAGTCGAACCCCGACAGTGGCTGATCGGCCGGTGGGCTCGCCGCTTCCGCCGCCTCGGGCCCGAAGAGCGATCGCACCGTGGCGATGTATTGATCGGCACGAAGACGGCGGATGCCACCGGGCGCTGCATCGACGGGCGGTGCCACCGGCTCGCCGCCGCTGCTCGAGCTGTCGGCCGGGCCGGAGTCTGCTTCGGAGCCGGTCGTGCCGGTCGTTGCTTCGACCGCGCCGCTGCTGGAACCGGTCTCGGCGACGCTGGGATGGGAGGCGTCGTCATGACACCCGCCGATGAGGCCGGCCAGCGATACCCACACAACTGACTTGGATAGCCGACCCATCGACGCCCCCTGAGGATCTGGATGGGTCGAGCATATGCGATCCTTCACGCGGGTGTCCTCCGACGCGCGAGCCCGGCCGTTCTACCTGCGGCCGACCTTCTGGATCTTCGTCGGTCTGGGGCTCGGCGTAGTGGTCGGAGGATCACTGCCGCAGAACCATTACCCCCAGGCCTACGAGCTCTTCCGCTTCCTCTCGAAGGCGTTCATCCAGCTCATCAAGGGGCTGATCGTTCCGCTGCTGTTCTCGACGATCGTCGTCGGCGTCGCGCAGACCGGCGATCTCAAGGCGGTCGGGCGCATGGGTGGACGTGCGCTCGTCTACTTCGAGGTCGTCACCACGCTCGCGCTCTTCATCGGGCTCGCGGTGGTGAATTGGTTGCGCCCCGGTGACGGGCTGCCGCTGGATCTCACCCACCATCCGCACGTCGAGCTCGCGGAGCAGAAGAGCGGTTGGGACATCGCGCTGCATCTGTTCCCGTGGAACCTGGTCGAGCACGCGGCCAAGGGCGACATCTTGCCGGTGGTCGTGTTCGCGACGCTGTTCGGCATCTCGCTCACGCGCGTCGGCGGGGAACATCGCAAGGTCGTGCTCGGCTTCTTCGAAGCGGTCGCGCAGGTGATGTTCAAATACACCGATCTGGTGATGCGCTTGACGCCGCTCGGGGTGTTCGGCGCGATGGCCTACAACGTCAGCCACATGGCCGCGGGCCAAGAGGTCGACGGCGTGTTCCTCGAGGGCTGGCCCGCGGTGTGGCACTTGATGGGCCGCTACGCGACGTTGGTCGGCAGCTTGTATCTCGCGCTCATCGCGATGTTCTTGCTGGTGTTCGTGCCGGTGATGATCGTGTGCGGCATCAAGGTCGTCGCGTTCCTGCGCGCGATCCGAGAGCCCGCAGCCACTGCGTTCTCCACCGCATCGAGCGAGGCCGCGTTGCCGCGCTTGCTCGAGGACATCGTGAAGTTCGGTGTGCCGCGGCGCGTGGCGAGCTTCGTCATCCCCACCGGCTACTCGTTCAACCTCGACGGCTCGACGCTCTACCTCGTGGTCGCGTCGGTCACCATCGCGCAGGCCGCCGGCATCGAGATGTCGATGACCGCGCAGCTCACGATGGTGCTGACCTTCATGCTCACTTCGAAGGGCGTGGCCGGGGTGCCGCGTGCGACGCTCGTGATCATCGCGGGCACGTGCGCGAGCTTCGATCTACCCGGTGAAGCCGGCGTCGCGATGCTGCTCGCGGTCGACGAGATCATGGACATGGCGCGCACCATGATCAACGTGATCGGCAACGGGCTCGCGGCGGTGGTGATCGCGAAGTGGGAGCGCGTGTTCGGCACCGAAGCGGCGCAGCTGCCCGCATCCGAGAGCACCGGCGTCGAGCCGGCCCCACCGGAGTGACGGCGCCCGCACGTGCCACGGCACGCGCGGGCAAGAGTTCCCGCGAAGATTCTTCGTTGTCGCAGTGAAAGCCGGATGCACTTTCCGGTCGTTCGTGCGCGCATGTCGAACCGCAATCGATCGTGGTGGTGCGTGTCGATGCTCGCCGTGCTGGTGGGGTGTTATGCGCCCTCA
>DASZPU010001023.1:0-2878 GCA_035550195.1 Nannocystaceae bacterium
GCGTGCAGCGTCGCGCAGCGTCGCTTCGAGCAGGGTTACAACGCGCAGCGACGCACCGAAGTACGCGCCGCGCTCAGCGAGGCCGACGCTCCGGACGCGATCCTCACCGCACGCGTCAGCGATCGGCTCGATGCCTTTGCGAACTCGTGGCACGCGGCGAGCACTGCGACGTGCGAGGACCGCGATCATCCGGCCTTCGACACCCGGCTCGCGTGCCTTCATGGTCGTCGCGCCGAGCTCGAGTCGTTGTTGGACGCACTGGTGCGACTCGATGCGGACGGAGCCGCGGCCGCGCTCGATGCCAGCGAGCGGCTCACCGAGCCGTGGAGCTGTCTGGAGACCGCGCAGCCCCGCGTCGAGCCGGAGTCGGCGAGCATCGCGTCGCTGCGTTGGGCGATCGAGCTCGGCGAGTTCGATGCAGCGCTCGAGCTCGCCGACGAAGCCTTGCGCGCGCTCGAGCCCGAGCGCGATCGCGAAGCGCTCGCCGAAGCCCTGTGGGCCCGTGGGATCGCGCGCGTGAACCTCGGCCAGCTCGACGACGGGCTCGCCGATGTCGAAGCCGCGCATCATCTCGCGGTCGCGCAGCAGGATGCCGAGCTCGCGGCCGAGAGCGCCGACGTGCTCGCGTTCAACTTCGCGATGCGGCGCTCCGATCTCTCGGCTGCGCGCGCGTGGCTGCGCACTGCAGAGTCGTGGATCGCCCGCGGTGCGACGCGCCTGCGCTCCACCGATCTCGCGGTGACGGCGGCCGCGATCGACGACGCCGACGACGATCGCACGAGCGCAGTGGATCGACTCCGCCGCGCGCTCGCCGAGGAGAGCTGCGAAGACTGCAGCGCGAAGCGATCGGTGCTCGAAGCCCTGGCTGCGACGACCGCGGGCGGCGAGGGCGTCCGCTACGCCCAGCAACGCTTCGATCTGGTGACGCTGCGCTACGGCCCGCACAGCCCCAACGCGGTCGAAGCCGGGGTCGCGCTCGCCGGCACGCTCTACAACGCCGGGCGCAACGACGATGCGATCGCCGAGGCCGAGCGTACGCGCCTCGCCGCGCTGCAGCTCACGAGCTTCGATCCGCTGAAGCTCGCGTCGCTGCTGGACACCCTGGGCAAGGCCCACATGGCGAAGCACGACGTCACGAGCGCGGTGGCGCGACTCGAAGAAGCGGTGGCGATCGTGCGAGCGCCGGGCGACACCGACTCGCGCTTCGGGATGATCGTGCGCTACGACCTCGCGCGCGCGTACGTCGACGCCGGAGATCCCCGGGCGATCGTGCTCTTGCAAGAGGTGGTCGCGGCGATCGAGAGCGACTTCGGCACGGAGACCTCGGAGCTCGCCGTCGTGCTGAGCACGCTCGCGCAGGCCCAGCTACGCCATGGTCAGCGCGACGCTGCGCTCACCACCCTCGATCGCGCCGACGCGATCGCGGCGGCGCATCCCGAGCGCGACGTCGACGTGCGCGGCGCGGGAGTGCGGGACAAGCTGCAACGTCTGCGCGCGCAAGCGTGCGGCGACACACCTTGCCCCGACGTCACCACTCGTCTTCGTGGATCGTCTCGTCGCTGATCTCGGCGCGCACGCGTTGGCTGCGCTCGAGATCATCACGCGGCCTTACGGCGCGGGCGGTCGATCCCTCCGCACGGTGCGAAAGAACGTGCGGATGTCGTCCGTCAACGCGGCCGGCGCTTCGAGTGCCGCGAAGTGCCCGCAGTGCTCGAGCTCCGTCCAGTGCACGATCGTGTTCTCGCGCGCCGCCCAGCGACGAATCGTGACGTCCTGCGTCTTCGACACCGCCACCCCCGTCGGCACCTTGCTCCGCGGTAGACGCTTGTGCTGCGTCGGATCGTGGAGGTTCTCCCAGTAGAGATTCGCGGCCGAGCCGGCGGTGTTCGTGAACCAGTACAGGCTCACGTCGGTGAGGATGCGATCGCGCGCGACCGCGTCCTCCGGCACCTTCGCGGATGGGTCGACCCACTCCTTGAACTTCTCGACGATCCACGCGAGCTGACCGACCGGCGAGTCCGCGAGCCCGTACGACAGCGTCTTGGGCCGCGTCGCCTGCTCGTGGATGTAGCCCATCATCTCGTCGCGGAAGTGTTTGAAGCGTGCGAGCCGTCGACGCTCTTCCTTCGTGAACATGACGAGGCCGAGCAGGATCTGCATGACGGAGGGAATCTGCACCATCGCGTTGACATGCACGCCGATCACGTTCGCCGGCGCGACGCGTCCCATCTGCGGGGCGAGGAACGCTCCCTCGTCGCCACCTTGCACGCCGTAGCGATCGTAGCCGAGCCGCCGCATCAATTCCGTGTACGCGCGGGCGATGTGATCTCGCGTCCAACCTTCGACGAGTGGACGCGAGAATCCATGGCCGGGCGTCGAGGGGATCACCAGATCGAATGCATCGGCATGGTCACCGCCGTGCGCACGGGGATCGCTGAGCGGGCCGATCATGTCGAGGAACTCGACCACCGAACCCGGCCAGCCGTGGATCAGCATGAGCGGCGTCGCCCCGGCTTCCGGCGAGCGGATGTGCATGAAGTGGATCGTCTGGCCATCGATCGTCGTGGTGAACTGCGGATGCTGGTTGAGCTCCGCTTCGCATGCACGCCAGTCGTACGTGGAGCGCCAATAGCTCGTCAGTTCCTTCAGATACTCGAGCGGCACACCGCGACTCCACTCCGCGCCGGGCAACGCATCGGGCCAGCGCGTGCGTGCGAGTCGTTCGCGGAGATCGTCGAGCGCCGCTTCGGGTATCGCGATGCGGAACGGATGCACGGCGGTCGTTGGTGCGCGCGCGACGTCGAGGTTTCGCAGTGGTAGCGACTGCGGTGGAGGTGGCGCCAGATGGCTCGCGTGACTCGCCATCTCGAAAGATCGT
>DASZPU010001024.1:0-4386 GCA_035550195.1 Nannocystaceae bacterium
CGCGGACGCAGGCCACGTCATCGCTCGCCGTGCGACCGAGAGCCTGCTGCCGGTGCACGAGCGGCTCTACCTGCGCGCGCTCGACGACCAGGTCGGCGGCGAAGACAGCAGCGCGCTGCGACTGTGGGACGCGTACCTCTCGCGGCCCGAGCCCGAGGAACCCGAGCGCGTGCTCGCGAAGCGCCACCGTGCAGAGCTGCAGCCGCGCGGTGCACCCGTCCGCTGATCGCCTGTGGCACCATCGCGCGCATGATCGAGGTGCTCCGCACCGTCTCCGCGCTCCAGAGCTGGCGCGACGCCCATCGCGGCGGCGTCGCGTTCGTACCGACGATGGGCTACCTGCACGACGGCCACCTCGCGCTCCTGCACGAAGGTCGACGCCGCGTGCCGCGAGGATCGGGCGCGAGCGTGCTGTCGATCTTCGTCAACCCGACGCAGTTCGGCCCCAACGAAGACT
Source organism: Nannocystaceae bacterium (assembly GCA_035550195.1). Taxonomy (GTDB): domain Bacteria; phylum Myxococcota_A; class Polyangia; order Nannocystales; family Nannocystaceae; genus Xiheibacterium. The sequence goes on from DASZPU010001024.1 coordinate 458, forward strand.
TCGATCGCTACCCGCGCGACGAGGCCGGTGATCTCGCGAAGGCGGAAGAAGCCGGGGTCGACGTCGCGTTCTGCCCGAGCGACGCGCGCGAGCTCTACCCGAGTCGCAACACGTGGGTGAGCGTCGACGCGCTCGATCGCCACCTGTGCGGGCGCTCGCGGCCGGGACACTTCCGCGGCGTGTGCACCGTGGTGTGCAAGCTGCTCTCGCTCGTGAAGCCCACCGTGTCGATCTTCGGCGAGAAGGACTTCCAACAGCTCGCGATCGTGCGGCGCATGCACGCCGATCTGTTCCTGCCCGGCGAGATCGTCGGCATGCCGATCGTGCGCGAGGCCGACGGGCTCGCGCGCTCGAGTCGCAACGCGAACCTCGATCCGCAGTCGCGCAAGGACGCGCTCGCAATCCCGCGCTTCTTCGCGGAGGTGCGCCGCCGCTTCGAGAAGGGCGAGCGCACCACGATGCGGCTCATCGACGGCGCCGCGACTGCGCTCGCACCCGGCAAGATCGACTACGTCGAGCTGGTCGACGCCGCCGATCTACAGCCGGTCGACGAGGTGCGCGCGCCGACGCTCGCCGCCGCCGCGGTGTTCTTCGGCGGCGTGCGGCTGATCGACAACACCGTGCTCGTGCCCTAGCCCTCGCCGATCTCGAGCTCGCGCGCGCCGAGCAGCTGGCCCATCTCCGTCTCGACCGAGCAGCTCCACAGGCCCGCGGGCGAGTCGCCGAAGTTGCGCTTGATCGAGTAGGTACGGAAGCCGCCTTCGCGACCACCGCGGATCTCCAGCGGGATGCGATCGACGACGTCGCCTTCGTGGCGCCACACGTGATACAGGCGATCCTTCACGCCGAGCGGGGCGAAGATCGCCGTCGCGCACACGATGCGAGCGGGCGCGCGCGCGAGCCGTTCGGTCGGGTCGGCGACGTCGTAGCCGACGCGGCGCGTGCCGATCTCCGCGTGCACGAGGTGCATCGGTGCCGCGGGGACCATGCGCGCGGCCCCCAGCCACAGCGCACCCGGCAGCACGAGCGCGACGACGATCGCGGCCGCGAGCGCGCGCGCGAGCGAGCGGCCGTGCAGGCGATCGGCGATGACCATCACCGGCAACGCGAGCCCGGCCGCACCCGCGGCGAACCAGAGGCTCGACGCGTTGCTCAGCCCCAACCCGGGCAGCACCGCATCGAGCACCGCGAAGTTCGCGAACGCGGGCAGCAAGAGGCCGAAGCGCGTGCGCAGCATCAGCCACTCGGTGAGCGGATCCCACAGCGATGCGATCGCGGCGGCGATGAGCAACCCGAGGAACACCACGTGGCCCGGCGTGCCGGCGAACGCCTTGAAGTAGAACGGCAGCGCGAAGTAGAGCTGCAGATGGATCGCCGACTGCGTGAGCATCAACGTCGAGAAGTGCGCGCCGCGGACGATCGCAGCGTTCTTCTCGCCGTGATCGCGCAGCCGACCGAGCCAGATCACGACGCTGAGCACGAGCCACGAGGCGACCGCGACCGCGGCGACGATCGCTCCGCGCGTGGGCCCGCGATCCATGCGCAGCGCGCCCACGATGCCGATCGCGAGCGAGCACCACGGCAGCACGCGGTGCACGAGCGCGATGAAGCGATTGCGATTGCCCGCCTCCTCGGCCACGGCGCTCGGAAGATAGCGCGGTGCGCGATGCAGGCCCATGTCGCAGCTCGAACGCCCCGATGGCGGCGGCCATTTCAGTCCTTCACGGCTGCGTATGATCCGCGAGCCAGGCGGCGGCCGTCGCGACGAGGCGATCCCGCGAGGGGCCACGCAAGGCCGCGAGCTCGGCCGCTGCGGCGCGCACGAGCGCATGCGCAGCCGCGCGATCGCGATCTTCGATCCAGCGCGCGCGACCGAGCGCGAGCCGGGTGCGCGCGGCCGCGATCGGCTCGCCGGGATTCTCGTCGCGGATCGCCTGCGCACGCTCCAGCTCGACCAGCGCTTCGGCGGGACGATCGCGCGCGAGCAGAGCCTCACCGAGGCCGGTCAGCGAGTTCGCGAGCGCAGGATCGTCGGCCGCCGCCGCGCGCACGCGCACCGCGTCGCGGAAGCGATCGAGCGCGGCCGCCGTGTCGCCTTGGTCGAGCAACACCATCGCGATGTTGTGGTGCGTCGTGCCGATCTCGCGGTGGTTCGCGGGCAGCGACTGCGCCTGCAGCTGCTCGACGCGCGCGAGGGCGGCCAGCGCTTCGCCGTACTTGCCCTGCTCGCGCATCGCCTCCGCGAGGTTGCCGAGCGAATAGAAGAGATCGAGGTGATCGGGCCCGAGCGCGCCTTCGGTGATCGCGAAGGCGCGATGCCAGTGGGTCTCGGCCTCGGCCCAGTGGCCCGCGAGGAAGTGACGCACGCCGATCGTGTTCTCGATCGCACCGACCAGCGGATGCGCGGGCCCGTCGACCTCGATCGCGATCGCGAGCGCATGCTGCAGCGGCGCGTCGGCCTCGTCGTAGCGCGCGAGCGAGATGAGCGCGCTGCCGATCTGCAGCTCGGTGTTCGCGAGGATCGGATCGCCGGGCTGATCCTCGCTGCGCACCGCGAGGCTCTCGCGCGCGTACACCAGCGATTGCTCCGCGTCGCCGTGGGCCCACGCCACCGCGGCCTGGGCCGCACGCAGATTGCCGAGCTCGCGCCGCGGTCGACCGCTGCGCTCGAGCACCGCGTCGGCGTAGCGCGCCCAGCTCGCGGCGTCTTCGGGCCGCGAGAGATCGACGCCGGTGTGCCACACGAGGCTGATCCACGCGTCGAGCAGCGCTTGATCGTGACCCGCGAGCATCGCGGACGTGGCGGCGTCGTGCAGGTGCGCAACGCCGTCCTCGGGCCGACCCGCACCGACCAACACGTGCGCGTAGGCGAGCTCGGCCTCGGCCCGCAGCGCGGCATCGCCGATCCGGCGCGCCTGCTCGGCCGCGGATTCGGCGAGCTCGACACCTTCACGCCAACGCGCGGCGCGATCGAACGCGACGACGCGCGCGAGCTCGTCACGCAGCGCATCGACGCTCGCGCGTGCCTCGGGATCTTCGGGCACCGGTACGTCGCCCCAACCCAGCGCGGGATCGCTGCACGCGTCGAGCGATCGCAGCGCCTGCAGCGAGTCGCTCGCACGTTCGACCGTCGCGGCATCGGCTTGCACGAGCACGTCGACGAGCGCACCGAGATCGCGACGACGTCGCTCGATGCAGCGCATGCGTTTCGCGAGCGTCTGCTCGGAGTGCTCGCCGCGCACGTGCGTCGCGGTGCAGGCGTCCGTGCGCGCGTCGAGCCACGCGGCCGCGTAGGCATCGAGCCGGCGGGTCGTGCCGGCCGCGACGTCGGCCGCGTAGGGCAGCGCGGTGTCGACGAAGGCGCGCGCGAGCTCGGCCTTGCGCGCCGGGGCCCACACCTCGGCGAGCTCGCGATCACCACCCGCACAGGGATCCTCGCGCGTCGACGCGTAGTATCCGACGCCAGCGATCGCGAGCGCGCCGGCCCCGACCGCGATCGCGATGCGCCTGCGCGTACGCGCGGGATCGTCGGCGAGCGCGAGCAGCAGCGCGTCCATGCTCGCGAAGCGCTTCGCGGGCTCGTTGGCCAGCCCGCGCAGCAACACCGCGCGCAGCCACGGCGGGATCGTCGAGTCCTTGGGGATCGCGATCTCGCCGCGCGTGGTCTCGATCATCAGCTCGACCGGGTGCGTCGCGCGAAACGGTCGCTCGCCCTGCAGCGCCTCCCACAGCGCGACGCAGTAGCTGAACTGATCGGCGCGCCCGTCGAGCTCGCGCCCGAGGTGTTGCTCGGGTGCCATGTACGCCGGCGTGCCGATCACCGCGCCCGTGCGAGTGACGCTGTCGCGCACGCTCGCGCCCGCGCTCGGAGTCTCGAGCGCTTCGTGGCTGCCGGCGCTCGGCTCGAGCGGTGGTGCACCGAGCTTGCG
>DASZPU010001025.1:0-2651 GCA_035550195.1 Nannocystaceae bacterium
GCAAGTCGTCGCCGGCGCGCACCGACACGAGCGCGCTCGCGAGTCGGCGCACCGGATCGCTGCCGGGGAACATCGCCGCGACCCGCCAGAAGCCACGCCCACGCAGCGAGAGGCCCTGCTCGAGTCGCGGCAGCAGCCCCGCGCGAATCAACGACGACTTGCCGCTGCCCGACGTGCCGACCACCGCGAGGAAGCGGTTGGCCTTCATGCGCTCGAGGATCTCGTCGACGTGCTCCTCGCGACCGAAGAAGAGGTGGTGATCTTCTTCTTCGAAGGGTCGCAATCCGATGAACGGATTGTCCCGCTCCGATGCGACCGTCACTGCGACGCGCCTCCCGACGACGACGACGCCAGCACGTCGGCGATGAACTCGCGCAGCAGGTCGAGCTGCAGCGTCTCGAGCGAGCGGATCACCTTGACCTGGGGCTCGTTGGTCACGAACGTCGGCTTGTCGGGATACGTCGGCGGCGTCACGAACACCGCGCGCGCGCCGACCGGGCCGCGACGTTCCAGTGCACCCGCGCGCCGGAGCTCGCGGAGCTGGCGACGCACCCAGTAGTCGCGTGCCTTGCCGTAGTGCACGAGGTACGCGTCGCACAGCGCGAGGTACTCCTCGTGCGCGCGCCGTCGCTCGCCTTCGTCGACGCTCTCCTCGAAGTCGGCGTAGAGCACGTCGAAGCGCTGCTCCTCGAGGAACTTGCGGATCGAACGCGCGTCGGGTTTGTCGTCGGGGCCGCTCACCAGATAGACGTAGGGCGGCGCGTCGCTGCCCGGCGCACGCGTGAGCGCAGGCTTCGCGAGCCGTCGCGCGACCTCGTCGGCGTGCTGCAGCACGGCTTCGCGCATCTCGTCGATCGGACCGAACACGATGTCCGCACCTTCGTGGCGCGCGGGCTCGGTGCGGATCGACTGGACGAACGGCGAGTGCGGGCCGCCGCGCGCACCGGCGGGCAACCAGATGAGCCGCGGCATCTTGCGCGTGCGCCACTCCTGCTCCGCGAGCGCGAGCGCCTGCTCCATCGCAGCGGTCGCCGGGTCGCCGATCGTGTGGATCGACAGGTGCGCGCGTGCGAGATCGGGCGCGAGATCATCGACCGAGCTGGGCGTGTCCTCGGTGGAGAGCACCGTGAAGCCGCGGCCCTCGAGGTCGTTGCGGATGGTGGCCGTGGCCGAGCGCAGGTCGGCACTCGTGCACGCCAGGAACATGACGGGACCGCTCGCGTTCGTGGCGACAGTCGGTTCGCCACGCTGCAGGAACCGCACGATGCTCTCCGCGAGATCGAACGCGCGCGCGAGAAAGGTCTGCTTCTGCTCGCCGCCGAGATCGGGCCGCAGCGGCCGCGCGCCGTTGTCCTGCGTCGGGGTGTGGAAGGCGTAGACCGGCAGCTCGGCGAGCTCGACCGGCTCCTGCTCGACCGGCTCCTTCACCGCCTTGAACACGCGGAAGTCGCTGTCCTTGCGCAGCTCCACGTACTGCGCGAGCTCCCACGGGCAGTAACCCGAGCGCACCCACGCCGGGCTGACCACCGCGATCGCGGTGGCGGAATTCTTCAGGCGCGTGCGCAGGCGATCGTCCATCGCCGTCTCGGTGCCGACCTGCACGCTGCGATAGATCGTCGGCGCACGCGAGAGCAGCTCGGTCATGCGCGCGACCAGGCCCGCTTCGAGCTGCGCGACCCAGCCGCACTGCGACTTCTCGAGGATCTGATCGTCGTGGTGGCTGTAGTTGATGAAGACGTCGTAGGTGGCCGCCGGGTCGAACGGCTCCTCGTCGGGCTCGCACAGCGGCTCGTCGGCGTCGCAGCGACGGCCCATGAGCACCGGCGTGTCGCGCTCGGCCGCGTAACCGTCGAGCTGGATCTGGTTCACGCCGAGATCGAAGGCGACGCGCACCGACTTGCCGAACGCGAGCGCCTGGTAGAACGCCAGCGAGAACGCGACCGCAGCACCGTCGCTGATCGACTTGCGCATCGCGACGACGGCATCGAGCGTGTCGGCGAGCGCACGCACTTGCTCGTCGGCCAGCGCGGCGCTCAGCACCACCAGCTTCACGTGCGCGGAGAACTGCGTGAACAGGCCGGAGAGCGCGGCCGCGGACACGTGCGTGACGTCACTGTCCTCGGGGCCCTGCAGCACGATCCCGGACTGGCCGTCGGCCGGCACGGAGAAGTGCACGATGGTCGGCGACACCTCGAGCATCGCCTGCTGCAGATCCGTGGTGCGCACGGCCAGGCGGCTCTCGAGCTCGAACAGCTGGCGATGCGCGACGTTGATGCGCTCGGTGATGTTGCGCTGCTGCAGATCGAACGCGGTCGCGCCCATCGAGCGCGGGTTCGCGGCGAGGAAGAGGATCTTATGCAGGGTCGCGCCCACGTGGACCGTCCTTGGTCACGCTCGCAAGCATAGGACAGTGACGATGCCGGTGGCAGTGAAGTGCGCGAGACGGCGTTGCGCACCGCCGAAATCCGGGCACTGGCCGAGAGATCAGCAGCGCCCGGTCAGGGCGACGACGACCGATGACGCCGCACCAGCTTGGCGAGCTCGACGATCGACACCGGTACGAATCCGAGCGCGAGCGTGGCCGCGAGCTCCATCGTGGTGACGTCCGCGAGCCCGAACCACCGCGTCACCGCCGGGATCGTGTGCAACGC
>DASZPU010001026.1:0-6349 GCA_035550195.1 Nannocystaceae bacterium
ACGCCCGACGCGTAGCACGCTGCGGTGGTGCTATCCTTCTCCGCGGCGGATGGCCGAGGGGTTCAGCGACGACGATCTGCGCGAGGCTGCGGCCGAGGCCGGCATCTCGCCGGCGGAGCTGCGCACTGCGTTGGCGGAGCGCGACCAGCCCACCACCACCGCGATCGCGAAGCGCGACGCGAGCGTGCCGGCGCGACTCGACGGTGCGGTGAAGCTGCCGCCCGCCGATGCGATCACCGCAGTGCGAGGATCGATCGAGCGCCAGACCGGATTGCACGGCCACATGCAGGGCGAAGGTCAGGCCGACATCGTGGACGATGGTCACGGCCTCACCTGGCGCGTGCACGCGCGCAGCGACGAAGGTGGCGGCGCGTTGGTGCGCGTCGAGATCGATCCGAGTGCGGGCGCGGGCGCACAGAAGCTCGCGCTCGGCGGCGTCATCGGCATCACCACGGCGCTGGTGGGCATCGGCTGGCTGTTCGGCGCGCTCACGTTGATGCTCGGCGGCGTCGGTGTCGGCGTGATCGGTGCGGTGGTGCTGGGCCGCAACGCGGTGCGCCTCATGGGTGCGAAGCGCAGCGCCGAAGGCGTGGCCGCACAAGCGCTCGTCGAAGCCGAAGACCGCGCGTCGCAGAAGGCGATCGCGGGTCGCTGATCACACGAGCCGACCGCACAGGCTCGCGGCCACGAGCTCCGCGGCAAGCTCGAGGTGCTCCTCGGGGCGCAACACCGGCCCGAGCATCTGCGTCTGCACGGAGCGCTTCATCAAGCGATCGTCGCGCACCGCTCGCGTCGCACGCCGCTGCAGCTCGCCGACGAGGTAGCGGAAGTTCGCCATGCGCGAGGGCTGCAACGCGGCGCCGAGCGACTGGTACTGCAGCTCGTGCTCGCGCAGCGCCACCACATCGGCGCCCGCGAAGACGAAGAGGAGCTCGTCGCTGTCCGTGGTGGTGGTCGTGCGCGTGGTGGTCTGCGTGCGCGTGTTCACCAGCCCACCGGTCAGCGCCGCGCGCCCGAGCGAGAGCTTGCGCGTGGTGACGTTCTCCGTGGACTGCGTGCGGCGCTCCGCGACGCCGTGCAACAAGGCCGCGATCGCGTCGTAGCGGATCGTCGCGTGCACGTGACCATGGCCGTCGAGCACGAGCTCGTCGGCACCGAGCTCGAAGCGCTGGGGCACGACGAGCTGCGGCAGCGGATCCTTGGCGGGTACCACCGTGCACGTGAAGCCGGCGGCACGCACCGCGGCCGCGCTCTGCTGCGCCGCCTCGGCGGTGGCGTGGACGCCGACGACCGCCGGACCACCGCCGGGCAGCTGCACGCTCGGTCGCGCCTCGTACGCGGTCTTGCCCAGCACCTTCGCGAGGGCGCTCGCGGCGACCTCGGGCGCTGCGGTCACGCGATCGATGACGACGGCGAACACGTGTCGAAGGTGACGCGGCGCGTCACCCCGGTCAATGCGATCCTCGCGGTGGACTAGCGACGACGTCGTCGGCGCGCGAGCGCGAAGCCGGCGAGCCCGACGAGTGCGAGCATCGACGAGCTGCGCGCGTCGCTGGTGCAGCCGCAGCCTTCGCCGCCGTTCGCTTCGCCGTCGGAGTCGCTGCCGCTGCCACCCGCGCTCCCGCTGCCGCCGCCGCTGCTGCGCCAGCCGTGCTCGTCGTTCCATGCCTTCAGCACGATGTCGATCTGCTCGGTGTTGTCGGACAGCCGCATCGGCGCGCCGTTGTCCGGCACCGCTTCGATGATCTGCGAGCTCGGCATCGCACCGGGGATGCCACCGGGCTCGTCGGGGAAGTCCGGCCACGGCTCACCGCTCGGCAGATACACCTCGCGACCGTCGGGCAGGATGAACACCTGATCGCCGTTGCACAGCGTGCGCAGCGTGCCGTTCAAGAGATTCGCCACCTCGGGCAGCGCCTCGTTCTCCCAGAACTGCGGATCCTCGGTCATCTCGTGCGGCGAGATCGTCGTGTACATGCGCGTGAGATACGAGTGCTGCTGCAGCAGCTCGAGCGCGTGCTGACCGGGCTCGATGACGCGCTGCGTCAGCTTCGTGCTGAAGTCGGCCCCGTTCCACAGCGTCGCGTCGACCTCGCCCGCGTAGGTCGCCCAGTTGCCCCACATCTCGGCCGCCGGCACGCCGTCGGGCGGCGTCACGTACTCGCCGAGCAAGCTCTCGATCAACGGATGCGTGAACGAACAGCCGTTGCCGAAATCGACGTCGCAGAAGAGCAGGCCTTGCTGCTGCAGCTCGTCGCCGACCTGATCGACGGTGAGCGCGGAGAATCCGTTCGCGTTCCAGCTCGGCGAGAGCACGCCGCCGGTCTGCACGACCGAGCTCGTGCCCGCGTACTCGGTGACGAACGCGCGACCGTCCGCGTTCTCTTCGTCGACCGCTTCGGTGAGCACCTCGCCGTAGTTCTGCGGCGCGCGCCAGTCGACCTTGAGCTGGTTCAGCAGCACGTGCCGATAGTTGAGCGGTGCGATGCGGGCATCGCCGAGGAAGAACGTGCGCACGCCCATGTCGTCCACCGCGGCGATCCGCGTCAGCCGCAACGGCACGCACGGCTCGCTGCCTTGGAAGCGCAGCACGATGGGGTGGATCTCGTCGACGTCGGCGCCTCCGGTGAGCTTGACCGCACCGAACACGAGACCTTCCTCGATGTACTCGCCGAGGATCGGCAGCGCCTCGGGATCCTGCTGGTAGCCGTTCTCGGCCAGCCAGTCGTAGACCTCCATCGGATCGTCGCCTTGCAGCACCGTGATCTCGAACGCGCCCACGGTCTCGGTGAGCAGGATCTGCGGACCGGGCGGCTCGCCGTTGCTGTCGCCGCTCTCGCCCCCACCGTCGCCGCTCGCACTGCTCGCGGCGGTGGAGCCGAAGCTGCCGTTGCCGGGATCGCTGCCGTCGTCGAGCGAGCAATCGTCGAACGTCTGCGAGAAGCCGTAGGTCGGCACTGTGCTCGCGAGCAACGCATCGAAGAGCGGCTGACTGCCGACCGAGAACTCGGGCACGCTCTGCAGCGGCAGCACCCAACCGAACTGCGCGGCCTCGCCCATGTACTGGATCTGGATGTGCGCCTCGATGGCGTCGCCGTCCCAGACGAAGATGATGTTCTCGCCGGTCTGATCGACGGGCATCGGCATCGGTCCGCCGTCGCAGAACATGCCGCCGCACGCATCGGCGTCGCGCGGGCTCAGCATCATCGCGAACGCGGCACAGAGAGTCGCGGCACCGAGGGGCAGTCGGAGTGCGTTACGCATCGAAGTCCATCCTATCCAGCGCCGCCAGCATAGCACCTGCGGGCGACCGGGAGTAGATTCGGTGGCAATGGCGGCGTCGAACGCGTTCGAACCCCTGCGTATCGCGGTATTGACGGTGTCCGACACCCGCACCATCGAGACCGACACCTCCGGCCGAACCGTGATCGCGCAGCTCGGCGGCGCGGGCCACACCATCGTCGCCCACGCGATCGTGCGCGACGATCTCGACGAGCTGCGCGCGAGGCTGCGCGCGCACATCGACGACCCTGGCGTCGACGTCGTGATCACGACCGGCGGCACGGGTGTCACCGCGCGCGACGTCACGCCCGAAGCGCTCGCACCACTGGTCGACAAACCGATCCCCGGCTTCGGCGAGCTGTTCCGCTGGTTGAGCTACGAGCAGATCGGCGCCGCGACCATCCAGAGCCGCGCCGAAGCGGCGTTGTGCGGCGGCACCTACGTCTTTCTCTTGCCCGGCTCGACGCGCGCGTGCGAGCTCGCGCTCGAACGCATCCTGATCCCGCAGCTCGACGCGCGCACGAAGCCCTGCAACTTCGTGCAGCTGATGCCGCGCCTCAGACCCTGAGCCCGGTCACGAGATCGAACTCATCGCCCGGCAGCGCGATGCGGAAGCCGAAGTCCTCGGCGCGCGCGCGATGCTGCTCGAGATTGTCTTCGTGGTGCATCAGCACGATCTTCTTGCGCACGGCTTCGGGCAAGCGTTCGAGCAGCGCGAACGAGCCGTGCACCTGGCCGGGATACTCGACGAAGGTGCAGTCGTGGAAGAACACCGTGGTGCGCGCCTCGATCTTCGTGAGGAACGCGGGGTCGACGATGCTGTCGCCGCTCCACCACGCGACCTTGCCGGGCGCAGCCGCGCCGAGCACGAGCTCGACCGACGTCGACGGCTTGCTCGGCACGTGCACCGTCTCGCGCATCGTCACCTGCAGCTCACCGACTTCGAAGCGCTCGGCATGCGCCCAGGGATTGTCGCGCGGCGGCTCTTCGGCCACCGCGATCGCGGGCGCGAAGAACGTCTCGAGCGTGCCCGACGTGGGGCCCGCGGGCTCGGGCACGTAGCGCAGCGACGCGGCCAACGATTCCCACAGCTCGCGGCGCACCGCGCTGTGGCACACGAGCTCGATGCGCGGGCCACCGCTGCGGATCGCGTCGACGCGGCCGTGGCCTTCGAAGTAGCGCGAGAACGCGAAGTCCTCGAGGCCGTAGGTGTGATCGCCGTGCACGTGCGTGACGATCTGCCCGTGCACGTCGTGCCACGACAGCCCGACGGCGTGCAGCTGATCGGGCGCTTGGCGGCCGCAATCGATGAGCCAGCGGTTGCCGCTGGGCAGCCGCAGCTCGGCGCAAGTCGTGCCGTACCGACGCGAGAACGCTCCACCGGCGCCGAGCAGGCGCAGCGTTGCGTGGGCAGCGGACGAGGTCACGTCGAGGTTCCGGCGCGCGAGCCCGGACAGGCTGGCACATCGAGAACCGTATCGCATCCGCGCAGGCTTCGGCCAGAATTTCCCCGGACGCGCGCACGCGCATCCGGCGAGCCGGGCGCGGCGCTGTCGTCAGGCCGCTGCGGCGCGGCGGCGGACGTGCTGCACGAGGCTGGCGATGTTGATGCCGACGAGCGCCGCGATGACGAGCCAACCGATGCCGGCGGCCCGGTGATCGCTGGGCTCGTCGCCGACCGCGACGAGGTAGCCCGAGCGATCGAACACGATCGGCTCTTCGATGCGCACCGCGTGCACCCAAGCCTTGGGGATCGACACGCGGCCCGCAGCATCGCGATGCACGACGAGCTTGTCGCCGTCGACATCGTGCAGCGCGGGGCCTTCGTCGCCTTCGCGCGGCAGCGTCACGCGATCGCCTTCGAGCTGGTAGTCCGAGACCGGCGCGGAGAAAGCCACCGTGCCCGGCAGCACGAGCGCGCCGACCTTCGGATCGGGCTGGTCGCCATCGAGCTCCACGCCTTGGTTGAGCTTCGCCGTGATCGCAGCGCGCTCGGCTTCGGGGATCCGCACCACGAACGAGTGGAACAGCTCGCCCTTGCCGACGTTGCGATAGGGATAGCCGAGCGCCTTCACGGCCTCCTCGGCCTTCTCGGCATCGGGCCAGCTCTTCTTGCCCAGCTGCACGCGTGCGTCGGGCGGATGCACGACCAGGCGCACGCGCTCCTTCACACCGACGCGCGTCTGACCTTCGGTGGTGGTGACGACGAGCGGATCGGCACCGCTGCCCAGCGCCGACCACAATGCGTCGGGCTCGGCATCGATCGTACGGATCAGATCTTCGGAGTTGATGAACTCTTCGATCCATCCCGCCGCCGGGTTGTTCTCCAGCCGCTGCATGCGACCGGTGAACTGGCCCTCGAACTCGTCGCGGATCGGCTTGTCGAGCGGACGTCGCACCGCGGCGAACAGACTGCCGCCGCCTTCGATGAGCCGCAGATAACCGATGTGCTCGGTGCGCGTGGTGCCGCGCAACGCGTTGCGGACATCGGGCGTGCCGCGGATGACGACGTACTCGTCGTGCAACCCTTGCGGCATGCGACCGTCGACGGCGATCTCGGCGGCCGTGCCGAGATCACGCGGCGTGTTGCTGTGCAGCCAGTAGCGGAAGTCGGCCCACAACACGCCCATGAGCATGTAGAGGCCGGCACCGATCACGACGACCGACAACATCGGCGATCGACCGCGTTGGATCCGTCGCGTCGGTGGTGGCGGTGGCTCGACGTCGGGTGTGCCCTGCCGCAGCTGCGCGACGAGACCATCGACACCATGCGCTTCGAGATCATCGAGATCGAGCCCGTCCTCGTCGGAGGGTCGCTTCGCCTTCACCGGCTCGGCAGCGGGCTCGGAGCGGCCCTCGCCGGGCCCGTCGTCATCACGTTCGTCGGATCCGCTCACGTTCGCCTCGCCCAGCGGCTCGAATAGAGAGATACCACGCGTCTCGAAGTCTGACCGCCCGCGGGACCAAAGGTTCCCGTGCGTGTGGCTGAACGCGAGCGCAGCCTGCGCCCGGCGTCGTTACGGGACGACGGTGCCGCAATCGGCACGCCCCTCAAGCGGCGGAGCGA
>DASZPU010001027.1:0-19922 GCA_035550195.1 Nannocystaceae bacterium
CGCGCGCCTTCGTGCTACGCTGCCGCGCATGGGTAGAGGTAGATTGATCATTCCGATGTCGCTCGCGGTGACCACCATCACCGCGTGTCCGGCCGAGAGTACGAACGACGACGGTGCGGACACCGAGAGCTCGAGCAGCTCGAGCAGCGGAGCCACGACGTCGTCGCCGACCACCACCAACGGTTCGAGCGAGAGCACCTCGCAGACGACGAGCGTCGAAGAGAGCAGCAGCGGTGGCAGCGAGAGCGGCACCGACACCGTCGCCGACAGCAGCAGCGACAGTGGCACCACCGGCGAGCCGATCGACTGCACGCAGCACGCCGACGAGGCCAGCTGCGCTGCCGACGAGAACTGCCTGTGGGAAGGCGTCTGCTACGTGAACTGCTTGATGTTCACCGACCAGCAGACCTGCGAGATGTACCCGGAGTGCTTCTGGGCCGGCGACAGCTGCGAGCTCGGCATAAAATGATAGTGCGGTTGCGGCCCGGTCGGGCTGCACGAGGTAACGAGTCCGTCACTGCGACAGCGCGCGAGGTGCTCGCGCGCGAGTGCAGCGCTACGCTTGCGCGATGCGACACGTCGCGATCCTCTTGCTGTGCGCGTGCGACGTGCCACCGCCGCCGCCGAGCGCAGCTCCGCGCACGCCCGCAGTCTTCCTGAAGGGCCAGCTGCACCTGCACTCGAACCAGTCCGGCGACAGCGACACGCCACCCGACGAGGTCGCGCGCTGGTACGCCGCGCACGGCTACGACTTCATCGTGTTCACCGATCACAACCGCATGACCGACGGCCCCGACGTCGGCGACATGTTGGTGCTGCCGGGCATGGAGATCACGATGAACGTGGACGACTGCGTGCCGCCGCCCGAAGGCTCGCTCTGTCCGCTGCACGTCAACGCGCTCGTGCTCGATCCCGCCGCCGCGATGCCTGTGTTGCCGGAGCCGCCCGATCGCCGCCGCGACACGCTGTATCGCCACGGCCTCGCGCTCGCGCACGCGCTGGGTGGCGTCGCGCAGCTCAACCATCCCAACTTCCATTACGCGTTGGATGCCGAGCTGATCGTCGCGCTCGCGCAGGACGGTGCGTTGCTGCTCGAGATCGCCAACAACGCGATCGATTCCAACAACGAGGGCGACGCGACGCATCCCTCGACCGAAGCGATCTGGGACGACGTGCTGCGCCGCGGCGTGAAGGTATGGGGCACCGCGACCGACGACGCGCACCACTACGACGATGCCGAAGCCGTGCGTGCGCGCGGTGAGCTCGCGTTCGAGGGCGAGCGCGGCTGGGTGATGGTGCGGGCCGATCGCGAGCCCGCTGCGATCCGCGATGCGCTCGCGCGCGGCGACTTCTATGCGACGAGCGGTGCGCTGCTCGACGACGTGCAGTGCACCGCCGAAGGCCTGCGCGTGATTCCGCGCGACACGAATGCTGCGATCGCGTGCATCCCCGATGGGCGTGCACGTGCCGCGGCCCGCGGTCCGATCACGTGCCGTCACGGTGACGCATACGTACGAGCACGTATCGTCGACAGCTCGCAACGCGTCGCGTGGACGCAACCTTGCTTCGCTTCGCGCAACTAGCATGGTGGGTCGGGCAAGTTGCCCAACGCGGCGCTGCGAGGCATCGATCGCTGCGCAGCACGCCATGCGTGCGCGTGTGTCTGCTCCAGGGAACCGGTGGCATGGGATCTGCTCACTGACCTGGCATGACCACGCGACGCGTCCAGGGGTGGCTCGCGATCTCGGTTTCGTTCGCCGTCGCATGCGGTGACGAGCCCGCCGAGGACAGCGGATCGTTCACGAGTGCGACGACGATCACCGTCACCGCATCGGACGCGGGCGAGTCGAGTGCGGAAGACGACAGCGGCGACGGGGAGGCCGGCGAGGCGGGCGAGGGGCCCGGCGAGGGTCCAGGCGACAGCGGCGACGAGTCGGGCGATCCCACCGCCGCCGACGATGGTGCGACCGACGACGGCACGACTGGCGCGGAAGTGCCGTTCGACGGAGGCCTGTGCGCGATGGATCCGCCCGGTGGATCGCCGGTGCCCCCCGCTCCGCCCGCGTACTCCGGCGGCGCGTGTCCGATGATCACCGCCGGCTACAACACCGGCTTCATGGCCGGCGGTCGCACGCGCGAGTTCGCGTTGATCGTGCCGAACGACGTCGACGACACCGGCACGTATCCGTTGCTGTTCGCTTGGTATCACATCAGCGGCAACGCGATGGATTTCGTGAACGACATCCAAGCGCAGAGCCTCGCCGATGCGGCGCGCGGCATCATCGTGATCCCGCAGGACTCGGGCATGTTCGATGCGAAGTGGCCCGATACGCCGCTCGACATCGGACAATCGGACGTCGACATCTCGTTCTTCGACGATCTCTACGCGTGCATCTCGCAGCAGTACGCGATCAACACCAACTGCGTGTCGTCGCTCGGCGTGTCGGCGGGCGGGCTGTGGACGTCGTATCTCGGCACGGTGCGCGGCCAGTACTTCGCGAGCGATCTGACGGTGTCGGGCGGACATCCCAGCGAGATCGTGGGGCCGTGGTGGCCGTGGAACTCGCCGCGCAAGTTCGCCGCGCTGGTGATGTGGGGCGGCCCGAGCGACATGCTCGGCATCGACTTCAACGCGGCGTCGCTCAACCTCGTCGGCGACTACACCGGCAGCAGCCACTTCTTGCTGCGTTGCGAGCACACCAACGGCCACGGATTTCCGCCGCCGGGCGACGGCGATCCGTTCGCGACCGCGATGCACTTCATCCGCAACCACCCATTTTGGCTGAACGGCGACTCGCCGCTGAAGATGGGCTTGCCGACCTTCTATCCCAGCTACTGCCAGGCGATCTGAGTCAGCTCGGCGCGGGCTTGCAGATGCCCCACCAGAGTCGGCCTTGCCCGCGATGCGGGAGGCCGAGCTCGTCGCAGAGGTTCGTGACGAGGTCCGGGCTGTAGAAGTAATTGCGCACCAGCGTGATGCCGTGTGCGTCGTGCTCGATGCGGGTCACCGCGCGCACGGCTTCGCCGTCTGCGTGCGTGTACCAGTGCAGCAGCACCCACTCGCCGCGATGCTCGCGGAGCTCGACGCGTGGCGGTACGTCGATCACGCCGAAGTCGCCCATGCGGTCGTAGCCGAACAGCATGCCGAAGAGCACCGGGGTGCGCGCGGCCTCGCGACCGTAGCGAACCGTCGCACCCACGACTTCGATCGCGGCGTCGTCGAGCAACAGCTGCGTGAGCGCGTCGAGATCGCCGGCGTTGAACGCAGTGCAGAACGCATCGAGCACACCGGGTGCAGGCGTGCGTGCGGTGATCGGCTCGGGCTCCGCCAGCTTGCCGCGCCCGCGATGCAGCGCAGCCTTCACCGCGCCGACGGTGGTCGCGAGCACGTCGGCGATCTCCTCGAGCGAGAACGCGAACACATCCTTGAGCACGACCGCCGCGCGCTCCTGCGGTGCGAGCTGCACGAGCAGCGTGCCGGCGGCTTCGCGAGCAGCCTGCGGATCGCGATCGGCGATCGCGACGGGCGCCTCGTACGATCCGGCGACTTTGCGCACGCGATCGATCCAGAGGTTCGATGCGACGCGGAACAGCCACGCGCGCGGGTTGGGCGGCGGCTCACCCATCTTGCCGAGCGTGACGAAGGCGCGCGCGAGCACGTCCTGGCTCAGGTCCTCCGCATCCCACGGGCTCTTCGTGAGATACCGGCAGTAACGGAACAGCTCGCCGCGCAGTGGCTCGAAGCTCTCCAGGAATCCGCGCCACGATCCTGCGATCGCGGCGGGCAGCTCGTTCGTCGTGCTCATCGCGGGACCAACGGGGGACGCGCGCGAAAGGATACGTCGTGAGTGAGCGCGCTCGCGTCCGGAGAAACCATCACGCGCGCGCGGGGGTCAGCGGAGCGCATGCTACGCTCCGCCGCCATGGACCGTTCCCTCCGCGTGTTGTCGCTGTCGCTGCTGGCGCTCTCGTGTCGAGCTCCGATGAGCGGTGACGACGCCGAGGTGCCGGGCGAGCAAGGCAACGCGATGCAAGCGAGCAACAACGACGGCGCGACGCCGCCCGAGACGCGCAGCGACGACGTCGTCGACACGATCCACGGCAAGAAGGTCGCCGATCCGTATCGATGGTTGGAGGACGTGAAGGATCCCGAGGTGGCGTCGTGGATGGCCGCGCAGGATCGCCACGCACGCAAGCAGCTCGGCGAGCTGCCGCTGCGCGCCGATCTCGAGCAACGCCTCGCGGAGCTCTCGTACATCGACTCGGTGTCACCGCCGGCGCATCGCGGCTCGCGTTACTTCTACTCGCGCAGCCACAAGGACAAGGAGAAGGCGGTCTACTACGTGAAGAAGGGCGAGGACGGGGCCGAGCAAGTGCTCATCGATCCCAACACGCTCTCCGACGACGGCAGCATCTCGGTGCACGGCATCATGCCGAGCTACAGCGGCAAGCTGCTCGCGTACAAGCTGTCGCGCAACAACGCCGACGCGTCGACGATGTATCTGCGCAACCTCGACACCGGTGAAGAATCGAAGATCGACACCATCGAAGGTGCTCGCTACGCGTACGCGTCGTGGACGCCCGACGATCGCGGCTTCTACTACACGTGGCTGCCCACTGATCCGAAGATCCCGGTCGCGGATCTGCCCGGCTACGCCGAGGTCCGCTATCACGCGATCGGCACCGATCCGACGAACGATCCGGTCGTGTTTCCCGCGGCGCACGATCCGACGCGCTTCGTGAACGTCGGCGTGTCGCGCGATGGACGGTGGTTGCTGGTCTCGCACTCGCGCGGCTGGGGCCGTTCCGACGTCTACTTCGCGGATCTGTTGCCGGGCACGAAGGTCGTCACGAAGAAGGGCAAAGCGGGGCTCGCGTTGCCGCGCCCGAAGTCGCCGGTGCCGGTGAAGTTCGAGACGCTGGTGAAGGATCAGGACGCGCACTACTCGGTGCAGGCGTGGCGCGGCAAGCTGTACGTGCACACCAACGAAGGCGCGCCGCGCTATCGCGTGATGGTGGTCGACCCGCAGCAGCCCGCGCGTGAGAAGTGGAAAGAGATCGTGCCGCAGACGGATGCGGTGCTCGAAGGCGTGCAGGTGGTCGGCGAGCGGCTGGTGCTCACGTATCTGCGCGACGCGCATTCGGAGCTCGAGGTACGCGAGCTCGACGGCAAGCTGGTGCGCAAGGTCGAGCTCCCCGGGCTCGGCAGCGCGTCGGGCATGCAGGGCGAGCCCGACGAGGACGAGGCCTACTACTACTTCAGCTCGTTCACCGTCACGCCGCAGATCTACAAGACCTCGATCGCGAGCGGTGCGACGTCGCTGTGGGAGAAGATCGAGCTGCCGGTCGACACTTCGATGTTCGTCACCGAGCAGGTCTGGTATCCGTCGAAGGACGGCACGAGGATCCCGATGTTCGTCGTGCGCCGAAAGGACACCGAGCTGCGCGGCGACAACCCGACGATCCTCTACGGTTACGGCGGATTCAACGTGAGCCTCGAGCCCGACTTCAACGCGAACGTGGTCGCGTGGGTCGAGCGTGGTGGCATCTGGGCCGAAGCGAACCTGCGCGGCGGCGGCGAGTTCGGTGAGGACTGGCATCGCGCCGGCATGCTCGCGAAGAAGCAGAACGTGTTCGACGATTTCGCGGCGGCCGCCGAATGGCTGATCGGCAACGACTACACGCGACCGCAGAAGCTCGCGATCTACGGCGGGAGCAACGGAGGGCTCTTGGTCGGCGCGACGATGACGCAGCGACCGGAGCTGTTCGGCGCGGTGGTGTGCGCGGTGCCGCTGCTCGACATGGTGCGCTACCACTTGTACGGCACCGGCAAGACCTGGATCTCCGAGTACGGCTCCGCCGACGACAAGGGCCAGTTCGAGACGCTGTTCGCATACTCGCCGTATCACCACGTCGAGAAGGGCAAGAAGTATCCGGCGCTGTTGATGCTGTCGGCCGACAGCGACGACCGCGTCGATCCGATGCACGCGCGCAAGTTCGTCGCGGCGATGCAGTCGGCGTCGACGAGCGGCGAGCCGGTGCTCCTGCGCATCGAGACCAACGCCGGCCACGGCGGCGCCGACATGATCAAGAAGAACATCGAGCGCAGCGTCGACACCTACGCCTTCCTGATGCACGAGCTCGGCATGCCTGGTTAGTTTTGGTCGCGCCCTCCGGCGCTCTTCCTCTCGCGATCAGTCGTGCTCGCGCTCCGCCGTGGCCAAGCCACGGCGGGCTCGGGAACGTGGCATGCTCGCGGGGATGCGTGCAGCGCTCGCGATCGTGATCCTCGCGCTCTCTTGTGATCGCAGCGAGCCGGCGACGAAGGCCGAGCCGGCTGCGAAGGGCGAGCCGGCTGCGAAAGCGGAGGACGCCGCGGCGTCGTGCGTCGGTGCCGACGTCGAGAAGACGCTGGTCGACGGCTGCACGGACTCGCCGATCCAGGACTCGCGCAAGCTCATGCAGGTGACGTGGAGCCCGACGCATCGCGGCTCGCTCGATGGTGTGCCGATCGTGGTGACGGCGAAGGGCGCGGAGCTCTTCGGACAACCGTTCGTCGCGGATGCGGTGTCGAGCGCGGTCGCGAATCGCCGCGGATTCGCGAAGCCGGGGGAGCCGGCGTTCGTGATCGCGATCGATGCCGACGCGAAGCTCACGGACGTGCAGCCGGTGCTCGAGGCGTTGGTCGCTGCGGAAGCGACGAGTGGCGTACTGCTGTACGGCTCGTCGACGCTGCCGAAGACGCCGGCGGCGTTGCATCCGGAAATCCACGCACGGATCACCGGAAAGATCGAAGCGCTCGATCCGGCCGAGCGCGCGATGGAATCGGCGCGCGAGCTGCAGACGTTGGCGGCCCCGTGCGCACCGCTGACGAAGGCCTTCCAAGCGGTCGCGACGGTGGAGCCCACGAATCGCTGCGCGAACCTGATGCGCGCGGCGGTGAAGGCCGTCGCGAGCTGCAACTGCCCGACCTGGACCCCCGAGCTGCTCACGTGGCTGCAAGTGCTCGGCGGCCCCGCCGACGCACCACGCATCCACGCCGACGCCGTGACGCTCGACCGCGCAACGCCGACGAAGGCGAGCAAGACGAGCACGTGGGGCAAGCTCGTCGAAGGCCGCACGACGGCGATCGACACGCTGTGGCTCGATCTCGGCGCGTGATCACTCTGCTACGCTGGTCGTCATGCGCACTCGCGTCGCCGTGCTCTCGTGCTTCGTGGTGGCCTGCGGCGCGGACGATGGGCGTGCCGACGACACGGGCGCGAGCGTCAGCGTGAGTGCGAGCATCGGTGAGGTCTCGACGATGAGCGCGGGCACCACTGGCGACGGCACGAGCGGCGCGACGACGTCGAGCTCGTCGAGCACCGGCGAGAGCTCGCTCGACGGCGACACCACTTCGTCGATCAAGTTCGATCTGCCTGCGACCACCGGCGGCACCGAGGGCGACGGCACCTACCCGGTGCGCATGATCCCCGGGCTCACCGCGATCACGTTCTACGAGCGCTCGGGTGGTGACGCGCCCACGCCGTACACGTTCACGGTCGATGGCCCCGAGCTCACCACGATGCTCGCGGATCCGCTGAGCGATGCGAGCCGCGACATCAAGGGCGTCGACACCGAGTTCTACGACGTCTACTACTCCGATCAAGACGGCGTGTTCGAGCTCGACGGACGCTACCTGACGATCTCGGGCGCGTTCCAGTACGCGTTGCCGGCCGGCGGCGGGCTCAACCTCGCGGAGATCGGCCTCGAGTACGAAGGCCTGCCCACCGAGTTCGGCAACTACGTCGCGAGCTACGTCGCGCTCGGCGACAACGCAGCACCCGAGACCGTCGACTTCACGATCGACGGCGACCTACAGACCAACACGACGATGGGCAACACCATCGGCGCAACCGAGCGCCTCCGCGTGACGCTCGGCTTCGAGTCGTCGTCGGGCCCACCGGGCTGAGCTCACGATTCGCAGACGACCATGGGCGTGCCAGGGTCGACGCAGATCAAGCACATGTCGGTCGGCCCGACGGTGCAGTCGGGAGTTTCGACGATGTCGCTACACGTCCACGTCGTGACGATGCCGGAGTCGTGTTGGTACCACTCGATGAGCGTAGGAGCGGGCGCGAAGTCGACGTAGACCGCTTCTGCGATCGGTTGCTCGGG
Organism: Nannocystaceae bacterium; assembly: GCA_035550195.1. Classification (GTDB taxonomy): domain Bacteria; phylum Myxococcota_A; class Polyangia; order Nannocystales; family Nannocystaceae; genus Xiheibacterium. Next base: position 8,158 of record DASZPU010001027.1, read on the forward strand.
TCGGGTCCACAGCGCGGTGAATCCGGACTCGTCCCAGTTCAAGATGCAGTCGTGCGTCAGCTGCAAGTTCTCGGTGAATGGCGTGTAGCCGCAGATGTAGTTGCCCAGACCCGCGGATTCCAAGTAGCCGCCGAGATCACAATCAGCCGGAGGCGGAGGCGGCCAGTCGTCACCCGTTTCGCTCTCCTCCATCGCGCCATCGTCGTCGGCGCTCGACGACATCGCTGCCGTGGTGGTCGGGTTCACGTTGCCACTCGCACCATCGTCGCCCGTCGCGCCGCTCTCGGTGCCGGTCTCGCTGCCGGTATCGCCCTGCATGTTCGAGATCTCTTTGCCGACGGAGTTGCCATTGAAATCGCAGGCGGTCAGGGCGAGCGCGGCGATCAGGATGGGACGGGCGGTCGTTGTCATGGCGTGCTCTTCCAGAAGAAGTACGGTGCCGGTTCGCTCCGTCACTCGATCGCGCACGCGCTGCGTATGCGTCCCGCCAACGTCGAGCTCGGATGTCCTGCGAGAAACGCACGCGCTTCTGCGCGTCCTTGCGGCGCTTTGCCGGCGTCGCAGAGCGCGATGATTCGCACCGCGCGACGCTCTTCGACGAGCTCGCCGTCTGGAAAGCTGCGCTCGTGCTCTGCGAGTACGCCCAGGGCCGCCTCGGGATCGCCGCGACCGAGGGCGACGCGCGCACGTTGCAGCAGCGCGAGCTCGCGCGCGAGGCCGTCGTCGATCGCCGGCGTCGCAGTTCGCCGTCGATCGTCCCGTCGCGCGGGCGCGGAAGGCTGGGGCGTCGAAGGGACAGCCGCAGCTGCGATCTGCGGGGGCGGAAGCGCAGGGCCCGGCATCGACGTGCGTGCCGACGGCTCGGCGATCGCAGGCGCGCCGGGATGCGCCGATGCGGTCGCATCCGCTCGATCGATTGCGTTCGCCACTGTAGCGATGCCCGCGATCAACGCGACGCCGACGATGACGCGCAAACCCAGGCTTGCTGCGGTCGCGGGCGTCGCGATGGCGACATCGATGCGCTGCCACAGCCGGCCTTGCTCGGTCTCCGTCGGCGTCGTCGCATCGCGGTAGTCGTCGAGGATCTGCTGCAGCTCGTGGGCAAGGCTCTCGCGTTCGGGAAGCGTCATCGAGTGCTCCCTTCAGCGAAGAACCGCGCAAACGCAGCGCGCGCGAGCCGGAGCCGCGAGTACACGGTGTCGAGCGGTGCTTCGGTGACGCGCGCGACCTCCGGTCCAGTGAAGCCTTCTATGTCGACGAGCTCGAACACGACGCGCTGCTCGTCCGTCAACGTGCTCAAGAAGATCTCGACGCGAGCGATCGCCTCTGCCTTCGCTGCGAGTCGCTCCGGGTCCACCGGTGGATCCGGCGGTGGCGCGTCCTCGTGTCGGCGATGCCTTCGTGCACGGATCCGTCGATCGTTCGAGACTACGCCGCGCGTGATCATGAACAACCACGCACGCCCATCGCCATGCTGTGCGACCTCCGACAACCTGCGCCGCACGACGAGGAAGACTTCGTGCACGAGATCCTCGATCGCCTCTGCGGGCACTCCGAGCCGACGCACGACTCGCCATACGAATCCCACGTGCGCGCGGTAGATCGCCGCGAGCACGCGCGAGGTCTCGGCGTCGTCGTCCCATTGCGCCGTCTTCGGCCCGGCCTTGCCGGCTACCACCGATCCGACGAGTACGCCCGGGCTGCGATCCGTCACCGCGACCCTCGGCCGATGCGGAATTCGACGCCCGCGAGCGCGCGGAGACCGGCGCGGCGGGGATGCACGACCTCGACGCCGCCGTCGGTCGAGAAGATTGGACGCCCGAGCAACACCAGCGCGTCGACGCCGGCCCACACCGCGAGCCTACGACCGACGCGCCACAGGATCGTCGGGCCAGCCATGAATGCGATCCACGGGGCCGTCGCGTTGCGACCGACGAGCCCGTCGCCGCGCCCCTTCGCATGCATCGCGCCGGCCTCGATCCCACCGCAGATCGGCAGCTCGAGCGCACCGGCGAGAAACGAGGGGACTCCGCACGCGCTCACGCCGAGCGACCACTGCTGCGCGCGTGCACGCAGTGCACCGTTCGTCGGAGCTGCGATGGTACTCGGCGTCGCGTACCGGCCCGTGACCTCCACGCGATAGCGCGGACCGATCAGCGCGACACCGAGCGAGAGCGATGCGCCCACCGGACGCCAGATCAACGCATCGATGCCGACGCCGGCCCGGAATCCCACGGCGATCGGTGGCGCGCCCGATCGATCGTCTGCGCCCGACGACGACTTCGCTGCGGGCTGCGACGGCGCTTCGGTCGGTGCCTCGATCGGATCGCGCGGCGTGACCTCCGGTATCACCGGAGCATTCGTGATCGCCGGAACGCCGTCGTCGTCGACGTCTGCGTCTGGATTGATCGCGAGCGTCAGGATGAGCGCGGCCGCCTGCGAGAGCTCCGCGCAGCTCTTCGCCTCGAGCCGACGATTGCCTTCGTCGCGTTCGCCTTCGAGGTGAAGATCGAGCGTGAAACCATCCGCAGTCGCGCGAATGATGCCGCGCGCATGCAGTCTGCCGCTCGGCATCTCCACGCCCGCGGCGCGCGTGAGCGCGTCGGCCTGTCGTCGTACTTCGCTCGCATCGGGGCACTCGGGTGGAGCGTCCCACTCCAACTCGAAGCCATCGCCCGCTGCCGGAGCTGCCGTGAGCGCGGCAGCCACGATCGCTCCCAGCACATCGGCAGTCTACGCCCCGAGCGCTTCGCTCCGCACCGTCCCGCGCAACGTGGTGGGACGCAGCGGCCTCGAGCTCCGCTGCAGCAAGATGCAGCGCTTTTCTGTCCGAAACGGCCACGATCGCGCCGAGATCGTGCGGCGCGGGCCTTGCTACGTGCACGGGCCATGACGGGGCGAATGCGGCAGGGCTTGGTCTTCGCGGTGGGTCTGGCGAGCGCGTGCTTTCGCGACGAGTCGATCGACGAACCCGACGACACCAGCGATGCATCGGATGGCGATGCCGACTCCGGCAGCGTGCCGGTCGGTCTGCCCTGCGATGTCGCCGAGGTGCTCGCCGCCAACTGCACGTCGTGCCACGCCGCGACGCCGGTGTTCGGGGCACCGATGCCGCTCGTCACCTACGACGATCTGCAGGTGCCCGCGTCGAGCGATCCGACGCGCAAGGTCTACGAGCTCGTCGCCGAGCGCATCGAAGATCCGATGCGCCCGATGCCGCAACCACCCGCGGCGATGATCGACGGCGAGAAGACGATCATCCACGACTGGATCGCCGCCGGCACGCCGATGGGCGACGGCAGCACCTGCGATCTCCCCGACACCGGTGACGACAGTGGCGCCGGACCCGATGCGTTGCCGTGCGACAGCAACGTCGAGTTCACCTTCCACGCCCCGAACAGCGCCGACGGCTTCGCCGTGCCCGAGCAAGGCGCAGAGAATCTCTACGTGTGCGCGAGCTTCAAGTCGCCGTTCGTCGGCGAGTCGTTCGCGACCGCGTGGGCGCCGATCGTCGACGACGAGCGCGTGCTCCACCACTGGATCCTCTATCGCACCGAGATGCCGCAAGAAGACGGTGCGGTCGGCCCGTGCAACATGCCGAGCGACGCGCAGTTCGTCGCGGGCTGGGCACCGGGCGGCGAGAACTATGTGCTGCCCGACGACGTCGCGCTCGAGCTCGGCGGGCCCGACACGTACTTCATCCTCAACATGCACTACAACAACGCGGCGCATCACGCCGATGCGGTCGACAAGAGCGGCGTCGCGCTGTGCACCACCGACACGCCGCGCGAGCAGACCGCGGGCATCCTGTGGCTGGGCTCGCTGAACATCGCGATCCCGCCGCACGCCGAGGACTTCGCGGTGTCCGGCGACTGTCCGTCGTGGGCGTCGAACATCCTCACCGCACCGCTCTACGTGCTGACCAGCTTCCCGCACATGCACAAGCTCGGGAAGAGCTTCCGCACCGACATCATGCGCGGCGGAGCGAACGGCCCGGTCGAAACGCTCGTCGACGTGCCGAGCTTCGACTTCCAGACCCAGCTCCACTACATGCACGACCCCCCGATCGAGATCCACGCCGGCGACGCGCTGCGCACCACGTGCACCTACGACAATCCGAGCGATCAAACCGTGCACATCGGCGAGAACACCGAAGACGAGATGTGCTTCAACTTCGTCACGGTCTATCCGATCGATCTGCTCGGCGAATACCGCCAGTGCGTCGGCTTGTAGGTCGGCCGGATCCGGCCAAGCGTGGCCGTCGACCGCCGACCTGCTCGGCAGGTCGCGCGCGCACGGCCACCGTTGGCCGGATTCGACCGACCTCGCCGAGGCCGTGCACGCGAGCGCTTTACGACGCGACATCGCCTGCGCTACCGTGATGGTGGCCGTTGCGAGCGGCCCACGGTCCGCGTGCAGGGCTCAGCCCACTCGCAAACCCGCTACAACCAACGACCTTCTTCCTGCCCGTCGAACGCGGACCTCGGGCCATCTCGGAAGAAAGGTTCGTCATGTCCAAAGCGCTCCCCGAGCGTCCTGATCTCTCTTGGCTGCGCAAGCGTGCGAAGGAAGCCCTCGCCGCGCTGCGCAAGCAGAAGCCCGATGCGAAGCTGGCCGACGCGCAGCTCCACGTCGCGCGCGAGCACGGCTTCGCGAGCTGGCGCGCGCTGAAGCAGCACGTCGACGACGCGCGCACGAAGAAGACCGCGCGCGATCCCTGGCCGGAGCAAGTCGTCGCCACGTTCCTCGAGCGCGTCGGCAACGGTGACACCGATGCGGTGAAGGCGATGCTGCTGGCCGCGCCCGATCTCGTGAACGCCGTCGGTCCGCATCCGTTCTGGGGCGGACGCCCGCAGGCGCTGCACGTCGCGATCGACACCAACCGTGACGACATGGTCGATCTCTTGCTGAAGGCGGGCGCCGACGTCAACGGCAGCAACGCCGAGTACAGCCACTGGTCGCCGCTGCTCCTCGCCATGCAGAAGAAGCGCATGAAGGCCAAGCGCAAGCTCTTGCAACGCGGCGCGAAGATCGGCCTCGTCGAAGCGCTGTACATGGGCGACGACGCGACCGTGCTGCGCATGCTGAAGCGTGGACGCGCGGCGCTCCCCGAGCACACGCCGGGCGACGGCAGTCTGCTCATGTGGGCGACCACTCCGGCGGCGATCGATCGCCTGCTCGCGCTCGGCGTCTCCACCGAGGCGAAGGATCGCTGGGGCGCGACACCGATGGAGGCGTTCTCGCGCAGCGGCAAGAAGGGCGCGCCGCTCGTCCGTCACCTCGCGAGCCGTGGCGTGCCGGTCGCGCCCGAAGCCTACGCACGCATCGCCGATCGGCGCGCGCTCGCGAAGCTCGTGGCCGCCGACCCCCGCGTCGCGAAGAATCCGCTCGTCATCAAGGCCGCGGTCGACTTCGGACATCGCAGTCTGGTCGCGTGGCTCGTCGACAAGGGCGCCGATCCGAACGCGCGCAGCAACGCGGAGTCCAAGGACACGTGCCTGCACTCCGCGGCGTGGAACGGCGACCTCGCGATGGTCGAGCTGTTGCTCGCGCTCGGTGCCGATCCGACGCTGGTCGACGCGCAGTACGAAGGCCGACCGTCGGGCTGGGCCGAGGTCTCGGTGCGCGTCAGCAACAACCCGAAGTGCGAAGCCGTCGCGCATCGGCTCTTGCGCGCCGAGGCCGAGCACGCCGCGCGGCAGCGTGGTTAGAACCCGCTGCGCACGTTCTTGTCGCGGGCGATCTCGAACGCGACCATCACCGCAGCGTTGATCTCGATGCTGCCCGGGTCGAACGGACCCTGGGCAGCTTGCTCGTCGTCCTCGCCCAGCGCGAGCTCGGCTCCGTGACCGCGACGGCTCTTCAGATCGTCGGGGTTCACGTCCTCGATGTGCATGATGCGGCCGAGCTCGAGCCCGGCCGCATCCGCGTAGCGCTGCGCCTTTTTCTGCGCGGCCTGCAACGCGCGCACGCGCACGTCGGCGCGCAGGTCGACGAGCTTGCTCGTGCGCAGATCGGTGCCTTCGATGACGTCGACGCCCGCTTCGACCACGCCTGCGAGCACGTGCTCGAGTCGATCGAGGTCGCGCACGTGCACTTGGAAGCTCGCGCGCGCGGTGTAGCCGAGGTACTCGAGCTTGTCGCCGTAGCCGCGCATCGCCTGGCGCAGCGTGGGTCGTGAGACCTGCACGTCGGCGCCACCGAGGTCGCTCGAAGCGAGGAACGCTCGCACGTCCTCGACCGCCTTGCGCGCGGCCGCGAACGCTTCACTCGGCTTGTCGTGCGTACGCGTCACCGCGAACGACAGCGCTGCGTGATCGGGCTTCACTCGGATCACGCTCGAGCCGAACACGTTGATGCCGATTGGCCGCTGGATCGTCTGGTGCACGTACACGCTGCGAGCCTAGCACCGGCTCAGGATCGCGATCGAGCAGCCAGATCACACCGAGCAGCACGAGCACGCCGAGCGCCACTGCGAGCGCCACCTTGACGCGATCGAGCGGCGCCCGGCCCACCACTTTGCCCGATGCGCCGTTCACCACGAAGCGCCAGGGACGGTCGCGATGACGAAAGCTGCCTACCCAGATGGGCAGCGCCTGGAGCTCGATCTGCACGTCGTGCAGGCGCACGGTGCCGCCGGCATCGCTGACGTGCTCGCGGGCGCCGACGTGTGCGAGCCGCTCGTGGGTGAACAGCTCGATCGCTCGCGCGCGTGCACCCTTTGCGGACAGCGAGGGGAGCTCGCGTGCGATCGCAGCATCGGCGTCGTTCGCATTGCGCAACGCACCGTCGAACGGACGCAGCGCGATCAGCTCGCCCTGCGAGATGCCCAGCGACGCCGGCACGAGCACTTCGGCATCGCCTTGATCGACGCCGGCGCGCGGACGCTTGCCGCTCTTCGTCGGTGCGCGCTCGAGCGCGGCCCAGTGCAGCTCGACGTCGGCACGAATGCGCCACGCGGGCAGCCACAGCGGACGCACGGTCGCGATCGCGTCGCGCAGCGCCTTCGGACGCCACCACGACGCGCGCGTCCACGCGCGAAACGACGACTGCGCGGCCGACTCGTCGACGCGAAACGGCAGCACCGCGCGCGGCGGCTCGGGTGGGCCGTCGATCAGCTCGGGTTGCAGTGCCACGGCAGCGCAGAACAGACAGCGCGCGTGCGCTTGCGCGGCGTCGTAGGCCACCGACCCACCGCATGCGTCGCAGCGCACGACGATCACGACCACACCCCCGCGAGCCACAACACGACGATCACCAGCGCCGCGAGCGAAGCGGCGGCCAGCGACACCTTCGCGCGCGAGATCGGTGGCCGCCCGACACAGACGCCGTCTTGCCCGTGCACGAGCAGGCGATGCACCGCGCCGCGATAGCGATAGCTCGCCACCCACACCGGCACGAGCACGAGCTCGGCGCGCTCGATCGCGATGTCGCACGCGAGCGTGTCGAGCCGCGGCTCGTCACCGGGCAACACGTGGCGCTCGAGCCGACGCGCTTCGAGCTTGCGCAACGAGTCCTCCGCGCGCGCATCGACTTCGTCGCGCGAGCGCGTGGGCAGCTCGGCATCGAAGCCCGCGACGACGCGCGGATCGAACGCGACCGCGCGCCCGAGATCGAAGCGCGCGAGCGCAGCCACCTCGCGTGACGACAGACCATTGCTCGCGCACTCGAGGTGATCGACCCACTGACCCACGGCGGTGCCGCCGAGCGGAAACCACTCCGTCTCCTGCACGCGCCGCGTCTCGGTGACGCGCTCGCCTTTGCGCACGACCGTGACCTTCTCCTCGCGCCACCAATGCAACCCGATGCGTGCGCGCCAGCGCGACGACGTGTTGGCGGCGTATGCGAAGAAGGGCACGAGCACGCCACGCATCTCCTCTGCGCGCAACTGCCCAGTGCGCGCGAGCCGACGGATCTCTCGGGGGGCCCAGATCGCATCCGCGACATGTGTGCGTAGCCGCTCGATCGCGGCGCGCCGCGGCACGCGAAACGGACACACTCGATCGACCACAGTGTCGGCCGTCGTGTCGACGAGCTTGCTGTCGCAGTAGCTGCAGCGGTCGCTGACGCGCTCGCGTGGCAGCCACAATGTCGCACCACAGCCGTCGCACGACCGGGCCACACGATCGCCGGTCGGCTCCTCGGACACGATGCGCATCATAGATCGGTGTCCACGAGGCTCCGTTGGCGGTCGGAGCGTCAGACGGCCGTCGGAACTTCGACGGTGCGGCGATATTCCGCCGCTGCCCGCGACGTTCCTTCGGGCACCGGCGCGGCACGACGTGCCCGAGATCCGTGATGGTTTTCGGGAACGAGCACCACCTCGGGCCCGTGATCCGATCTGGTACGCCGCCTGCAAACAAAGCGGCGACTGCCAAGCCGATGTTAGGGCCCGAGGGCCCGCCACGTTGGGAACGGCAGGAACGACGAGAGCCTCAGGGAGACCGACCGATGCACGCCCAGAACCTCCGCTACTACGCGTTCGTGTCCCGCTTCGTCGACGCCGTGACCGGTGAAGCGCTCTCGACCGAGCTGCATCGCTCGCGCGCTGCGCGTCGCCGCTTCGAAGAGGCCCAGCGCCCGGCCGCGGAAGCGAGCGGCACGATCGCGCTGCCGAACCGCCAGGCGGCGTGATGGTGGGGATCGGGGCCTGCCCGAGTGGGGCAGGCACCCGAGTGGGCGCGCGCTACTTGTTCGCGAGCGCCCTGATCTGATCGATGAGCTTCTGCGAGACGACGAACTCGCCGCTCTGCGCACCGGTGTCGGCATAGGACGCCGCCATGAAGAGGTCGCTGAGATCGTTGCCCAGACCGGGCGGGACCTTCGACATCTCCTCGGGCGGAACGATCTCGCCGAGCCACGCGATCGCGCCCTTCACCGACACGCCGAAGATCGCAGACACGCCTGCGTTGCGATCGACGATCGTCGCGAGGCCGGCGTCGCTGCCGAGCGCGTTGGTGCCCGCGAGCGCGTCGACGACCGCTTGCGCGTACTTGTCGTCGGCATTCGGCGCGATGATGTACGCGACCTTGCCGTTCGCCTCCGCGCGGTTGATGACGAGCTTGAGACCGCCGAGCTTCTTCTCCCACTCGGCCAGCTTCTCGCCACCGTCCTTGCGCATCTTCTCCTTCGCGGAATCGGTGGGCTCGATCGTCCAGCGATCGACCGCGACGTCGCCGATCTTCGTGGCGTCCATCTGGAACGCCCACGTGACCTGCTTCGCGCCCTCGGCTCCGATCACGTTGTCGGGCGTGAAGCCGGCCGACCAGGTCTTCCAACCTTCGCGCGCGTCCTTGCCCGACTGCACGCTGCGGATGAGCGCGAGGCCGCCGAGCGTGCCCGGCTCGTGCATGAGCGCCGCCGCCGTCAGACCATCGTAGGTCGCGGCTTGCTCGGCGATGAACGCATCGACCGCGCCTTCCGTCGCCGCGCGATCCTTGCCGAGCGAGTCCGCGTACGCGTCGACGAACACGTTGCGCAGCTCCTTCACCTGTGCGGTGTCGAACGCCTTCGCCATGTGCGTGTTGAAGCCGAACACGCCCCACGAGCTCGCGGGCAGGTTCTTCACGATCGCGGCATCCATCGGACCCGCGGCGGTGGCCTTCGCATCGGTCTCGAGCTGCGAGCCCGCGACCGGGAACACCGCGAAGCGCATGACGAAGCCGATCGGCTCGAGCCCGACCGCGAACGTCATCTGGTCCATCTGCTTGAAGCTGTCGAACGTGCGCCCGTTGGCCTTCATCGCGTACGCGCTGACCGCTGCCGCGAACTTGTTGTCGCCTGCGGGCGGCGGAGACACCTTGCCCATCATGTCGAGGATCGGCGCGAGCTCCTTCTCGTAGCGCTTCATCAAGTTGGCCGGATACGCGACCACCTCGAAGTCGGTGACGACATCGCCGGCGCGCGCGACCACGTTGGTCTCGAGGTAGCTCTTCGCCTTCGCGAAGACTTCGGCGTGGTTGCTGACGACCGCTTCGCCGCCGAGATCGTCGACGTAGATCTCCTGGCCCTGCACGACGAACTTCGCGGTGTGACCCGCAGCGTCGGCTTGCTTGCCCTCTTCACCGAGATCGGTGACGAGCGCCGCCGCGCCGCCGGTGTAGCCCACGATGCACGCGACCGGTGCGGGCGCGCTGGTGAGATCGACGAGCGTGCACGCGAGCGGCTTGGTGAGATCGACGTGCTGAGCGATCGCGCTGCGCGAGCCGAGGCCCGCCGATGCGGCGCTGCGCAGGAACGCTTCGTCGACGAACGACGCCTGCGCTTCGGGCACGACCTGCTTCTTCACGGCGCCGATGAGCGCGGACGGATTCGGGATCAGGAAGTGTGCGAGCACGTCACCGCGTTGCAGCTTCGTCGCGGGCTCGATCGGCTTGTCGGCCGGGTTGACGCCGGTGCCGGTGCCGGGCTTCGTGGTATCGCCACCGCCGCCTCCAGGATCGGTCTTCGGCGGCGTCTTGCCGTCGGGGGTCTTCGCGTCCGCCGTCTTCGCGGGGGGCGCGGGCTCGTCCTTCTTGCACGCAGCTGCGAGTGCGACCACGCCGGCGAGCGCGAGTACGCGATGCCGTGCGAAGCGGGAAGGAGCGAGGGAACAAACGCGGTCGTTGGTCATCCGTTGCATCGTGGTCGCTTTGACCTCGCGCGGAGGATACGACACGATTGAGCGTGTGAAGCGGCGGATCGCAGTCTTAAGCTTTGCTCTGGGCGTGGTCACGACCCTGGGAATTACGAGCACTTGGGCTGCGGCGCGGGGTGATGCACCGGCGAAGGTCGCGACCGCGAAGCTGTCGCGCACCGCGTTCGATCAGGCGCTGGACGCCGTGCTCTCGCGCTACTACGAGCCCGTCGACGAAGCGAAGCTGTTGTCTGCGGGGCTTCGCGCGATCCTCGCCGAGCTCGATCCGCACACGCACTTCGTGAGCGCAGCGGAGCGCAAGGCGTTGCGCGAGCGCATGAGCGGTGGAACGACCGGCATGTCGGTCGCGCTGCGCAAAGACGATCGATCGTCGCGGCTCGAGGTGCTCGCGGTCGCACCGGGATCGCCGGCGGAGAAGAGCGGTGTGCGGCCCGGCGATCATCTCGTGCGCATCGGTCAGCGCGAGGTCGAAGAGCTGCGCTCGCAGATCGATGCGGAGCTGTTGCTCGCGGGTGCGGTCGGTGACGAGGTCGCGTTGTTCGTGCAATCGCCCGACGGCGATGGTCCGCGCGAGATCGAGATCGTGCTCGAGAAGCCGCGCGGGCAAAACGTCGAGCATGCCGTCGTCGAGCTCGCCGACGGTCGCAAGGTGGTGCACGTCGTGCTGCGACGCTTCTCGAGCGAGAGCGGCGATGCGATCAAGCGCGCGATCGAGAAGCGCAAGCGCGTGCTCGCGGGCGATCTCGCGGGCATCGTGATCGATCTGCGCGGCAACCCCGGTGGCGAGGTCAGCCAGGCGCTCGTCATCGCCGACATGTTCGTGCCGGGCGGAGTGCTCACGCGCACGCGCGGGCGTGGCGGAAAGATCCTGCGCGAGGAGTCCGCGCATGCGCAGGGCACCGACGAGCAGACGCCGCTCGTGATCCTGCAGGATCGCCACAGCGCATCGGCCTCGGAGCTGCTCGCAGCCGCGCTGCAGGACTACGGCCGCGCGAAGATCGTCGGCGAGCGCAGCTACGGCAAGGGCACCGTGCAGGAGGTGCTCGGCCTACCCGACGGCTCGGTCGCGACCTTCACGATCGCGCGCTACTTCTCGCCGAAGGATCGTGCGATCGACGGCACCGGCGTC
>DASZPU010001028.1:0-10534 GCA_035550195.1 Nannocystaceae bacterium
TTGGTACGGCAGCACGGTCGTGACGCCGATGGTCGCGTGGCCGCTCGCTGCCGGCGTCGGCGCGTTGTTCCTCGTGCTGTTGCGCTCGCATCGTCCTGAACGTCTGCTCGCGGAGGCGTCGCGCTGACTCGTATGAACGAGCTCGTCGTCGTCAGCGACCTCCACCTCGGTCGCGGCAAGAACCTCGACTCCGGGCGCTACTACGAGCTCGAGGCGTTCTTCTACGACGAAGACTTCCACTCGTTCTGCGTGTGGTTGTGCAACGACGCGCGCGATCGCGGCGTGCAGCTGCGACTCATCTTCAACGGCGACACCTTCGATCTGTTGCGGCTCGATCCCGTGCCGCTGCCCGAGGAGTCGACCGCCGGCACTCCGCGGAAGTCGGCGTTCGCACCGGTGCTCACGCCCTCGCGCGCGGCGGCGGAAGTCGCACGCATTCTCGACGGTCACCCGATGTTCGTCGCTGCGCTCGCCGAGGTGCTCGCTGCGGGGCACGAAGTGATCGTGTTGCCCGGTAACCACGACATCGAGGTGCAGTGGGAGCCCGTGCAGGCGGCGATGCGCGAGGCGTTGCTGTCCGCATCGGTGCTCGCCGATCGCGAGGTCGGGGTCGCCGCGCTCGGGCGCCTGCAGTTCCTGCCATGGTTCTACTACGAGCCCGGCCGCTGCTGGATCGAGCACGGCTGCCAGTACGATCCCGAGAACGCGTTCCGCTATCCGCTGCGTCGCGGGCTCGTGTCGCTGCCGGATGCGGTGCACGAGGCCGAGCTCGACAACCCGCTCGGCAACTTCTTCCAGCGCTATCTCTACAACGCGTTCGGCCACATCACGTTCATCGTGCCGAGCACGCGGGCGAACGCGCGCTACATGAAGTGGCTCGCGGTGAACAATCCGCAGCTCTTGCTCGGCGTGGTGCGCAGCCACTGGCGCTTCTGGTGGCAGGTCGTGAAGCGGGTGCTCAAGTATCCGTCGCGCGCACGCAACCGCATCGCCGACAACCACGCGCGCGAGCTCGCGGAGCTGGCCGAGAGCACGGGTCTGGGCGACACGCTCGTCGCGATCGATCTACTCAAGGACACGCGCACGGATCTCGTGCAAGCGATCCGCGGCTTCGGCTGGCAAGCGCTCAAGCTGCTGCTCGCGGTGTTGCTCACCGGCTCGCTGGTGCTGGGCATCTGGTTCGCCGGCTACAACGCGATCAACCAGGCCACGCTCGGCTTCATGGGCAAGTCGGCGCTGTTCCTGATGTTCAGCTTCGTGTTCCTCGTGTCGCTCTTCGGCGCGCTCATGTACACGCTGCTGCGCGGCACCGCGGCCGTTCCACCCGAGCCGATGCGACGCGCGGCGGCCGAGCTCGCGCGCATGCTCGAGGTGCCGGTGGTGAGCTTCGGCCACAGCCACGACGAGGTGGTGTGGAAGAACGGCAAGCGTGGCGAGAAGACCGCCACACCGTCGTGGTACTTCAACACCGGCACGTGGATCGCCGTGTTCACGCACGACGTGCTCTTGCCACGCGAGCGCGTGCAGTTCACCTTCTTGCGCGTGCGTGGCCGACAAGGCGAGCTCTTGCATTGGAGCCCCGGCCGCCGCGAGCCGATGCCGGTGGTGCTGCTCGACGAGGCCCGGCCCGGACGCAGCGCTGCACCGCCCGACGCACCGTCTTGACCATTGCACGCAGGTGGACGACCCGCCAAACTGTTGGGTGCCGTGGTGCGCAACCTCCTGATCGCCGCGCTGCTGCTTGGCTGCGGTCGCTCACCGCTAGCCGGCGGAGACGACGATGACCAGGGTGTGTGTGGCGACGAACGCTTCGCCGTGGATGTCGTCGAGTACGATCCCGCATTCAGCGACGGCCCGCTCCCCAGCCGTGCGCAGTTCACTGACCCCTACGAAGCACTAGGCGAACCCGACTACGCTGAAGGCAGCGACGGCGCCGGCCACGGGGCGGTGTCGCTCGGTGGCGGTGGCCTCCTGTGGGTGTCTTTCGGGAGCTGCTTCGTTTCCAACTCCGGCGACCGCGACGCGGACATTCGTGTCTACGAAGTTGGCGTGAACGTCGAGAGCACCTCGATTGCGCTCGTACCTACCGAGGCCACCGCGTTGCGGCTCTCCGACACGGCGATCGCAGGCCAAGGAGGCGGAATCTTCGTCGGCGACATCGAAGGCTCGACGCGCGAGGTCGACATCGATGCGGAGCTCGCTGGGTTTGCGGCCGGGGAGCTCACGTTCGTTTCGCTCGTGATGGTCGACCAGCTCTCGCAGGGCTGGACCAACAGCGAGTGGGCAGGCGCTGACATTGATGCCGTCGAGCTGCTGGCTCCCCGCGCTACTAAGGATAGAAGCAGTAGTTCGGGCACAGATTGACGTCTTGGAAGCTGTTCACGCAGCCGCCCGCGTCGTTGGGCGTGCAGCGATTCACGAACGGCGAGACCGTGCGGCATACCTGGCTGTGCGGACAGTCCGCGTTGGCGCCGTCGCACGTGCAGCGGCCGCTGGTGTTCTCGGGCGCGACCTCGCAGGTGTTGGTCGCGGAGACGCTCTCGCAGGTGTCGTCGGAATCGCACTGCAGGCCGCAGCCGCCACAGTTGGCCTCGTCGCTGCTGATGTCGACGCAAGTGCCGTCGCAGCAGCGATCGGACGCGTTGGCGCCGCACGGATCGCCGTCGTCGACCGGTGACGGCGCGCAAGTGCCGGCCGTGCACGTGAAGTCGTTGCACAGATCGTCGTCGGGGCACATCTCGCCGCCGACACACTGACCCATCGCATCGCAGGCTTCGCCTTCGGTGCAGCCGTTGCCGTCGTCGCAATCGCTGCCGGCCTGCATCATGTCGTAGCCGCACGTGCCATCGGGTTGGCACTCGCCGGGCGACATGAAGCACGGCCCCGGTGCGTCGTCGCACTCGAGCATGTCCATCACGATGCACTCGCCTGCGCCGTCGCACTGCGCTGCGAGCACGCACGGGTCGTCCATCGTGCACGCGGTGCCCATCGGCTTCGCGTCGTAGACGCAGCCCGTCTCGGTGCACGTGCCGATCGGATCGAAGCAATCGTTCTCCGGCGTATCGCAGCCGCTGCAGCCCTCGGCCGCAGTGCTCGCGCCGATGCTCGTGGCGTTGCCGCTCGATCCGTTCGACTCGCTCGACATCGCTTCGCTGTCGCCGGTTCCGGCCTCGCCGATCGTGTCGGCCGGCACGCACTGCAGCGCCCGTCCGCCGCCCGCCGCCGGTCCGAAGCGCTGCTCCGACGGACAACGTCCGTCCGGATACGCGCAGAAACCCGAGCTGTGACAGCTGCCTTGCACGCCGTCGACGAGGCACTCGAGATCGGTGTCGCAGGGAAACACTTCGGGCTGCAGACACGCGCTCGCGGCGGCGAGCACGAAGCACCACGCGATGCGCGAGCCCCTCATCTTCGCCGCATCTTCGCAGAGAGTCGCCACGTTCGACAGGGGTCCTCGCTCAACCCACGCACATCGGCGTGGGGTCCATCGCGGTGCACGTCTGCGTCGGTCGGCAGCCCACGTCACAACCACCGCAGTTGTTCTCGTCGAGCTCGAGGTTCACGCACTCGCCTCCACAGCACACATCGACCGGCAGCGCGCCGCACGACGTGCCGTCGGTGACCGGGAAGAAGCTGCACTGCCCGGTGCCGCCGCAGCTGCCGACCGCGCACGGGTTCGACGTGAAGCACTGTTCGTCGTCGGGGATGCAGTTGCCGTCGCCGTCGCAGGTGTCGGCGAGCGTGCAGCCGTCGCCGTCTTCGCAGGCCTGGCCCGCGCCCTTGGGCACGTACATGCACTGGTCGGGACCGATGCACTCGCCCGGCACCACGTAGCAGCTGGGCTTGGGGGGCGTCGTGCAGATCGTCTCGTCGGTGACGACGCACTCGCCCGTGCCGTCGCACTCCGCCGCGTCGATGCACGGATCGTCGCCGTCGTTGCAATCGGTGCCCATCGGCGCAGGCGGATACTCGCACTCGCCTCCGATGCACGTGCCGGTCGGTAGATGACAAGGATCGGGTGCGACGTCGCATGCACCGCACGCATCCGTCGCTCCGCTGGTCGCGGCGATCGTGGGATCGGTCTCGCTCGTTCCACCGGTCGGCACGCACTCGCCCGCCATGCCGCCGCCCGCCGAAGGGCCGAAGCGCAACGTCGAGTCGCACTCCGCATCGGGATACGCACAGAAGCCGCCGAGACAACGACCTTGGCGATCGTCGAGCAGACACTCGGTGTCGACGTCGCACGAGTACACCTGCGGCTGCAGGCACGCGCACGCGAGCGCAGCGATCGCCGCCGAGATCGTGCGTCGTGCCGCGCGAGCCACCCGCGGCATGGTCTCACAGAGCGATCGAGCCCGACGTGGCTTTGCCACGGCGGAGAGCGAGCACGGCTGCTCGCGCCAGGAAGAGCGCCGGACGGCGCGACCAAAACTAAAAGCGCATGCCGAGCGACACTGCGGCGCCGCGTCGTGCGGGCGCGACCCCGAAACCGACGCGTGCGTTGGAGGGCGGTGTGCGCTGGCCTTTGCTCGCGACCACCGCCCAGCGCACGATGCCGGCCACCAGGAGCGCACCACCGATCGACAGCACCGCGATGCCGACGCGATGTTGGGTGCGTGCGCTGTCCTTGCGGTCGACGAAGCCACCCTCGTTCGCGGCATCGGCCGCTTTCTTGTCGCGGCTGAGCGCGATGCCCAGCACGCTGCCACCGATCACCACGCTGACGCCACCGAGCGCGACGAGCACTCCGCCGGCCGGGTCGCGATACCACGCCGCTTGCTTGCGCGGACGTTGGCTCGGTGTGCGCGGCGTGCCGCCATCTTGGCTGGCACCGTTCGCCGCCGCATCGCTCGGTGCGGCGGCCTTGCACTTCGCGAGATGCAGCCGAGCATCCGCTGCGACCTGCGTGCTCGCGGGCTCCACTTTCAGGAACTGTTCGTAGAGGCCCACCGCGACGTTGCAGCGCCCCGCGAGCCGCTCGGCCTGCGCGCGGTTGTAGAGCAGGTCCGGCTGCGGATCGAGCACGTACGCATCCGCGAACGCTCGGCTCGCGCGATCGAAGTCCTTCGCTGCGAACGCAGCCTTGCCCTGCGCGCGGATGGCTTCGATCTCGCTGGCCTTCGGACCGAGCGACAGCACGAGCGCGATCGGGAGAGCGAGCATCGCTAGCGACCCGAAGGGTACAACCCATCGGGATCGTGTGGCGCCGTCGTCTTCGTTTGTGCCGGCTCGCGCTTCAAAGTGGTGCTCTTGCGCTCGCGGCTTGCACGCGGCGCACGACGGCGCGCGGGCTCGCTGCTCTTGCTGCGAGTGGTGGGCTGCTCGTCGGCGATCGCGACCGGCTCGTCGTCGGCCACGTTCGGGAGCGCGACCGGTTGTACAGGTGCGACGACGTCGATCGGTGTCGGTGTGACCGCGCCTGCGCTCGGCGTCGGATCGACCGCGACGATCACCGGCTCCGGCGGCGCTGCGACGGCGATCGGCTCGGGGGTCGCGAGCGGTGCGGCGACGGCAGCTTCGCGCGGTGCCATGCCGACGGCGTCGTCGTGGGTCGGTGCGCTCGCGTGTGCGACGGGCTCGCCGACGCCGGTGCGCAACGCTGCCCAGGCGCCGATCGACAAGCACGGCACGCCGAGCCCCAACGCGAGCGCGAGCGCGACCGTGCGACGCCGCGGCTGCACGGGCACGAGCACCGCGCTCGAACGTCGCGCGACCAGCAGGTCGGTGGGCGCGATGAGATGCGCCGCCGGCATGCCCTCGCTGCTCGACGCGACGTGGAGGAGCGTCGGAGCGATCTCCTCTTCGTCTTCGTCGAAGTTCGGCATCGGTGCTTCGCCGAACGTGTCGGTCATCGTCTCGGCGAGCGCGCGCGAGCTCAGCACGAGCCCGGCTGCGCGCGCGTAGTCTTCGATGTCGACCTGCAGCGCTTGCGCGGACACGTAGCGATCGTCGGGATCGCGGGCGAGCGCACGCAGCACGATGCGCTCGAGCTCGGGCGGATACGCGGGATCGACCTCGCGCGGCCGCGCGAAGACGCCACGCACGATCCGCGACATCACGTAGTAGTCGTTGGTGCCGGTGAAGAGTGGCCGGCCCGTGGTCATCTCGTAGAGCAGGATGCCGAGCGCGAACACGTCGGTGCGACGATCGAGCGACTGGCCCTCGCACTGCTCGGGTGCCATGTAGTGCACCTTGCCCTTGAGCACGCCGGTGCGCGTCGCGTGGCGCATCTCGGTGGCCTTCGCGATGCCGAAGTCGACCAGCTTCACGATGCCGTCGTACGTGACCATGACGTTCGACGGCGACACGTCGCGATGCACGAGCCCGAGGAAGCGACCGGACGAGTCGCGCTTGTCGTGCACGTAATGGAGGCCTTCGCAGACTTCCTGCGCGATCGTCAGCGCGGCCTGCAGCGGCATCGCACCGGGATTGTTCGCACGCAGGAGCGCACGGACATCGCGTCCGTGCACGTAGTCCATCACGAAGAAGTACTCGCCTTCGACCTGCCCGATGTCGCTGACGTGGATGACGTTGGGATGCTCGAGCGTCGCGGCGAGCCGCGCCTCCGACAGGAACATCTCGAGGAAGACTTGATCGTCGGTGAGATGCGGCAGCACCAGCTTCAACACGCACGGCTTCTCGAAGCCGCCGATGCCGAGCGCCTTCGCGAGGTAGAGCTCGGCCATGCCGCCCTTCGCGAGCCGGCGTCCCAGCACGTAGCGACCGACGTGCGAGCCGGGCTCGAGCGACCCACGAGGTCGCGAAGTGTGGGCCCTCCCCTCCACGCCGCGATCATACGGGCGGGGCCGTCAGGCCTCAACCGAAGCTGCGCGCGCGGACACGCGCGCGATCGCGGATCGCGTTGCCAGTCCCGTTTCGCTCGCTACCGAGCGAGCAATGCCCATCTCTAAGGATGGTTCACGGCGATGGAGAGCGAGCCGCCTTTGGGGACGGTGAGCACGCCTTGCGACAGGACGGTCGCGCCGTCGCGGACCTGCACGTCGTTGCGACCCGAGGGCACCGAGATCCCCGACAGCGGCGCGGTGCCGGCGTAGCGACCGTTCACGAACAAGCTGCCGCGACCGCCGTCGACGGTGAGCGAGAGCGATCCGCCGTTGTCGACGCGCTTCTTCTTGTCCTTCGCCGTGACGCTCTTGCCGGCTTCCCACTTCGCGCCGCTCGCCGGCGTGAGGCACAGGTTGCTCGCATCTTCGCAGGCCATGTTCGCAGCGGCGACCGAGCCGCCGAGCGCGAGCGAGAGACCGAGCGCGAGGCCGAGACCGGCGAGACGGAGACGGAAGACGGTGGCCATGATCAGAATCTCCCCGAGATCGCGCCGCCGTTCAAGCCCGGAGCGACACGAATGCTGTTGATGCGATCCAGCCGCGCAACCGCGGCTTTTTCTTTCGGCGGCTGCTTCTGCTTCTTCTGCGCGACCTTCGCGATGACGATCATCGTGATTCCACCGAGGGCCAGCGCACCACCAAGTCCGAGGCCGACGCCGGCCATGAGGTTGGCCTTGCGTCCCTTCTCGGCGACGTCGTCGTACTCGCTGCCGTACACGCTGGGATCTTCGGCCTTGTTCTGACGGACCGCGCCGAGAATGAGACCGACGCCACCGATCGCGAGCACGCCACCGCCGAGCGCAGTGACGGCGACACCCGAAGCGAAGAGCGCCTTGGTGTTGATCGGCTTGCGCTTGCGCTTCTCTTTCTTCTTCGGCTCGTCGGCGTTCGCGACGGCGGCGTCGGCTTCACCGCGCAGGCGTGCGGCGAGCGCTTCACCGGTCTTCACGCTGTTGTTCGCGCGCGTGATCAGATCGGGGATGTCGGCGGTGTCGACCATGCGGAAGGTCGGATCGGCGGCGGCGTCGAGCTGGAAGAAGAGCAGATCGAGCGCGATGCGAGCACGCTCGATGCCCGCCTCTGCGAGCGCGGGATCGGTGTCCTTCTCGGCGGCCTTGTAGTAGGCGTCGGCGGCATCGAGGTAGAGCACCGGATCGCCCCACTCGGACGCCTTGGTGTCGTAGTGCACGCCGGCCGCGGATGGATCGGCTTCGACGAGCTGACGACCCGTGACCTGCGCTTCGGCACGCTTGCGCGCGGCATCGTCGGGCGTGACCTTCGGACCCGCGAACGCGTAGACGCCGAGGTCGCTCGCATGCGCCGTCGTCGGTACCGCAGCGAGCGGCATCGCGAGCGCGACCAACGTCGCGAGCGACCGAGAGCACCACCACGACTTCGATGGGGACGACATCATCGGCAAGCTATCGGCTGCTCCCGCGGCTTGTCAAACCCGCCTCGCAGCAATTGCGTATGCAAAGCCGCGCAGGCACGTTGCACGAGTTGCCCAACGATTCGCTTCGCGATTGCACAGTTCGCGTAGTCGCCGGCCATTTCGTGCGACACGATGTTCATCGCGCCGCGAAAAAGCTCTGCACGGTGCAGGAAGACTCCTGCTATGGTGCCGTTCGACGAGGGCTCTCGATGTCACGGGTCGGCAGCGTACTTCTGGCGGTGTTCATGGCGGGTGCGACCGTCGCGTGCTTCCACGGCGCCGATCGTGAAAAGGAAGCGCCGCCCGGCGATGTCGGCGGTCTGTGCCTCGCGCCCGACGGGCACTGCAACGAAGGCATGTGCAACCGCGACAAGAACTTCTGCTTCGACGTGATGAACCCGTGCGAAGGGTTCTTCTGCGGCGGCACGGAGCGCGGCACCTGCATCCTCGACGACGATCTGCAGCCGTCGTGCGTGTGCAACCCCGGCTACAACAACGACTCGTTCGCGCTGTACTGCTGCCCCGACGACATGCTCTCCGATCCGAACTGCGTCGATCCCAGCTCGGCCTCCGCCGGCGGTGAAGAGTCGGGCAGCGGCGGCTGATGGCCGCAGCGATCGTTCTGCTGTCCGGCGGTCTCGACTCGGTCACCGTGCTCGCACTGGCGACGGCGCAAGGCCGATCGGTGCATGCGTTGTCGTTCCGCTACGGTCAGCGCCACGCGATCGAGCTCGACTGCGCCGCGCGGCAAGCTCGACGCTTCGGCGCGACCGCGCACGAGATCGTCGACCTCGGTCACATGGGCCGCCTCGTCGCGTCCGCCACTGCGCTCGTCGACGGCAGCGCGCTCACGGTGCCGAAGCAGGGCGTCTCGGCCACGGAGATCCCCGTGACCTACGTGCCCGCGCGCAACACCGTGTTCCTCGCGTACGCGCTCGCGTGGGCCGAAGCGATCGATGCCGCCGAGATCTGGATCGGTGTCAACGCGCTCGACTACTCCGGCTATCCCGATTGCCGACCCGAGTACATCGCCGCGTTCGCGAAGCTCGCGGGGCTCGCGACGCGTCGCGGTGTCGCGGGCTCGCCGATCGCGATCGAAGCGCCGCTGCAGCAGCTGCGCAAGCACGAGATCATCGCGCTCGGGCTCGCGCACGGCGTCGACTATGCCGACACCACCAGCTGCTACGACCCGCGCGAAGCCGACGGCCGCGCGCTCGCGTGCGGCGAGTGCGACAGCTGTCGCTTGCGTCGCGACGGCTTCGCGGCCGCCGGCGTCGACGATCCGACGCGCTACGGCTAGCTCACCAGCGGCAACAGCAGCGTGCCGACCAGCGCGAGCACGACGAAGCCGAGCGCGTCGAGCCGTATGCCGAACGCGATCATGCTCTCGACCCGGATCATGCGCGTGCCGTAGGCCATCGCGTTGGGTGGCGTCGACACCGGCAGCATGAACGCGAAGCTCGCGGCCATCGTCGCGAGCACGCTGGTCGGCACCGGATCGAAGCCGGCCGCCTGCGCGATGCCGATGAGCACCGGCAACATCATGCTGGTGACCGCGGTGTTGCTGGTGACCTCGGTGAGCACGAGGATCAGCGCGACGGCGCAGATCATGAGCCCGGTGGGGCTCGCAGCGAGTGGGCCGAGCGCATGCAGTGCACCGCGGCCGATCGCTTCGGCGAGCCCGGTCTCGAAGGTGAGCCGGCCGAGCGCGAGCCCGCCACCCAACAGCAGCAGCGTGCCCCAGTCGACGCTGCGCGCGTCCTCCCAGGTGACGAGCGTGCGCGGCCCGTCGTCGTTGGGACGACCGGGCAGGAAGAAGAGCAGGCTCGCGCACGCGATCGCGACCACGCCTTCGTCGAGCAACGCGATCGCACGCAGCGTGATCGGGTGGGTGTCGCCGAGCGCGAGCTGCAGGATCGACGGCGCGAGCCAACCCGTGATCGCGAGCGCGAAGATCAGCAGCGCACGACGCTCGGCGGCGTGCATCGGACCGAGGGCCGCGAGCTGGCGCTGCACCTCGACGGCCAGGCCTTCGAGGCGCTGCACCGGCGCACGAAAGCGTCGCGTGGCGATGACCAGCGCGATCGTGATCATCGCGCACGACGTCGGCAGCGCGAACGCCATCCAGCGCGCGAAGCCGAAGTGCTCGCCGAGCCGCTCCTCGAGCATGCCGATCGCGAGCACGTTGGGGCCAGTGCCGATCGGCGTCGCGATGCCGCCGATCGACGATGCGTACGCGAGCGTCAGGCACATGCCG
>DASZPU010001029.1:0-5959 GCA_035550195.1 Nannocystaceae bacterium
CGCGACGGTGTTGGCGCTCGTGCTCACCGTGCTCGCGTGCGACGTCGTCGAAGAGTCGTTTCCCTGGCGCACGTCGCCCTCGGGCAACGACGGCGTGATCGCGTGGCTGCGCAAGAGCGGCGCCGAGGTGAGCTGGCGGCAGAAACCGCTGCGCGACCTCGAGCCCGGCGGCGTGATCGTGTTGCTCGAAGGCAGTGCGCCCGACGACGAAGAGTGGGCCGCGTTGCGCACGTGGGTGAAGAGCGGCGGTCGGCTCGTGCTCGCGGGCCGCGTGTCCGCGCCGCTGTGGGTCGAAGGCGAAGTCGTCGGTGCACCCTACGCCGACGCGACGGTTGCGGGGCCACCGTGGCTGCCCGGCAATGCGAGCATCGGCGGCAACACCTGGGGCAGCGAGACGCTGGTCGAACGCGGTGGCCTCGATTATGCGATCGCGCGACGCGAGGCCGGCGGCACGATCGTGGAGCTCGCCGATCACCACCTCTTCACCAACGCCGGACTCGCGATCGGTGCGACCGCGACGTTCATGCCGAAGATCCTCGATGGACGCCGCCGCATCGAGCTCGTCGATGCGTGGACCGGCGTCGGTCCCGAGACGCCGGTCGAGGCGATCCAGAACAGCCATCTCACCGCCGCGATCGTGCAGCTGCTCGTACTGTTGCTCGCGCTCTACCTCTGGCGCGGCTGGCCGTTCGCGAAGCCACGCGATCCGCCGGCGAAGGGCGGACGCGGCTTCGCCGATCATGCGCGCGCGATGGGCCTGCAGTACGAGCGTGCGCGCGCCGAAGATCACGCGGCCGGCGTGTACAGCACCTTCGCGCTCGAGACGTTGCGGCGCGAAGCCTCGGGCACCGGCGCGGGCCTCCATGCGCTCGCGCAATCGATCGCGCGCCGCACCGGACGCGACGAGACCGACGTGATGCGCATGCTCGTCGAAATCCACGGCGGTGCGGAGACGAGTCGCATCGGCAGCGCGAGCGGTCTCGACCTCGCGACGATCCGCGCGCTCGCACAGCTCCTAAGAGAGACCTCGCGACCAGAAGGAGACCAACCATGACACCCGCACAGCTCGGCGAGGCTTGCCGAGCGATCCAAGCCCAGGTCTCGCGCGTCTTGCTCGGCCAACAAGAAGCGGTCGAGCATGCGCTCGTCGCCGTGCTCGCCGGCGGACACGTGCTCATCGAAGGCGTGCCCGGGCTCGGCAAGACGTTGCTCGTGCGCGTGCTGGCGCGCGTGCTCGGATGCACCCAGAAGCGCATCCAGTTCACGCCCGATCTCATGCCCAGCGACGTCACCGGCGGCAACGTGTTCAACCAGGGCAAGGAAGCATTCGAGTTCGTGCCCGGTCCGGTGTTCACGCAGATGCTGCTCGCCGACGAGATCAACCGCGCGCCCGCGAAGACCCAGTCCGCGCTGCTCGAGGCGATGCAGGAGCGCAGCGTCACCACCGACGGAGTGTCGCGACCGTTGCCGCGTCCGTTCTTCGTGATGGCGACGCAGAATCCCATCGAGTCGCAGGGCACGTATCCGCTGCCCGAAGCGCAGCTCGATCGCTTCTTGCTGGAGATCCGCGTCGGGCACCCGACGGTGGAGATCGAGCGGCGGATCCTCGAGCACCACCTCGCGGGCTTCGATCCCGCCGCGCTCGAGCGCGCGGGCATCGAGCAGATCGTCGACGCCGACACGCTCGTGCGCATGCAGGGCGCGCTCGCGGCGGTGCACGTGACGCCCGAGATGGTCGAGTACACCACGGACATCGTGCGACGCACGCGATCGCATCGCTCGCTGTTGCACGGTGCGTCGCCGCGCGGATCGATCGCGCTCGCGATCGCTGCACGTGCGCGTGCGGGTGCCGACGGTCGCGACTTCGTCACGCCCGACGACGTCAAGTCGCTCGCGCCGGCGGTACTGCGCCACCGCGTGATCCTGCAGCCCGAGGCGGAGTTCGAGGGCATCACCTCCGATCGCTGCATCGAAGCGATCCTCGGCGAGACCCGCGTGCCGAAGACTGCGGCATGAAAGCGCGACGGACAAGCCCCCGGTTGCCGAGCCCGAGACGCCGAGCATGATCCCGTCGCGCGCGTTCGTGCTCGTGCTGTTGGTGCCGCTGGTGCTGGGCATGGCCGTGGCCGCCGACCAGTCGCTGGTGTGGCCGATGCTCGCGGCCGACGGCGCGATCGCGTTCGTGGCGCTCGTCGACGCGTTGATCTCGCGCTCGGCACGGGTGTCGGTCACGCGCACCTGCGATCCGGTGTTCTCGATCGGTCGCACCAACCGCGTCACGCTGGAGCTGCGCTCCCACGCGCGGCGCAGCCTCGACGTACTGGTGATCGACGACCTCTTCGATCACGCCACCGCGTCCGCGCTGCCGTTGCGCGTGCGTCTGCCCGCGCGCGGGCGCGCGAGCGTGACCTACGAGGTGCTACCGACGCGCCGAGGCGCGCACGTGCTCGGCGATCACCACGTGCGCTTCGGCTCGATCTTCGGGCTCTGGATCCGCCAGCTCCGCATCGCCGCACAGCAGCCGGTGCGCGTCTATCCCGACGTGCAGGCCGTGCGCGCGTACGAGCTGCTCGCGCACACCGATCGCGCGTCGGAGCTCGTGCGCGCGATCCGTCGCCACGGCGGCGAGAGCGAGTTCGAGTGCCTCCGCGAGTACTCGCGCGACGACGAGTACCGCGCGATCGACTGGAAGGCCACCGCGCGGCGCCACAAGATCATCGCGCGGCAGTACCAGCTCGAGCGCAACCAGAGCATCGTGTTCGCGCTCGACTGCGGTCGGCTCATGACCGAACCAATCGCCGGCATGCCGGTCTTCGATCACGCGCTGAACTCCGCGCTCATGCTCGCGTGGGTGGCTGCGCGCGCGGGCGATCACATCGGCGCGTTCGCGTTCGCCGAAGACGTGCGCACGTTCATCGCTCCGGCGGGCGGCGCCGACGTGGTGCGTCGACTCGTGCGCTCGATGTTCGACGTGCACCCCGAGCTGGTCGAGACCGACTTCCGCACCGCGTTCGTGCGACTCGGCGCGCAGCTCCGCAAGCGCAGCCTCATCGTGCTGTTCACGCAGGTCATCGACGACCGCTCCGCGAGCGAGCTGCTCGCGGTGACGCGCAGCCTCGGTCCACGCCACCTCGTGCTGTGCGTGCTGTTGCGCGACCCCGGACTCGATGCGCTCGCACGGCCGGCCGACGCGGATGCGG
Source organism: Nannocystaceae bacterium (assembly GCA_035550195.1). Lineage (GTDB taxonomy): Bacteria > Myxococcota_A > Polyangia > Nannocystales > Nannocystaceae > Xiheibacterium. Next base: position 3,201 of record DASZPU010001029.1, read on the forward strand.
AGTCGCTCTACACCGCGGCCGCAGCCGGCGAGCTGCTCGGTTGGCGCGACCGACTCGTGCGCGATCTACGAGCCGCGCGCGCGCTCGTCCTCGACGTCGCGCCCGCAGCGATCACGCCGCAACTGCTGCAGCGCTACCTCGACATCAAGGTGCGGCAGCTCTTGTGACGCTCAGAGGCCGCTCCACACGAGCATGCCGACCGCGACGAACGCGTAGATCGCCAGCATCACGATGCCGAACACGCCGGTGTAGCGCCAGAACGACTTCTGATGGCGCAGCGCGTCGGTGAGCGCATCGATGCCTTGGCCGAGCTGCATGCCCCTGATCGCACCGCCGTAGCGCAGCAATGCAATGCACGGAAACAGATAGAGCGCCGCGATCGCCATCGAGAACAACCCCGACAGCATGAAGAGGCTGTCGACCGAACCAAACTGGATCGCGTTCCAGAGCGAGCCCCCGACCATCAACACGCAGACGATGATCCCGAGCACGCCGAGGAACACCACCCATGGTCGCGTCTGCGACATTGCCTCCATGATTTCCGGCGTGACGGCGCGATCCGGATCGACCGCAGCCACGGTGGTCGGAAACGGGCTCATCGGTGCGGCATACGGGTTGTGCTGCATGGCGGGCGGCAGGTGTGACCGCGGCTACGCAGGGGCCATTCCATTCGCTGACGGTAGCCCAGCACGCCGATCATCTGCACCCACGAGCGGTCTGCTGCAACACCGGTCGTGTTAGCGTGATGAGGTGCAACGGCTCTCGGACGATGTCGCGCGCACGATCGCGGCGCATCTCGTCACCGCGGATCGCGAGCTGCTCGCCGCCGAGGGTTCGCTGAACGCACTGCGGCGGCAGATCGAGCGCGCGGTCGCGTCGCGCCGACGGAACCGCTCCGGCTATCCGCCGAGCACGAGCCTCGTCGAGGCGCTCACCGATGCCCAACGCCAAGCCTACGCCGCGCACGAAGAGACGGTCGCGGCCGACAGTCTGCTCGGTCGGCCGCATGCGGGCGCGTGCATGATGCTGCCGGATCCACCGATGCTCGGCGAACGTCCGCCCGCCGATGCACGCTCGCGACGTTGGTACCCGTTGCCGCTGGATCTGCTCGGCGTGCTGCTGTGGTACCTGCGCTATCGACCATGGTGGTCCACGCTCGATCGCGCGCAGACGATGCTCCATTCGGCGCGCGCAGCTCTGCGCGAGCGCGAGGAACACCTCGCGCGAGGTTGCGCGGCCACGCTGACGCGCGAGCACTTGCCACTGCTCGACGAGCCGCTCGCGTCCGGTAGCTATTCGTCCGCGTAGGGATCGAAGCGTGCGACGCTGCGGCGCGACGCGTTGAGCTTCGACAGCTCCGACGTCGTGAACGCGTGCGTGCTGCCGGGCGGCGCCACGCGCCGCACGAACGCCTCGATGGTGAAGCGAGCGTTTGCGGCCGCCTTCGTGCGCGTCGCGTCGTCGGGTGATTCGGAGCCATTCGGCTCGTCGCACTCGTCCCAGCGCGCAAAGAGTCGCGCGCGCCGCTCCGCCGGCGTGAGCGAGGGGTCGCTCCACACCGCCTTCAGCTCGTCGCCCAAGCGTGCGAGCGCAGCGATCTCGTTCCGGCGATGGCGCTCGAGCGCGAGCTTCTCGCGCAGCGGCGCGGTGGCGATCATGAACTCGCGCTGCGCTCGGGTGCGCACGCCCGCGCGCGCAATGTCGGCGATGCCACCGAAACGAAACCCCGCCGTCGCGAGGATCGGCGGGGCGCCGTAGGGCCCATAGTTCACGATGGGATCGTTCTTGGTGTCCGGTCCGGCACCGCGATGCACGAGCGTGTTGGGCACCGCGTTGTGCTTCTCGTCCGCCGACTCGCCCTTCTTCCCGTGCAGGTCGTAGCCGAGGATGCGGACATCGGGCGACGACACCGGCAACACGCTGCGGAACGTGACGCGACCATCGGGATGGATCGTCGCGGCGAACCCATTCTTGCGATCACGATACGTGTAGCTGCCGTCGACGTGCGGCACGAGCTTCGCGGTGTCGACACCGAGCGAGCGCCGCAAGCTCGGCGACACACGCGGGGGCGGCGGTGAGACCGATGCACCGCCCTCGGTCGGAGGTGCTGCGAGGAGCGCGAGCAGTGGGAGCGCGAGCGCCATGGCTCAGCCGATCACTTTACGGCCGAGCGCGGCGCTCGTCGAGCACCGCGGGACGCGACGCGTCAGCCCAGCAAGCCGGGCACCGTTCCGCTGATTTCGCCGAGCGTGTCGGTCTCCATGCCGACCGCCTGCATCGCCGTGACGAACGCGTTCGCGGGATGTTGCCCGCTCGCATCGATGTGCGACCCGTGGACGAGCCCGCCCGCGCGGCCACCCACCAGCATCACCATGTTCTCGGTCGAGTGCGGCGAGTCGCCGGCGTTGGCCTCGGGATCGAAGCCGTAGCCGCCCTCGAAGCACAGCACCACCACCGTGTGATCGAGCAGCGAGCTGCCGTCGAGCTCTTGGCTGTCGCGCAGCAGCTGCACGAGCCGCGCGAAGTGCTTCACGTGCCAGCCCACGCCGTCGGCGTGCGCATCGGCCGAGATCGAACCGTGGCTGAGCTGATGCAGATCACTCGCGGCCCCGACCAGCGGCCCCGCGTTCAGCCACGACTGATCCATCGTGAGTCGCACCGTCGCCACCCGGCTGAGATCGCACGCGAACGACATGCGCACGTAGTCCATCATCAACGTCGCGCGCAGCTCCTCGTTGCTGTAGGCCGCGGCCGCGTCA
>DASZPU010001030.1:0-2317 GCA_035550195.1 Nannocystaceae bacterium
GTGGGCGCGAGCGCGGGCTGGTCGACGCCCGAAGGCATCGACGTGCCCGCCCATCCGCCCGCGGTCGCGCACGAGCTCGGCATGCCCGGCTTCCCGCCCTACCGCCGCGGCCCGTACCCCACGATGTACGTCGCGCAGCCGTGGACGATCCGGCAGTACGCCGGCTTCTCCACCGCGGAGGACAGCAACGCCTTCTATCGCCGGAACCTCGCCGCGGGCCAGAAGGGCCTGTCGATCGCGTTCGACCTCGCGACCCATCGCGGCTACGACAGCGATCATCCGCGCGTCGTCGGTGACGTCGGGATGGCCGGCGTCGCGATCGACTCGATCCTCGACATGCGCATCCTGTTCGACGGCATCCCGCTCGACAAGATGAGCGTGTCGATGACGATGAACGGCGCGGTGCTGCCGATTCTCGCGCTCTACGTCGTCGCGGCCGAAGAGCAGGGCGTCGCGCCGGCGCTGCTCTCGGGCACGATCCAGAACGACATCCTCAAAGAGTTCATGGTGCGCAACACCTTCATCTATCCGCCGGCACCGTCGATGCGGATCGTGGGGGACATCTTCGGCTTCTGTGCGCAGCACATGCCGAAGTTCAACAGCATCAGCGTCTCCGGCTATCACATGCAGGAGGCCGGAGCCACGGCCGACATCGAGCTCGCGTACACGCTCGCCGACGGGCTCGAGTACGTGCGCACCGGCATCGCCGCGGGCCTCGACGTCGACGCGTTCGCGCCGCGCATTTCCTTCTTCTTCGGCATCGGCATGAACGTGCTGATGGAGGTCGCCAAGCTCCGCGCCGCGCGGGTGCTGTGGGCCGAGCTCATGCACGATGTCGGTGCACGCGATCCCAAGTCGTGGACACTGCGCACGCACTGCCAGACCTCGGGCTGGTCGTTGTCCGCCCAGGACCCGTACAACAACGTCGCCCGCACCACGCTCGAGGCGCTCGCGGCGGTGCTCGGCGGCACGCAGTCGCTGCACACCAACGCGTTCGACGAAGCGCTCGCGCTGCCCACCGAGCACAGCGCACGCATCGCTCGCAACACGCAGCTCGTGATCCAGCGCGAGAGCGGTGTGTGTCGCACGATCGATCCGCTGGGCGGCAGCCATGCGGTCGAGCTGCTCACCGATGCGCTGATCGACCGCGCGCGCGTCCACATCGCCGAAGTGGAGGCGATGGGCGGCATGGCGGCCGCGATCGCACAGGGCATCCCGAAGCTGCGCATCGAAGAGGCCGCCGCGAAGACCCAGGCGCGCATCGACGCGGGGCGACAGGTGGTGGTCGGCGTGAACGCCTACCGTGCCGCGCACGAAGAGCCCATCGACGTGCTGCAGGTCGACAACTCGGCGGTGCGCACGGCCCAGCTGAAGCGGCTCGCGCAGCTGAGGGCCGAGCGCGATGCGGACGCGGTCGCGCGCACGCTCGCGGCGATCGAGGACAGTGCGAGGACCGGCACGGGCAACCTGCTCGCGCTGGCGATCGATGCCGCGCGTGCGCGTGCGACCGTCGGCGAGATTTCCAGCGCGCTCGAGCGCGTGTGGGGGCGCTACGAGCCGCACACGCGTACGGTCGCGGGCGTATACTCGTCCGAGTTGCACGATCCGAAGGGCGAGCTGCTGAGCGTCATCGCGCGCGTCGAAGCGTTCGCGAGCGCGCACGGTCGTCGGCCGCGTCTCTTGGTCGCGAAGATGGGCCAAGACGGCCACGACCGCGGCGCGAAGGTCATCGCGACCGGCTTCGCCGACATGGGCTTCGATGTCGACATCGGTCCGCTGTTCTCCACGCCGGCCGAGACGGCGCGGCAAGCCGTCGAGAACGACGTGCACGTGATCGGCGTGAGCTCGTTGGCGGCCGGCCATCTCACGCTCGTGCCGCAGCTGCAGGCCGAGCTCGCGGCGCTGCAGCGCGGCGACATCGCGATCGTGGTGGGCGGTGTGATCCCGCCGCCCGATCGTCCGAAGCTGCTCGCGCTCGGGGTCGCGGCCGTGTTCGCACCGGGCACCGTGCTCACCGAAGCCGCCGCGCAGATCCTCGACGTGCTCGCGGGGCAACGCCCGTGAGCGACGACGTCGCGACCCGCGTCGCGGCGATTCGCAGCGGCGATCGGGTGGCGCTCGCACAGGCGATCACGCTGATCGAGAGCACGCGCGACGACGATCGCCCGCACGCGCTCGCGTTGCTCGACGCGCTCGCGAAGGACGGGCTCGCGTCGCATCGCATCGCGATCTCCGGCCCACCCGGTGCCGGCAAGAGCACGCTCATCGACGCGCTCGGCATGATGCTGTGCGAAGCCGGCCATCGCGTCGCGGTGCT
>DASZPU010001031.1:0-13098 GCA_035550195.1 Nannocystaceae bacterium
GGACGTGGACGTGGACGTGGACGTGGTCGCGCCGTCCTCCGCCCCCGAAACATCGAACGCGCACGCACACACGCACGCCATCCCGAGAAGGAATCGCCGCCCCCCGCTCACCCACCGCGAACGCTACCATGCCCGCATGCAGATGCCGAGCCCCACCGAACAGCATCGCAAGCTCGCAGCGCTCGAAGGCGAATGGGTCGGCGAGGAAACGCTGCATCCGTCGCCGTGGGCCCCCGAGACGCGCACCGCCATCGGTCGCTTCTCGAGCCGCATCGATCTCGACGGCATGTATCTCGTCACCGACTACGTCGAGTCGCGCGACGGCAGCGTCGTCTTCCGCGGTCACGGCGTGTTCGGCTGGAGCGCGAAGCAAGAGCGCTACACCATGCACTGGTTCGATTCGATGGGCATGCCGCCCAACGAGACGCTCGGCGCATGGGAGGGCGACTCGCTGGTCTTCAGCGGCAGCGGCGAGCACGGCCACGGTCGCTACGTCTACACGTTGCGCGGCGACGATCGCATGGCGTTCCGCATCGAGTCGTCGAAGGACGGCAACGCGTGGACGACGATCATGGAAGGCGAGTACCGGCGCGCGCGCGCTTGAGCTCGTTCACCACGTGCAACCCATCGCCTCGGTGGCCTGGCGCGCGGCATCCAGCGCCGCCTTGCAGCCGACGCGCAACGCGTCGTGCCCTTGCGGGTTCGCAGCCGCCTCGCGCCACGCCTTGATGGTCGCGTCCATCGCTTCGTTCATCGATCCGCGTGCGGCGTCGGGCACCTTCTCCGCGATGCAGCGCTGATACTTCGTGATGTACTCGTCGCACTCCGCGATGCCCGTGATCGCAGTCGGCGTCGCGGTCGTCTTCACGCCGTCCTTCCAGATCGCGACGGTCGTCACGCCCGCGGGATCCCACTCCGTCCACTCGCCGTGCTCGCGGCCGTTCGCGTAGGTGCCCTGGCGCTGCTTGCTGCCGTCGGGTCGGAACGAGCGAAAGGCGAAAACACCGCCGGGACGGTGCAGCGCTTCGGTCGCGCGTGTCCCATCCGCGAACCATGTCACCCACGTGCCGGTGGGCTTGCCCGCGTCCCAGTGCTCTTCCGCGCGCGGCTTGCCGCCGTCGAAGAACGTCTGCCACACGCCGTGCTTCTGCCCGCCTTTGTACTCGCCTTCGAGCCGGCGTTGCCCGTCCGCGAACCACTCGCGCACCGGCCCCTCGAGCGTGCCATCGTCGCTTTCACACCACACTCGGTCGCCCGACGGCGGCGCCACACCACGCATCGTCGCGCCCGCGGGACAGGTGATCGGCGCAGGCGATCCCTTCCGCGCGAGCTCGGGTGCGCTCGTCGTGCCGGCGCGACAGGCGATGAGCAACAAGAGGAGGACCGAGGACGGACGCGCCATCGTGCTCCGCCATGTTACGCTTCTTCCGGATGCTCGAAGCGCGAGAGCTGTGGGACCGCACGGGCGTGCTCGGTCGCGACGGCTTTCTCGCTGCCCAGCACGCGTGGGTGCTGCTCAAGCACCCCGACGCCGGGATCGCGCTCGTCGATCCGAAGTTCGACTACCACACGGTGGCGATCCGCACCGACGGTCCGCGTGTCACGGATCCTTACCCGAACGAGTGGCGGCTCGCCCACGTGCTCAAGCGCGCAGGCAACCCGTTCCCCGATCGCATCAGCATCGGGCGCGCGAACAACTGCGACGTCGTACTCCGGCTACCGTTCGTGTCGAAGCTGCACGCGCACTTCGTCGGCACCGGCCCCGGCACGCTGCGGCTCACCGACAACCGCTCGGCGAACGGCACGACCGTGGCCGGCCGGACGCTCGCGCCCGGCGAGACCGTCGATGTACGTAGCGGCGACTGGATCGGCTTCGGCCCGCTGCGCCTGCAACTGCTGGACCCGAGCGACCTCTACGACGCCCTGGCGCGAGCGTTCGACCATTGAGTTTTGGTCGCGCCGTCCGGCGCTCTTCCTGGCGCGAGCAGTCGTGCTCGCTGTCCGCCGTGGCGAAGCCACGTCGGGCTCGAGATCCGAAGGCTTGCGGCAGCCCGTGACTGCGGCCTACGATGCGCCATCGTGCGCATCCGCTACGCAGCCCGGACAGACGTCGGTCGCAAGCGGACCCACAACGAGGACTACTTCGCGTTGCTCGAAGAGGAGCGGCTGTTCCTCGTCGCCGACGGCATGGGTGGTCATGCGTCGGGCGATGTCGCGAGCAAGCTGTCGACGGAAGTGATCGGCGAGTTCTATCGCCGCAGCCGTGACCCGGATGCGACGTGGCCGTATCGCTACGATCCCTCGCGCTCGTACGCGGAGAACCGCATCCTCGCGTCGATCTGTCTCGCCAACGAGCGCATCCACGAAGCCTCGATGCGCAACCGTCATCAGCGCGGCATGGGCACGACGATCGTCGCGTTCCATCTCAACGGCGCGAAGGCCTACGTCGCCCACGTCGGCGACTCGCGCTGCTATCGCGTGCGCAACGGATCGATCTCGTCGCTCACCCGCGACCACTCGCTGCTCGAAGACTGGAAGGACGCGCGCCCCGATCTCACCGAGCAGGAGATCCGCGACTTCCCCCACAAGAACGTCATCACGCGCGCGCTCGGCATGCGCGAGACCGTCGACATCGATCTCAGCTGCGTGAAGATCGAAGACGGCGATCGTTTCGTGCTCTGCTCGGACGGCCTCTCCGGCATGCTGACGGATCAAGAGATCCACGAGATCGTGGCCACCCAAGACGACCCCGAGGCGGCGGTCGCGGAGCTCATCGACCGCAGCAACGAGGCCGGCGGCGACGACAACGTGACGGCCATGCTCATCGAGTGCAAGCTGGGATGACTTCGCTCCTCCGCGGCGCCGGACCGGCGTAAGCCCTCGGCGCCCGCCCCGTTCTCCCCGGGTCTGCATGGCGGTACGGACGCATCTGCTGCTTGGTTGTGTGGCGCTCTCGCCTCTGGTCGCCGCGGGTGGATGCATCCACGACGCCGATTGCGGCATCTGCGATCCGCAGAGCCTCGTGCTCGAGAGCATCACGGGCGCGAACTACCAGTCGAAGAAGATCCACGTGCTCGGTCCCGCCTGCGAAGGCGACCGCTGCCCGGGCGAGCTGAAGCACGGCCAGTACTTCGTCACCGACTTCGGTCCGTGCGAGACCAGCGAGGACGCACTCGCAGCGCCGCGCGGCCCCGAAGAGTTCTGCAAGCTCTCGCCGCTCGTCGTCGCGTACGGCATCGAGTTCATCTTCAACAACCTGCTCGACCCCACCTCGATCGAGCTGGTGCGCAAGCGTCCCGATCAACCGAAGCTCTTCGAGGTCTACGACTGGAAGACGCGCATCCTCGCGATCGAGGGCCCGATCACGCGGTTCAACGGTGACGTGCGCACCGGCAGCTCGACCGATCCCGACGTCGTCACCCGCGCGGTGAACCTCGCGTGCGTCGACAACCTCGCCGACGCCGGCGTGCCCTACGGCCACGAGGACTACGAGGATCCGGCCAGCGATCCCTGCAACGGCACGCGCACAGTCGACGGCCAGCTCGTGCCGATGAAGATGCGCATCGGCACGCCCGATGCGGTGGTCACCTCGTATCGCGGCATCACCACGCACGGCAGCGCCGATCAGCACGACTGCGTCACCGCCGAGAGCGGGCCCGACGTCTGCTGCAGCGAGTGCGACTGGCTGCTCACCACGAAGATCGCGAAGTACGGCATCACCGCGGACGGCACCGTGCGCACGCCCAACTACGCGGTCGGGGCCCCGCCCGGCAACGGCGCGATCGCATGCGATGCCGCGGCCGGCGATCCTTACGTGCAGTGCCGCGACTTCATCCCCAGCGTCGATCGCGGGCCGGAGCAGCGCAGCTACGAGTACCACTGGTCCTGCGATCCGGGCACCGACGCGAGCTGCAAGCGCGAGGCGTTCGCGCTGCCGCGCTACGACAAGCTGCGCGAGACCCATCCCGATCTGCGCCCGGCCTGGATCGAGAACCGCAACGCGAGCTGCACCACCACGTCGGCGTGCCGCACCGAACACGATCTTCCCGGTGCCGCGTGCATCGGCACGAAGAACGGTCAGGCCTGCGATCCCGAGCGCGATCCCGAGTGCACCGGCGGTGTGTGCCGACCGCAGTGGTTCGCGGAGTGCCGACCCGATCAGGACACCACCGGTGCCGATCGCGGGTACTGCGTGGACATCCGCTATGCCGCCGACGATGCCGGCGCATGTCTGGTCGCGCGCAACGACTTCGAAGGTCAGTGCGAGATCGACGGCACAGGCTGCCGTGACGTCCGCGCGGGCTCGCGACTGTCGCTGTGCGACAGCGAAGAAGGCGATGGCGCGCTGTCGGCCGCGGAGTGCTGCCAGGACGCGCTCGGGCCCGGCATCGACGCCTGCGATCCCACGATGCAAGCCGAGCTCGCACCGCTGCCGCGCTACGATCGCAACGAGCACCTGCCCGAGCAGGCGCGCACCTGCATCTGCGAGGACGATCCTCCCGCCGAGTGCGACGACCTCGTCGACACGCTGTGTCGCGACGGCGACGGTCGCATCCGCGACGATCGCCGTGGGCAGTACGCGATCGCGTTCATCGATCGCCCGGGCGGCGTGATCTACGACCCCGCGATCAAAGGCTTCGAGTGGCGTCCCGCCGACGCCGGCTCGGTGCCGCGTGCACGCGTCGAAGAGTGCGCCGAAGCGCACTCGCTCATCGCGGAGCGCAACCGCCACGACGGCTGGCGAGGCAACGACGCCAACTTCGTCGAGAACTTCGAAGACTTCGATCGTGCGATGTGCTCGGGCTCGACCTACCGCGTCACCTTCGCGACGCCGGGTGAAGGCGAAGCGCTCGTGGACAAGGTCGGCAACGATCTGTCCGGCAAGTCGGTGTACACGTTCGAGACGCCGCAGTTCCACGTCGTGCCCGGCTCCGGCTTCCCCGCCGACGCGCTGCGCATCGGTGCGTGCGACGACTTCGGTCTGCAGCTCTCCAACCGCTACGACATCTCGCCGGAGAACCTGCGCAAGATCGCGATCTACGAGGTCGAGAAGCTCACCGCCGAAGAAGCGAAGGAGCGCGACCCCGAGCTGTTGCCGAAGGAAGGCTGCGGCCTCGTGCCGATCGCGGGCGGCCCCGCGTGTCACGACGACGCCGACACGCTCGACGACGACTTCTGCGGCGCGCCCTGCCTCACCGTCGACATCGCCGAGAACGGCTTCGGCAAGGTGCGCGTGTCGGTCGACGCGGTGCGCTTCGACTCGGTGCTGCAGCCCGGCAAGCGCTATCGCATGGTGTTGCCCGGCCTGGACTCGATCGACGACATGGCCGATCCCGAGCGCTACCGCCAAGCGTTCTGGGACGCGTGCGGCATGCCGCTCGTGCTCGGCGGCACCAAGGAGCTCGACTTCCTCTACGACTTCGACATCGACGATCCGAAGTGCAAGGAAGATCCCGACGGCGACAAGATCCCCGACAGCTGCGACAACGCCGACGACGTTCCCAACAAGCTGCAGGACGACTTCGATCTCGACGGCATCGGCGACGTCGTCGATCTCTGCCCGGTGGTCGCGAGCAACGGTGGCAACAACCAAGGCGACTCCGACGACGACGGCATCGGCAACGACTGCGACGTCTGTCGTCGACCGACCAAGCAGTACAACGTGATGAGCTCGCCCGGCGGCGGTTTCCGCATGCTGGTCGACAACAACCCGGCGCAGACCGACAGCGACGACGACGGCATCGGCGACGTCTGCGACAACTGCATCACCGTCGCGAACTGCGGCAGCTACAGCGCCGACAAGCCGTGGTCACCGGGCGAGCCGATCCCCTACGACGACGTGTCGCGCTGCCAAGCCGACGTCGACGAGGACATGGTCGGCGATGCCTGCGTCGGCCTGTTCTCGCCGGGCGCGGCGGCGGCGGTGGGGCTCGACGACGAAGACGACTTCGATCAGGACGGCCTCGTCAACGCGATCGACAAGTGCCCGCGCTTGCCCGCACCCGCGACGCCGTGCGAAGCCGCGAGCGATTGTCCGGTGGGCTCGACCTGCGAGCCCTGCCCCGAGGGCAACCAGTGCCTCGGCGCCGGCACCTGCAATCACATCGACGGCGAGACCAACGACGAAGGCGTCGTCCTCGGCGACGGCGTCGGTGATGCGTGCGACACGTGCCCGGCGCGCGCGAACCCGATGCAGCGCTTCGATCAGAGCGCGCTCGAAGACGACGATGCCGACGGCGACTTCATCGGCATCGACTGCGAGACCAGCCCCGAATGCAACGGCACCGGTGGCACCGAGGCGCGTCCGTTCGGCTTCTACGAGATCTCCGCGGAGGGCTACTGCTGCACGCTGCAGCTGGAAGCGCGCGACGACGGATTCCTCTACTACGCGGGCACGAACGACCTGCTGATGGACGGCGGCGTGCGGCGTGAAGACGACTTCACGCTCGAGCGCGAGCCCGTGCCGGTCACGCTCGACTGCCAAGAAGCGGAAGATCCGCTGCAGCAGACCTGCCGTCGTCTGCCCGAAGGCGTCGCGGACATGCCCGGCGTGCTCACGCTGCCGAGCGGCTGCGAGGAAGCGCTCGGCGCCCTCGACTGGCGCGACAACCGAGAGCTCGTCCAAGCCGACTTCGCCGCGTCGGCCTCGGCCGCGTGGGATCGCATGTGCCTGTTGCCGCCCCGCGATCAGGACTTCGACGGGCTCGGCGACCGCTGCGATCTCTGCCGCTTCGACTACGATCCCAAGAATGCGGCCTTCGTCGACATCAACAACCGCGTGTGGCCGAAATCCGGGGCCGTGTGCAACGGCGCCTATGCGCTGGACAAGCGTTGCGCCGCCGACGGAACCGACACCGACGGCGAGTCCACGAGCGAGTCGGGCAGCGAGTCGGGCACGGACTCCGCCTCGAGCTCGGGGGGCTGAGCGGGCGTGTCGCGCGCGGCCGAGCGGATCCGTGGCCCCGGCGCCCGTGCGATGGCCAACATTCGCCGCGGCCGGTGGTCGATCCGAGCGGCCCGACGCCCCCGTATCGAGGGGTCGGACCGGGCGCCTCGACGCCCATCACGGCGGCCCGACAATCGGTCCCATCCGGCTTGGCCGGGCCGCGATTGTCGGGTTACCTCGAACGTGTTCCTGGCGTAGTCTCACCGCCGTTCCCAACCCCGGGACCAGCTTCCATGACGATCGAGAAGTCCATGCCTCGTTTCTTCCATGCCGCGCTCGCCGGTGCTGGCTTGTGCGTCGTGCTCGTCGGCGACACCGCGTGCATCCGCGACACCGATTGCGGCATCTGCGATCCCGACAATCTCATCGTGGAGAGCATCTCGGGGCACAACTACGCCTCGAAGAAGGTGCACCTCCTCGGTCCGGATTGCGAAGGTGATCGCTGCCCGGGTGACATCAAGTCGGGTCACTACTTCGTCGAAGAGATCAAGCCCTGCGAGGACACCGACGAGGCCAAGGAATCGGGTCGTCCCGACGAGTACTGCAAGGTGTGGCCACTCGCGGTCACCTTCGGCGTCGAGTTCATCTTCAACAACTTGCTCGAGCCCACTTCGGTCGAGCTCGTGCGCAAGCGTCCCGATCAGCCGAAGCTGTTCGAGGTCTACGACTGGAAGCCGGACGTCGTCGACATCGTCGGTCCGACCACGCGCTACAACGGTGACTTCACCAAGGGCGCGTCGGAAGAGCCCGACTTGATCACGCGGCTCGTGAACCTCGCGTGCGTCGACAACCTGCGCGAAGCGGGCATCGACTTCGGCGCGGTGCAGAACCAGGATCCCGTCAACAATCCCTGCAACGCGGTGCGGGACGTCGACGGCAAGCTGGTGCCGTGGAAGATGCGCGTCGACACGCCCGACGCGAAGCTGCAGTCGTACAAGGGGCTGTGGACCGCGGGCACGAGCAGCTGCGACACGCCGCAAGACGGCGCGGACACCTGTTGCAGCGAGTGCGACTTCTTGCTCGGCGTGCGCGTCGCGAAGTACGGCCTCGACGAGGCCGGCAACCCGCGCGACGTCAACGCGGGCACCGCGATCGCCTGCGACGCGACGGAGGGCGACTCGCTGGTCGACTGCCGCAACTTCGTGCCGTCGGTCGACCGCCAGGAAGAGGACTACACGTACAAGTACGCGTGGGCCGATGGCGCGGTGCAGGAGTGGAAGATCGCGAAGTCGGACAAGATCCGCGAGACCCACCCCGACGATCGCCCGGAGGGCTTCGAGAACTTCGACGCGCCGTGCAGTGAGGACGCCGATTGCCGCGACGTGCACGAGCTGCCGGGCACGGTGTGCATCGGGCAGAAGAACGGTGCCGCGTGCCGTGCGGACTTCGACGAGGAGTGCGTCGAGAACCGCGTGTGCCGAGCGGAGTGGTTCGTCGGCTGCAAGCAGGACCCGAACACGACCGGCGGCATGCAGGGCTACTGCGTCGATCGTCGCTTCTCCGACGCGGGCGCGGCCGGCTGCTACGAAGCCACCGCGAACTTCCAAGGCCAGTGCGACGACATGGGCCAGAGCTGCGGCAACTACAAGTCGCGCAAGCGGCTCGCGAACTGCAACAGCGACGCGAACGACACGCTCTTCGCGGCGTCCGAGTGCTGCCAGGAGAGCCTGGGCGGCGTCGACATCTCTGCGGACGAAGAGGGCATCCAGTGCGATCCCTACTTCCAGCCGGAGATCCGGCCCATCAGCGTCTACGACCGCAACGACACGTTGCCGGGCGTGACCCGTCAGTGCGTCTGCGAAGACGATCCGCCGCAAGAGTGCGCGCGCGTCGTCGACGAGAGCTGCCGCGACGCGGACGGCAACATCCGCGCGGATCGTGAAGGCGAGTACGCGACGCTCTTCGTCGAGCGCCGCGGCGGCGTCGTGTACGACCCGGCGATCAAGGGCGTCGAGTGGCGCCCCGCCGACCTCGGCGGCATCCCGCGCGCCGACGTCGAGAACTGCGCCGAAGGCCGCACGCAGATCGGCGCACGCAACCGCCACGAAGGCTGGCGCGCGAACGACACGTTCCTCGCCGAAGCGTTCGAGGACTTCGACCGCGCGATGTGCTCGGGCTCGACGTACACCGTCACGTTCGCGACGCCGGGCGACGGCAGCTACCTGCGCGACAAGGTCGGCAACTCGCTCGAGGGCAAGAACGAGTACACGTTCGAGACGCCGCAGTTCCACGTGCAGCCGGGCAGCGGCTTCCCGACGGACAACCTCCGCATCGGCGCCTGCGACAACTTCTCGATCCGGTTCTCGAACAAGTACGACATGAGCCCGGAAAATCAGCAGAAGCTGCAGATCTTCCGCGTGATCAAGGGCGACGACGACCTCTCGGTCGCGGACGACACCATCACGACGCCCAACGACGACTGCGGCGAGATCGTGCCGGTCGCGGGTGGCCCGGGCTGCGTGAACACGCGCGACGAGCTCTCGCCGGGCGGCACGCTCGACCCGTGCGCGGCACCGTGCCTCGTCACCGACATCGCGGATCAGGCCACCGGTGAGATCCGCGTCTCGGTCGACCCCGCGGAGTTCGGCCCCGTGCTGCAGGTGCAGGAGACCTACCGCGTGGTGGTCCCCGGCCTGAACGACATCGAGCAGATGAACGACCCCAACCTCTACCGCAGCGCGTTCTGGGACGCGTGCGGCATGCCGCTGGTCGTCGGTGGGCAGGCGTCGGGCACCGAGCCGGACTTCGTCTACCAGTTCACGATCGACGAGCCGAAGTGCAAGGAGGACGAGGACCTCGATACGGTCCAGCTCTCCTGCGACAACGCGCCCGACATCTTCAACCCCGATCAGTCCGACATCGACGGTGACGGCGTGGGCGATGTCGTCGACCTCTGCCCGACCATCGACACCGCCGTGGCCAACACCGCGGACTCCGACAAGGACGGCGTCGGCAACGAGTGCGACAACTGCCGCCAGACGATCAAGCAGTACAACGACATCGATCCCACGGTGTCGATCGACGCCGCATACCTCGTCCGCAACGTGCCGATGCAGGGCGACGCGGATCAGGACGGCATCGGTGACGTCTGCGACAACTGCGTGATGCAGCCGAACTGCGAGGACTTCGGACCGGACAACCCGTACGAGGTCGGCACCGCGATCCTCTACAACGACAAGAACAAGTGCCAGCGCGACGACGATCAGGATCTGGTCGGCGACGTGTGTGCCGCTGCCGAGCCGCTGCCGAACGCGGCGGGCCCGGTGGGCTTCGGTGCGGCCGACGACTTCGATCAGGACGGCCTGGGCAACATGATCGACGGTTGCCCGCGTCAGCCGGTCGAGTTCATCGACTGCTCGACGGACGCGAATGCGTGCCCGGAGTTCTCGGTCTGCGAGACCGCGACCGGCACGTGCAACCACGTCGACTACGACGGCGACACCGTCGGCGATGTCTGCGACACCTGTCCGTTCACCGCGAACGGCGAGCAGATCACCGACGGCGGCATGCAGGACGACGACGAAGACGGTGACTTCGTCGGCAAGGTCTGCGAGCCGAACAACGCGTGCGGTCAGTTCCCGCGCGCGAAGCCGTACTCGTTCTACCAAGTGTCGGTGAACGACTACTGCTGCACGGCGGCGCTCGTGGCCGACATGGCGACCGGCGATCTCCTCAACGCGATCACCGGCCTGCCGCTGAAGGATCCGGACGGCCTGCCGATCCGCGTCGACTGCGTGGAGCCCGACGATCCGGAGCAGCGCACGTGCCGTTCGCTGCCGCAGCAGCTCCGCGATGCGCCCGGCATCCTGACGCCGCCGCCCGGCTGCGACCTCGCGCTCGAGGCCGCGGGCCTCACCGCGCAGACCAACCCGCGGCTCACCCCGGTCGACGTGCCGGACCTCGTGCAGCTGTGGGACTCGATGTGCTTCCTGCCGGTGTTCGATCAGGACTACGACGGTTGGGGCGACTCGTGCGACTTCTGCCCGAGCGACTTCGATCCGGAGAACCTGCCGTTCATCGACGCCAACGGTCGCGTGTGGCCGAAGGACGGCAAGTACTGCAACGGCGACTACTCCATCGAGAACAAGTGCGGCGGTGAAGACACCGACGGCACGGGCTCGGGCAGCGAGTCGGGCTCGGGCTCCGAAGGCGGCACGATGGCCACCGACGACGGCATGGGCACGGCGGGCGAGACCTCCGGCGGCTGATCCCCGGCGTCGCGGATGCGTGAAGACGGCTCGCGGGCAACCGCGGGCCGTTTTCGTTTTCACCGCGTCGCGTCGGTCTCGCTGCCGTCGGGCAACAGCGATGCGCTCGAGGCCAGCTGCACCGTGAGCTCGTCGCCGCCGGCGCGCTCGCCCGGTGCGAGCTCGGTGCGTTCGGCGAGTCGACGACTGCGGGCGAGCAGCGCGGGATTGCCGGTCGAGGCGAAGTAGCGCTCGGCTTGCTCGGCGTGACGACGGCACGCGTCGGCGTCGTCGCGGTCGCGTGCAACCAGGGCCGCGGCTTCGTGCATGATGCCGCTCAATAGCGGGCTGTGCGTCTCGCGGGCGGCGACGACGAGCCGGTCGAGCTCGCGCATCGCTTCGTCGGCCTCGCCGCACGCCGCTCGGGCGAGCGCGCGTCCGCGATCGATGCGCAGCGCGTGCACGCGGAAGGGCTCGTCGGTCGCACGCAATCGCGTGCGCACACGATCCGCGATCGCGAGCGCGCGGCTGGCATCGCCGTGATCGACCAGCGCGTCGACCAACGCACCTTCGAGCACGATGCGCGTGAGATCGTGATCGGCCGGCACCTCCGCGAGCGCATCGTCGAGCAGCGCGACCGCACCGGCGCTGTCGCCACGCGCCCGCGCATACTCGCCGCGCGCGAGCCCGAGGAACGCGCCGAACTCGTAGCCGTCCGCGACGCTGCGCTCGAGATCCTCGACGACGCGCTTGAGGCCCAGCACGTCCTGCGTGAGCCCGTAGGCGATCGCGCTGATCCAGCCGAGCTGCGACGAGAACACCCACGCGTTGCCGAGCTGCACGAGCCCGACCTCGGCGCGTGCGACCTGCTCGCGCGCGACTTCTTCTTCGCCGCGCATGCGATGGAAGAACACCGGCGCGACGCGGCCGGCGACCGCGAAGAAGCGCAGGTCGAGCTCTTCGAGCGCCGCGAGCGACTCGCGATAGCTGGGCTCGACGTCGAGCGCCCGCACCGACGCGCGCATGTAGTTGGCCGCACCGATCGCGAGCCGACGATCGAGCTCGGGCAACGGCGTGCGCGTGTCGGTGGTGACGACGCGGATGATCTCGTCGACGTTCTGCTGCAGGCGGCGCCAGTGGCCGATCGCGATCAGCTCGAAGTTCTGCACGAGCAGCCACGCGCCGCGCGGCACCCGATCGATCATCGCTTCGAGCGGCGCGAGCAGGCCCAAGAGCGCGCGCAGACGATCGGTGTGCAGCGACAGCGAGTGCACGCTCGCGGCGTAGCCGACGATCGAGATCATGCGCACGAGCGCACGCAGTGGCCGCTCACGGGTGCGGCGACGCGGCAGCCACCCGAGGAACGCGAGCGCGAGCCCGCAGCCGAGTGCGAGCTTGCCCCCGAGGATCGGCGCGAGTCGGCGCGCGATCGGCATGCCCGCGTCGGCGTCCATCGCCGCGATCGCTTCGTCGGCGTGGCGCAGCACGGTCTGACGATCGACGAGCACGCCCGCACGCGTGAGCATCTGCTGCAGCTCGGCGACGCGCAGGCGCGATGCGGGCTCGCGGCGGATCACCGCGAGCGCGGCTTCCAACGGCGCGAGCGCGTCGAAGAACGACTGCGCGTCGTAGAGCCGCCGACCCGCGCGCTCGAGCAGCGCGGCACCCCGCGCGTCCTCACCGGCCTCGAGCCAGTGGCGACCGAGCTGGGCCTCGAGCTCCGGACGCTGCCCTTCGTGCTCGGTGAGGATGCGAGCGCAGCGGCCGTGCAGCTCGCGACGACGCGCGGGCGACAGCCCCTGCAAGAGCGCCTCGCGCAGGCCGTCGTGGCGCAGCTCGAGCCCGCGGTCGTCGCCTTGCAGCACCTGCTCGAACACGAGGCGATCGATCGCGGCGAACACGGGATCTTCGGCGGGATCGCCTCCGGCGATCCCGTCGGCTCCCTGCACGCACCAGGGCAGCGGC
>DASZPU010001032.1:0-29465 GCA_035550195.1 Nannocystaceae bacterium
CGACGTGTCGGGCTCGATGAACAGCCCCGACAAGCTGCCGCTGCTCATGCGTGGCCTGGGCATGCTGGTCGACACACTTCGTCCGCAGGACAAGGTGTCGATCGTCGTGTACGCGGGTGCGTCGGGCGTGGTGCTCGAGCCCACCTCCGACAAGGCGGAGATCCTCGCGGCGCTCGATCGCCTCGAGGCCGGCGGTTCGACCAACGGTGGCGCCGGCATCGAGCTCGCCTACCGGCTCGCCGAGCAGACGTTCGTGCAAGGCGGCATCAACCGCGTGATCCTGGCGACCGACGGCGACTTCAACGTCGGCACGACCGGTCAGGGCGCGCTCGAGGAGCTCATCACGCAGAAGCGTGCGTCGGGCGTGTTCCTGTCGGTGCTCGGCTTCGGCGACGGCAACCTCGAGGATTCGACGATGGAGCTGCTGGCCGACAAGGGCAACGGCAACTACGCGTACATCGACTCGATCGCCGAGGCACGCAAGGTGCTGGTCACCGAAGCCGGCGCGACGCTCGTGACGATCGCCAAGGACGTGAAGATCCAGGTCGAGATGAACCCGAAGGAAGTGGCCGCGTTCCGCTTGATCGGCTACGAGAACCGCGCGCTCGCGCACACCGACTTCAACGACGACAGCAAGGACGCCGGCGAGATCGGTGCGGGTCACTCGGTCACCGCGCTCTACGAGGTGATCCCGGTCGGCGCCAAGGATGCACCGGCGGCGAAGATCGACGCGCTCGAGTACCAGAAGGTCGGTGCGACCACGGGCACCGTGGGCGAGCTGATGAACGTGAAGATCCGCTACAAGCAGCCCGACGGCGAGGAGAGCAAGCTGCTCGCGTTCGCGATCGACGACGCCGATCGCACGGTGGACGCCGCGTCGGAGAGCTTCCGCTTCTCCGCGGCCGTCGCCGAGTGGGGCATGCTGTTGCGCGACAGCAAGCACAAGGGTGCGAGCACGTGGGCGGGCGCGATCGAGCTCGCCGAACACGCGATCGGCAAGGACGACGGCGGCTACCGCAAGGAGCTCGTGGAGCTGATGCGCCGAGCGCAGGCGCTCAGCGAGCGCAAGGGGTGAGGCGCGGACGCTCGCACCGAGCACGCGCGCACGCTGATCGGCGCGCGCCGATGCGATCGTGGAACGGCACGGCGCTTGCCATACAGCGACGCCGTGCATAAAGGTTCGCTCGTATGGTTGGCGCTCGTCGTTCCCACGGCGAGCGTCGCGTGCTTCTCGGAGTCCGACCTCGAGGGCGAGTCGGGCTCCGAGTCGGACAGCAGTGACGAAGGCGTCGACACCGAGCACAGCGGCGTCGTCACCGACGGCACCGACGGCACCGACGGCACCGGCCCGGGTCAGGGCGCGTGCATGCTCGACTCCGAGTGCGCCGACGAGGACCCCTGCTCGCTCGACGTGTGCGACAACCATGTCTGCGATCACCTGCCGCTCGACGGCGTGCCGACCACCGAGCAGACCGTCGGTGATTGTCAGCGCGTGATGTGCATCGCGGGCGCGCCGCAGTCGGTCGCGCAGGACGAAGATCGCCCCAACGACGACAACGACTGCACCGCCGATGCGTGCACCGACGGCGAGGTCGCGCACATGCCCGAGCCACTGGGCGCGCAGTGCAGCACGAGCGGCACCTGCGACGGCATGGGTGGCTGCGTCGAGTGCTTGAGCCCCGACGACTGCGACATGCTGCCGGTCGACGACGACTGTGCGATGCGCACGTGCGAAGCCGGCGTGTGCGGGCAGATCTTCGCGCCCGCGGGCACGCTGGTGAACGCGACGATGCAGATGAGCGGCGACTGCCAGCGCGTCGTGTGCGACGGCGAAGGCGGCACGGTGAGCGAGGCCAACAACACCGATCCGTACATGGACGGCTTCGAGTGCACCGAGGACTTCTGCAGCGACGGCACGCCCGAGAATCCCGCGCTGCCGGCCGGCACACCGTGCGCTGCCGGTGAGTGCAACGCGTTCGGACAGTGCACCGGCTGCAACGAAGCCGATGACTGCGGCGCGTCGACGAGCTGTCAGGCGCCTACCTGCAACGGCTCGGGCGTGTGCGGCGTCGCGAACACCTCGGAAGGCACGCCGTTGCCGTTCGCGATGCAGGACGACGGCGACTGCCAAGAGCTGCGCTGCGACGGCAGCGGTGCCGAAGCCTCGTACGAGGACGACGACGACGTGCCCGACGACGATGGCAACGATTGCACCGACGAAGTGTGCAACGGCGGGCTGCCGCAACATCCCGACTCTGCCGTCGGCACGCCGTGCGGCGACGGTGCGTACTGCGATGGCATGGGGGCGTGCGTCGAGTGCATCGACGCCGGTGACTGTCCGCCGGCGGGGCAGTGCCACATCGCGGTGTGCGAGAACAATCAGTGCGGCGTCGAGCCGGCCGACTCGGGCACGCCGTGTTCCGACGGCTTGTTCTGCACGGCGACCGACGCGTGCAACGCGATGGGCGCGTGCATCGGCAGCGTGAATCCCTGCGCCGGTGCGGACGGCGACGGCGACTGCAGCGAGTCGTGCGACGAGACCGCGAACGCGTGCACCGGCAACGACCCGTCGGGCACGCCGTGCAACGACGGCATGTACTGCACGCAGACCGACGCGTGCAACGCCAGCGGCTGCTGCGTCGGCACCGGCAACCCGTGCTCGGGTGCAGACGGCGACGCCGACTGCAGCGAGTCGTGCGACGAAGCCTCCGATGATTGCAGCGGGAACGATCCCGCCGGCAGTGCGTGCGACGACGGGCTCGACTGCACGACCGACGATGCGTGCACGGCGGGAACGTGTGGCGGCGCCGCGGTGAGCTGCGTCGATCCGCAGGCGTGCTTCGAGAGCTGCGGCGGTTGTGCCGACGCGGAGTGCTGAGCTACTCCGGTTCGCCGTCGTCGCTCCGCAGCATCCGCACGGCTTCGAGCGACAGGCGCACGACGAGCGGTCCGAGGATCGCTCCCCATGCGCCGAGCACGAGCAGCCCGCCGAACGCCGACACGAACAGCACGAGCACCGGGAGCTGCAGCGCACCCATGCGCGAGAAGAGCGGGCGCAGCAGGTTGTCGAACGTGCCGATGATGCCGAGGCCGAGCACCGCGAGGATCGCCGCCTTGATGGGATGGCCGCTGAGCAACAGCCCGCCCGCGATGGGCCCCCAGATCGCCGCGACGCCGATCACCGGAACGATCGATGCGAGCCCGGTGAGCGGCCCGAGCACCCACGCCTGCGGCACGCCGAGCGCGAGGTAGATCAGCATCGCGATCAAGCCCTGCACCGCGCAGGTCAGGCCGACGCCGATCAACAAGCCGCGTCCGGTCTCGTCGAATGCCGCCGCGAGTCGACGCAGCTGATCGCGGCGCAGCGGCGAGTGCTGCACCACCCACTCCCATTCCTTCTCGCCCTCGCGCATGAACGCGAACACCGCGGCGAAGTACACGACGAGCAACAGCAGCGCTTCGGCGGCCGCGCCCGCGAGTTGGGTGAGCAGCCCGAAGGCTTCCGAGCCGTAGCTCTGCGCGAGCCCGACCACGTCGCCGAGCGTGCGCGGAAGTCGAACCGCGGGCGCACCGTCGCCGCCGACCGCGATGCGCTCGAGCACGCCCTGCGCGGTGCCGGCCTCCGACAGCGTCTCGACGAGATCGCGCGCGCCCCCGATGATGCCGACCACCGCGACCACGACCGGTGCGGCGATCACGAGCGCGAGCAACGTGACGAGCACGGCGGCGGCGCGCCGTCGTCCGTGCAGGCGCGCGGCGAGCCGAGTCGTGAGCGGGCGGAAGATCGACGCGGTCCAAGCGGCGAGCACGAGCGCAGGCCACAGCGGCCAGCACAACAAGAGCGCCGCCGCGCACAGGATCAGCGCGAGCCAGCGCAGCGCGGACGTGGATTCGAGACCTGCGGGCACCCGCGCCCAACGTAGCAACCGCGCGCTCTCCCGCACGAAGACGGCGCGCTTTCGACCGCGCAGAGATTGCGAGCGCCACGGATGCGCAAGGGTGGCGCGACCCAGTGATGCGCGCGCGCGATCGGTTCACACCGATCGACGCGGGCGCGACGCTCGGGCGCACCCGTGTTCGGCCGCGCGCCGAGCTGATAACTGGGAAGGCCTCGCGACCCCTATCGCGAGACCTCCACAACGAAAGACCACCATGCGGAAGACCATCGACAAGATCGGTTGGTTCGTCGCGCTCGACCTCTGCGGCTGTCCCGGCGATGCCTCTGAAATCACGACTTCACTCGACAGCCTCTCGTTCACCGACACCGGTGGCAACGGCGAGGACACCGGCAACGACGACGAGAGCAGCGGCGGATCTGCGACGCAAGCGAGCGCCGACGGATCGAGCGACGGCGGACCGGCCGACGATGGCGGACCGACCGATGGCGGACCGACCGATGGTGGACCGACCGATGGCGGACCGACCGACGGCGGACCGACCGACGATGGCGCTCAGGAGAGCTCGAGCGGTGCGGTCGAAGAGTCGTCGAGCGGTGCTGCGAGCGATGCCGGCGAGAGCAGCAGCAGCGACGGCGGTGGCGGACCGACGAGCGACGGCGGCGACGGTGGTGGTGGCGGAGCGTGTTGCGAGCCGCAGATGGGCCCCGGCTGTGGTGACACGGCCGTGCAGGATTGCGTCTGTGCGTTCGACGACTTCTGCTGCACCGACACTTGGGACGATCTCTGCGTGCAGGAAGCCAACGACTCCTGCGATGCGATGTGCGACGGCGGTGGCACCAGCGGTGGCACCGACGATGGTGGTGGCGGCGGTGGTGCGTGCTGCGAGCCGCAGATGGGCCCGGGCTGCGACGACATGGCCGTGCAGGACTGCGTCTGCGCCTTCGACGACTTCTGCTGCACCGACAGCTGGGACGATCTCTGCGTGCAGGAAGCCAACGATTCCTGCGACGCGATGTGCGACGGCGGTGGCGGCGGTGGCGGTGAATGCTGCGCGCCGCAGGACGGCCCCGGTTGCGGTGGCGGAGCCATCGAAGACTGCGTCTGCGCCTTCGACGACTTCTGCTGCACCGACACTTGGGACGACCTCTGCGTGCAGGAGGCCAACGATTCCTGCGACGCGATGTGCGACGGCGGTGGCGGTGGCGGTGGCGCCTCGTGCTGCGACGCGCAGGACACCCCGGGCTGCGACGACATGACGGTGCAGGATTGCGTGTGCTCCTTCGACGACTTCTGTTGCACCGACAGCTGGGACGACCTCTGCGTGCAGGAAGCCGTCGAGGATTGCGGCGCGGCGTGTTGATCGACGCGAGCTGATCGCATGTGTGGGGCTCGGCTGCTGCGGCAGCCGGGCCCTTCGCATTTCCTGATGCGCTCGGGCGCACGGTGAGCCCGATCGCTCGTTTGCGTGCTCGCGCGTCGCGTTCAGCTTGTCGGCGAGATGACGCGCGCCATCATCACGCTCACGATCGCTTTCGCCGCCGCCGCGCTCGCATCGTGCGAGCGTTCACCGCGACCCACCAACGCACCGCAG
Organism: Nannocystaceae bacterium; assembly: GCA_035550195.1. GTDB lineage: Bacteria > Myxococcota_A > Polyangia > Nannocystales > Nannocystaceae > Xiheibacterium. Next base: position 5,491 of record DASZPU010001032.1, read on the forward strand.
CTCGTGCACACCGAGGCGAGCGCGATGTCGACGACGTCGCCGCGCGAGTGTGAGCTCGTCGGTCCACCGAAGGACGCGCCGCAGTGCGAGTGCATCGGCGGCACGGCGCGTGCGGCCCTCGGCGACGGACACATGACCTGCGAGCCCGGTGAGCAGGAACTCGCGCGGATCCAGTACGGCATCGAGCAAGGTGTGTGTTGCGAACCGGTGGTGCCGCTCGCCGTCATGCCGCTCGCACCCGGCGAACGCGGTCGCCAACCGCCCGCGGTGCAGATCGCGGACGCCTACCCCGGCGTGCCGTCGCAGAAGACTGCACGCCGTTTCCGCGGCGATAGCCCGGATTGAGATCGAAACGGCAGGCGGCGCGTTCGAAGCCGCCAGCCGTGCCACGTCGCATTCTCGGAGTCTTCCAGCTCGCTGCGCTCACCCTCTGCTCGCTGCCCGGATGCGGGAGCCCGGCCGCTCCGGAGCAGAACGTCGGAGCGCCCGCGAGCGACGCTGCGATCGCGGGCTCGCCGACAGCGGCCGGCGCCAAGGCGGACGAGCGCACGCGCTCGGCACCGCAGCAGGTCGCGCAGAGCGAGGTCGCGAAGCACGAAGCCGCGCCGGGCGACGAGCGCGAAGCGACGCCCACCGAAGAGCCCGCGCCTCCGCCGGCCGATCCCGCGACCGCCGTCACTGCAACGCCCATGTCGCCGGTCCCGGCGACGAAGCCGAAGGCGTCCGGGGGCATGGCGATGCCGGCCCGCAAGGACTCCGTTGCGCGCGGTCGCTGGGGCGGCCCGACGATCGCGGCGGACGACGGTCTGTCCGGTGAGTCGTACGAGCACGTCGAGGAGAACAAGTTCGTCGCAGTTGCCGACGATCCGCGCTCGACGTTCTCGATCGACGTCGACACCGCGTCGTACAGCAACATGCGTCGTTTCTTGAACGACAACACGCTTCCGCCCGCGGATGCGGTGCGCATCGAGGAGCTGATCAACTACTTCGACTACGACTACGCCGCGCCCGAAGGCAGCGCGCCGTTCTCGATGACGCACGAGGTGTCGAGCTGCCCGTGGAACGACGACCACTTGCTGGTGCACGTGGGCCTGCAGGGCAAGGTGATCGCCGAGCGCGACGTGCCCGCGCGCAACCTGGTGTTCCTGCTCGACGTGTCGGGCTCGATGAACAGCGCGGACAAGCTGCCGCTGCTCAAGCGTGGCCTCGGCATGCTGGTCGACAACCTCCGCAAAGAGGATCGCGTGTCGATCGTGGTGTACGCCGGCGCGTCGGGCCTCGTGCTCGAGCCCACCGGCGACAAGGCCGAGATCCTCTCCGCGCTCGATCGCCTCGAGTCCGGCGGCTCGACCAACGGTGGCGCGGGCATCGAGCTCGCGTATCGCCTCGCCGAGAAGACGTTCGTGAAGGGCGGCATCAACCGCGTCATCCTCGCGACCGACGGCGACTTCAACGTCGGCACCACCAGCCAGAGCGAGCTGGTGAAGATGATCGAGGACAAGCGCAAGTCGGGCGTGTTCCTGTCGGTGCTCGGCTTCGGCACCGGCAACGTGAAGGACTCCACGATGGAGAAGCTCGCCGACAAGGGCAACGGCAACTACGCGTACATCGACTCGGTCGGCGAGGCGCGCAAGGTGTTGGTGAAGGAAGCCGGCTCGACGCTCGTGACGATCGCGAAGGACGTGAAGATCCAGGTCGAGTTCAACCCGAAGGAGGTCGCGTCGTTCCGACTGGTCGGGTACGAGAACCGCAAGCTCGCGCATACCGACTTCAACGACGACACCAAGGACGCCGGCGAGATCGGTGCGGGGCACTCGGTCACCGCGCTGTACGAAGTGGTGCCGGTGGGCGCGAAGGATGCGAGCAAGAGCGGGCTCGATCCGCTGAAGTACCAAGACGAGGTGCCGGCGGCGAAGCTGTCGTCCGCGGCGGGCAGCGGCGAGCTGATGAACGTGAAGATCCGCTACAAGCAGCCCGACGGCGACAAGAGCGATCTGCTGACGTTCGCGATCACGCCCGACGATCGTGCGCTCGACAAGACCACCGACGACTTCCGCTTCTCTGCGGCGGTCGCCGAGCTCGGCCTGCTGTTGCGCGGCAGCCAGCACAAGGGCGACGCCAGCTTCGACGAGGTGCTCGAGCTCGCCCGCAAGTCGCTGGGCAAGGACGGCGAGGGTCACCGCAACGAGTTCGTCGCGCTGGTCGAGAAGGCGAAGCGCCTCTCCGGCGGTCGCGTGGCCGTGCGCGGCGAGTGACTACCCGCGGATGCGGGCGACCCAGATGTTGTCGCCTTCGCCGGTCGCGACGTCGGTGCCGACCGCGATGACGTCGTGCGTCAGTGGGAGACGAGCGATCGCGCGGGCGCTGTCGTTGAAGCCGAGCGCATCGTCGTAGCTCGCGCCCCAACGCACCGCGCCGGCATCGTCGAGCGCAGCGACCACCGCATCGCTCGGCGTGTTGTCGGGGTACGCCGCGCCGCCCACCACGAGCCCTTCACCATCGTCGACGAGCCCGTACAACCAGAACGAAGCCTCGCCGACCGTGACGTCGCGGAGGTCCACGAGCGCGCCCGTGCGGTCGAGCTCCGCGATGAACGGCACGTAGCCGAAGCCGGGGATCTCTTGCTGCCCGCCCGCGAGCAGCGTGCCGTTGGTCGAGAAGATCACCGTGGTGAGCGACTCGTCTTCGTAGTCGACGAAGTCCTCCGCGTAGGTCCAGAGCGTGCTGCCTTCGCTGTCGAGCTCGCGTAGCCATACTTGAGCGTGACCGCTCTCGTTCTCGATCTGACCAGCGAGCACGACGCCACCTTCGGGGGTCGCGACCATCGCGCTGACGAGCGCGTTGCCGACGTCTTGTGCGGTCCAGATCGGCGTGCCTCGAGCGTCGCGGAGATCGATCGCGTACGACCAACCGGCTTCGTCCGATTCCTGTCGCGACGTGAACAGGCCGCCGCCGCGCGCTGCGACGCCGCGCGTCGGGAACGGGAGCTCGTGCGCGCCACCCATGCCGACTTGCACGAAGGCCTCGCCGTCCAGCTGCAGTAGCAGCGCGCGGTCGTCGTCGAGATCCTGACCGATCACCCACACGGTGTTGGACTCGTCGAGCACGACGGAGTTCGCGATCTCGTCGTGCCCCACGTCGAAGACGACCTCCTCCAACAGCTCGCCGTTGCTGTCGAGCACGCCGAGCCACGCATTCGCGGTGGCACCGTCTTCGATGCCGCCGGTGACGTGGATGAACCCGGTCGATCCGATCGCCAGCGACGTCGCGAAGTCGTTGCTCGCGGCGCCGCCGTCGATCGAGCGCGACCACAGGATCGTGCCGGGCGAGAAGCGGCAGTCGTCCTCGCAGCCGTCGGCAAGCTCGAGGTTGCCGTCGTCGCACTCTTCGCCTTGGTCGAGCTGCGCGTCGCCGCAGATCGTCGACGGTGCGCCGGTGCTCTCCGCGGTCGTGGGCTCGGTGGTCTCGCCACCCATGGTGGTGCCGAGCGTCACGCTCGTGCCCGGATCGGGCTCGTCGCCGCTGCTCGAGCTGTCGTCGTGCGCGTCGGGATCGTAGACGTACGGTGTCACCTGAGGGCCGCACGCGACGGCCATCGGCAGCGCGCAGCCGCCGAGCACACCCATCCAATGCCGCATGTCTGGCGCAACGGCGCGCGTGCCGATCGCTTTCACCGGCGCGGTGGATCTTCGGCTCTGGTAGCGTGGGGCGTGGCCGACACGCGCAAGCGAACGATGATCGCAGTCGCGATCGCAGGGTTCGCGCTCGGAGGTGGCATCGCGATCGTGCGTAGCTCGCCCTCGTCGACGGTCGAAGAGCTGCCGGCCCCGACCGAGCCCGTGCGCACCACGGTCGCACCCGCACCGGAGGTCGCACCGATCGTGCCTGCGGTGGGCGAGCCATTCGTGCAGGTGACCGATCCGCGACTGCTCGCGCGCTGGGACGCGGATGCTCGCTCACCGTTGTCGCTGTCGTCGGTGCTCGCGCGGCTCGATGCGAACGCGCCGTCGATCGCAGCCGGCACGGCGACCACCGGTGCGTTGCTCGCTCGACAGAGCGCGAGCTGGACCGCGATCGCGAAGACGCTCGACGACGACGTCGCACGCATCGTCGCGGAGCTCGGCATCGACTGGGAGACCGACATCGCGAAGACCTACGATCGCAGCGCGGCGAAGACGGCGGAAGGTCGCGACGCAGCGCATCGCGGCAACGGCAACGTCGCGCGCGTGCTCGACACGCGGTGGACGACGTCGGAACGCTCGCGCTGGCTGCTCGCCGCGGTGGTGTACCGCCCCGATCGCCGCGACTTCGTGCCGGGCACGTGCGGCGAGCTGCGGCTGGTCTATCGACTCGCGTACGAAGCCGCGGTGGACAGGCGCACGTTCGCGTCGCGCTTGCCGTTCACGGTGAACGCGGTCTTCCACGTGCCCGAGGACGATGCCGACTGCCAGCGCGTCGCGGTCGGCTGGCGTATGCCGGCTGTCGACGATGCGAACGTCGACGCGGTCGCGGGCCGTTTGCTCGACGGGCCGCTCGCGCTCGATCGACTGCGGCTCGCGCAGCTCGAGCTCGACGCGCAGATCGTGCGATTCCCATCCGACCTCGAGCGCGTCGAGGCGCGCGGCTTCGCCGGGCAGGCGCTGTACTGGATGCGGATCTTCGCGAAGCGCGGCGACACGGTGGTGCCGATCGGCTTGGAGAACACACCCGACGTGCAGGCGATCCGTGCCGATGCGACGAAGCGCGCGGCGTTGCTGAAGTGGATCGGCGACTCGCTGCTCGCGATCGACACCGGCGTGTTCCAGCTGCCCGAGGCGCTGCAGGCCAAGGTGGCGCTCAGCTGGTCGACGCTCGGCAGCGCACGGCCTGCGAACCGACCGTTCTCGGCGATCGTGTCGCCGACCGAGATCGATGCGCTCGCGCGCGGGGTCGCCGATGGCGTCGAGACGTTCGTGACGGGCGGCGCGACGCTGCTCGAGCGACTCGACGGTGCGAGCTGCAGCGGGTGTCATCAGTCGTCGTCGACGGCGGGCTTCCACATGCTGGGAATCGATCGCGAGTACGGCACCGATCGCGCGGCCGTGCACGCCGCGACCGACGGCAATCGCTTGCAGCTCGCGTTCTCGCCCCACTTCGCCGCCGAGCAACCGCGACGGCTCGCGTATCTCGAAGCGCTCGCGCTCGGCCGCGCGCCGGAGCGCATGCGCCCGCATCCGTCGGCACCGGCGGCGCAGTGGAGCCCGTTCGGCCCGAGCTATGCGCGGGCGCAGGTCGATCAGCCGTGCGTGATCGGCAACGAACTACCCGATGCGACGAGGTGGCAGTGTGCGGAGGGCACGAGCTGTCGCGTGCTCGCCCAGGATTCCGCGGGTGGATTCCAGCTCGGTCAGTGCGTGCCCGACGAGCCCATCGCGGGCGTTTCGTGTCGCACTGCGACGGTGGAGAGCGCGAACGATCCGGATGCGGAGCTCTTCGCATGGAACGTGCGCGCGTTCGAGGATCGCGTCGCGCACGAAGACGATCTGTACGCGATCTCCACGGGCGATCTGAACGCGCACGCCTACAACTGCAGACCCGCGAAGATCGGCGTGCCGCTCGGTCGCGTGAGCCGCAACTGTCGGCCCGACGAACGCATGCTCGCACCGTTCGACGGCGCGAGCCCGCCGGAGATCTGTGCGATCGTCGGCGGCAAGGGCTTCGAGCAGATGGCGATGGGCGCGTTCGACAGCCTCGCGTTCGCGGCGGGCGTCGGTCGCGGCTTGCTCGACACCTGCAACGCGACACGACCGTGCCGCGAGGACTACATCTGCCAGGCGCTGCCCGACTTCCTCGCGCAACCGCATGGTGTGGTCGAGCCCGCGCTGCTCACGTCGATCCAAGCGCGCGGCCTCGGCTTCTGCACGCCCACGTATTTCGTCTACCAGCTGCGCCTCGACGGTCACCCGTCGCCGGTGTGATCGAGCCCGAAGTCGTACGCGAGCGTGCGACCGAAGAGCACCGGCGGGAACTTCCAGCGCGCGACCGCAGTGGTCACGCATGCGAGGTACGCCGCCGGCGGCTGCGGCTCGCTCGGCACCAGCGCGGACACCTTGCCGTCCGCGCCGATCGTCATCGTGATCGTCCACGGCTGCGCGAACGAATTCTGCTCGGCGCAGAACGACACCTCCTTGATGTGCGCGCCGACGATCGCGTCGAAGGCGCGCTGCGCCGCGACCTCTTCGTCGTCCGAGTCGCCGATCTGCATCGTCCAGGTCGAGGCACGGCGGTACGGCTCCGCCGGCGCGTCGCCGACGAAGGCGTAGATGCCTTCGAGGATGCACTCCATCACCTCGGGATCGCGCAGCGTCTCCGCGACCGGTGAGATCGATTCGTAGATCACACCGACGTCGTCGAGCGTGAGCGCGCCGTCGACCTCGCTCTCGAGATCCTCGAGGCACGCGTCGATCTGCTCGCGCACGATCGCGTGATCGCGCTCGCGCGCGTCGATATCGATCGCGGGCGTTGCATCCTCGACCGGCGCCGGTGTCTCCGCGAGCGCGCGATGGATGCGTTCGCGACGCCCTTCCCACGCGCGGCGTGGAGACGTGTCCACCTGTTGCTCCTGCGTCGGTACCACCGCGACCGCTTCGCGCGGCTCGTGCTTCGCCACCCACGTCGCGCCACCCACCGTCGTCACTGCGCCTGCGATCAGCAGGCCCTTCATCGCGATGCTCATGCCTCCTCCTTTTGTGATCGGTACCAGCGGCGGCAGCCCCAGCGCGCCGCACCACACCCGACGATCTTCGAAGCGCCGATCGAGCGTGACGCGCAACCGTTGCAGCGCGCGATGGATCTTCGAGCGCACCGTGGCGTCGGGCATGCCGAGCGCACGCGCGATGTCGGCCGCGCTCTGCCCGTCGAAGAATCGCCGCACGAGAATGTCGCGGTCGTCGGCGGGCAACGCTTCGAGCTCGGCGATCAGCACGCGCAGGATCTCGAGCCGTGCGAGCGTCGGCTCGGGCTCGTCGCTCGCGCTCGGCGTCGGCGCGGCCGCGCGCTCGCGATCGCTGCGCCGCGTTCGCCCGCGCACCATCATCCGGAAGCGATTGCGCAGCACCGCGCCGAGCCACGGACGCACCGACGCGTCGCCATCGATCGGCGGCTTCGACCACGCAGCGACGAGCGTCTCCTGCACGAGATCGTCGGCGTCGTCGACGTCGGCCGCGACCACGGCCGCGAGCCCCCGCAGCCACTGCAGATCCGCGAGCGCCGCGGCGGTCGATCGTTCGACGTCCATCCTTGCACCCCCAGCTTGCCGCCGTCCGCCCGACCGTTGCACGCCGCGCGAAAATTCGTGCCTATGCTCGTGGTCGTGCTCGCGATCGGGTGCATGCGGTTGTCGACGGAACCGGCGCGTGACGACGAGCGCGCGATCGCGGTCCTCCACGCGGCGCTCGACGGTGGTGTGCGCCTGCTCGACACCGCGGATGCGTACTGCCTGGACGACCGCGAGCTCGGGCACAACGAGCGGCTCGTCGCGCGCGCGCTCGCGACGTGGAGTGGGCCACGCGACCAGGTCCGCGTCGCCACCACAGGCGGGCTCGTGCGGCCCGGCGGTGCGTGGGTGCCCGATGGGCGCGCGAAGCATCTCGCGGCCGCGTGCGAGGCGAGCCTCGCGGCGCTCGGGCGCATCGATCTCTATCAGCTGCACGCGCCCGATCCCCGCACGCCGTTTCGCACGAGCGTGCGTGCGCTCGCCAAGCTGCAGCGCGACGGCCTCGTCGCGAAGATCGGCCTGTGCAACGTCACCGTCGCGCAGATCGACGAAGCCCGCACCGAGCTCGAGCTCGCCAGCGTGCAGGTCGGCGTCTCGCCGTTCGACGACGTCGCGATCCGTGGCGGCGTGATCGAGCACTGTCGCGCGCACCAGATCGAAGTGCTCGCCCATCGTCCGCTCGGCGGCGCGAAGGCGATCGCGAAGCTCGCGAAGCACCCGGCCCTCGCCGCGATCGCGCGCAAGCACGAGTGCCACGCCGCGGAGGTCGTGCTCGCGTGGCTGCGTGGCTTCGCGATCGTCCCCCTACCCGGCCCGACGCGCATCGAGACTGCACGCGCATGCGCCAGCACGACGAGCCTCGACGATTCCGATCGCGACGCGCTCGACTGCGCCTTCGCCTTCGCCGATCTCCTGCGCCGACCTCGCGCGACGCGACGCGCACCGCCGCGCGACGACGCGGAGATCGTCATCCTCATGGGCATCCCCGGCGCCGGCAAGAGCACCCGCGCACGCGAGCTCGTCGCCGACGGCTACACGCGGCTCAACCGCGACGACGAGGGCGGCACGCTCGCAAAGCTCGCCGCGAAGCTCGACACGCTCCTACGAGACGGCGCGCGCAGAGTCGTGCTCGACAACACCTACGCCGCGCGCAGCGATCGCAACCTCGTCGTCGAGACCGCGTGGCGCCATCGCATCCCGGTGCGCTGCGTCTGGCTCGACACGCCGATCGCGGACGCACGCATCAACGCGATCGAGCGCATCCTCGCGACCCACGGCCGCTTGCTCGAGCCCGACGAGCTGAAGCGCGCGCCGAAGGACGCGATCCCACCGCGCGCGCAGAACGACTTCGAGCGCGAGCTCGAGCCCCCGAGCGACGACGAAGGCTTCACGAGAGTCGAGCGCGTCGCGTTCACCCGCGCCGCCGTCGCGCGCGACGGCCCGCTGCTCGTGCTCGTCGACATCGATCGCGTGCGCCCGATCGCACGCCTCCACGAGCTCCACCACGAAGGCGCGCGCCTCGTCGCATGGGCGTGGCGACCATCACCGGCGATCGATCGCGCCACCGAAGAACGACAGCTCGCCGAAGCGCTCGGCCTCCCGATCACGCTCGTCACCTGCACACATCCCGCCGGCCCACCGACGTGCTGGTGTCGACCACCTTTGCCCGGCCTCGTGCGCGCGGCGATGCACACCCATGGCAGCGCCCCTGCACACACGCGCATGCTCGGCGCCGACGCAAACGCAGAACGCCTCGCAATCGCGTCCGGCATCGCATTCGAGCGCGTCGAGACCTGATACGATCGCATCCACATGGCGAGCAGCGATGCGACCATCTCCGTGACCGGCGAAGCGTCGGTGCCGATCTCCGCCGACGTCGCGTGGCTGCGTCTCGTCATCAAGGTCGAAACGAAGACCGCGGCCGAAGCCGCCGAGCAGAGCGCCGCACGCATCAACATCGTGCTCGATTCGATCCGCGAGACCGAGCCGCTGTTGCCCGAGACCGTCACCGAGATCGAGCGCGTGCTCGAGCCCGACTTCGACGATCAAGGGCGCATGGAAGGCTATCGACTCAAGCGGATCATGTCGGCACAGATGCCGCCCGAAGCCGCCGGCGTGCTGCTCGACGTCGCGCTCGTCGCCGGCTCCGCCCCGGGCTCGACGATCGTCTGGGGCGTGCGCGATCCCGCGGCTGCACGCGCGCGCGCCACCGAAGCTGCGCTGCGGGTCGCGCACGGCAACGCGCTCGCGACGGCGCACGTGCTCGGCGGCGAGCTCGGCGACCTCGTCTCCGCCGACGTCGAGTGCAACGTGCCCGCGGAGAGCCAGGGCCTCATCATCGCGACCGCACGCGCGAAGGTCGTCTATCGCCAGCGCGCGGTCTGAGCGTCGATCACGTGTCCCATGGGACGCGCCTGCGCACGTGAGCCCAATCTCCGGCGCATCGCTGCTGTTGCCGCGCGCCGGGCCCATCGTATGCTCCGCGCTCCGCAACGAAGGGACTACGAATCATGGCCATCCGACTCGGCGACATCGCACCCGACTTCACCGCCGACAGCACCGCCGGCACCATCCACTTCCACGAGTGGCTGGGCAACAGCTGGGGCGTGCTCTTCTCGCACCCCAAGGACTTCACGCCGGTGTGCACCACCGAGCTCGGCGCGGTCGCGAAGCTGAAGCCCGAGTTCGACAAGCGCAACGTGAAGGTCGTCGGCTTGTCGGTCGACTCCGTCGCCGATCACGATCGCTGGAAGGGCGACATCGAGGAGACGCAGGGCTGCGCGCTCAACTTCCCGTTGCTCGGCGATCCCGATCGCAAGATCTCGCAGCTCTACGACATGATCCATCCCAACGCGAACGACACGCTCACCGTGCGCTCGGTGTTCATCATCGGGCCCGACAAGAAGGTGAAGCTCAGCATCACCTACCCCGCGAGCACCGGTCGCAACTTCGACGAGATCCTGCGCGTGATCGACTCGCTGCAGCTCACCGCGAAGCACAGCGTCGCGACGCCGGTGAACTGGCGTCATGGTGAAGACGTCATCATCGTGCCGTCGGTCAGCGACGAAGACGCGAAGACGCGCTTCCCCGATGGTTGGCGCACGGTGAAGCCGTACCTGCGCGTGGTGAAGCAGCCCGGGAGCTGAGCTACGCGTCCGCTTCGGCGGCGAGCTTGCGCAGGCGCTCTTTCACCCGTTCGAAGCGCTTGCGCAGGGTCGCCGCCGCGCGTGTGACCTCGGCGTCCGACGGCTCTTCCTCCGCCATCACGCGCGCGATCTCCTGCCACGACAACCTGCGATCGATGCGGAGCACCAGCAGCGTGCGATCATCGGGCTCGAGCTGCTCGCGCAAGAGCGTCATCTTCGACTTCGCCGCGGTGCGCAGCGCGAGCATCGTCGTGGTGCGCACGTGCACCGCGAGCTCCGCGAGCTCGGGTGAATCGGCGAGCGCGACCTTTTGTTGGCGACGCTCCGGATCACGCGACAGTCGATAGTGCGCGTGACGAGCCAACGTGTACGCCCACGTGCGGAACGACGACGCCCAACGAAAGCGCGGCAGGCCGCGCCACACGTCCTCGCAGAACAACGAGAATGCATCGCCGGCGTCGCTCTCGTTGTGGGCGATCGCGACGAGGTAGCCGAGCACCTCGGGCCCGTAGCCGCGCAGTGCGATGGTCACCGCATCGCCGAAGTCGCCGGACTCCGCGCGTGTGCGGATGTCCGCTTCGAGCTTGCTGCGGGCTTCCGCGTCCATCCGCGCGCCCATCCTGCCCCAGCGCGTGGGCACAGGTCCACTGGCGTCGACGCCGCGGCAAAGGCGTGCTGAAATGCGTGGCGCGCATGAAGTCCACGGCCGAAGTCGTTCGAGTCAAGCAGGCCTTCGCGTGGATCGAGCAGCAGCGTGCGATCCACCTCAAGGCGGTGACGCCCAAGGGCGAGCCCGTCGAGCTGACCGCGGACGAGGCACGCAACCTCGCGGGCCGACTCGTGCACCTCGCCACGATCTTGGACTCGTTGGCAGCCCGCGCAGACGAGGAATAGGTCGTAGGGGGGCCCCTTCCACGGCGGCCCGCTTGGCCGTAGAGTCCGCCGCGACATGTCGATTCGTTCCTTCATCGTCTCTTGTGCATCGATCGTGTGGCTGTCGGCGTGCACGACCAACCAGGCTCCGGATGCGGGCAAGGCCAAGGCCGATGCGAAGACGACGGCCGAGGCCGAGCAGCCCAACAAGTTCGACAACAAGGCCGGCGGCGAAGAAGCGAAGACCGACAAGCCGAAGCCGCGTGGCAAGCAAGTGCCGCCGCCCGAAGACGTCGCGGCCGCGCCCGCCGATGCGACGAAGACCGCGAGCGGCCTGGCGTACAAGGTGCTCGAGCCCGGCAGCGGTGATGCGACGCCGAAGCTCAACGACACCGTGAAGATCGAGGCGACCGGTTGGACCACCGACGGCGCGACGTTCGAGACCACCGACGGCGCGAAGCCGAAGACGGTGCAGGTCGCGAAGGCGATCCCGGGCTGGACCGAAGCGTTCCAGCTGATGAAGGTCGGCCAGAAGATCCGCATGTGGGTGCCCGAAGAGCTCGCGTTCAAGGGCATGAAGGGCCGCCCCGCGGGCATGCTGGTCTACGACATCAAGCTCACCGAGCTGATCGCTGCGCCCGAGACTCCGCCCGATGTCGCGGCGCCGCCCGCCGATGCGAAGAAGACGAAGTCGGGGCTCGCGTACAAGGTGCTCACCGCGGGCACCGACAAGGATCATCCGAAGGATTGGGACAAGGTCACGGTCAACTACTCGGGCTGGACCACCGACGGCAAGATGTTCGACAGCTCGGTCACGCGCGGCAAGCCGGCGAGCTTCAACCTCAAGCAGGTGATCCCGGGTTGGACCGAGGGCATTCCGCTCATGGTGAAGGGCGAGAAGACGCGCTTCTGGATCCCCAAGGAGCTCGCGTACGACGGCAAGCCCGGCAAGCCGCAGGGCATGTTGGTGTTCGACGTCGAGCTCATCGAGATCGAGCACCTGCCCGAGCCGCCGCCGCCTCCGGAGACGCCGAAGGACGTCGCGGCCGCACCGAAGGATGCGCAGACGACTGCAAGCGGGCTCGCGTACAAGGTGCTGACGAAGGGCAAGGGCAAGGATCACCCGAAGGCCGACAGCAAGGTCACCGTGCACTACTCGGGTTGGACCACCGACGGCAAGATGTTCGACAGCTCGGTCACGCGCAATCGCCCGGCCTCGTTCCCGCTCGGCAACGTGATCAAGGGTTGGACCGAAGGTCTGCAGCTCATGGTCGTCGGCGAGAAGACGCGCTTCTGGATCCCCGAGGCGCTCGCGTATCAGGGCAAGCCCGGCAAGCCCGCCGGCATGCTGGTGTTCGACGTCGAGCTGATCGAGTTCCAGTGATCGATCACGCCGGGCCGACCGGCACGTCCATCGCCTGCAAGATCGTGCGCTGACCGCTGCCGACGTCCATCGCGTCGCCGTAACCGAGCTGGCCTTGGTTCGCGCGGCCCCAGCAGCGCACGCGTCCACCGGAGAGTCGCGCGCAGGTGTGATCGCCACCGCCGTCGACGGAGAGCACCGCCACGCCGGGCTCGTTCACCACGAGCACGGGCAACAGCATCCCCGGCACCTCCTCGGGTTGATCGCCGAGATCCATCGTCGCGTCGCTGCCGAGCTTGCCGGCCTCGCCGTTGCCCCAACACAAGAGCGCGCCGTCCATGCGTAGCGCGCAGGTGTGTGCGCGACCGGCTGCGATCTGCACCGCGGGACCGCCGAGATCGATCGGCAACATCGCCGGCGTCTCGTTGTCGCCGACGACATCGGTGTTGCCGAGACCGAGTCGCCCGTTGTTGCCGAGCCCCCAACAGCGCACCGACGAGTTCGCCAGCAATGCACAAGTGTGTTGATTGCCGGCATCGATCGCGATCGCCGGCCCGCCGAGATCGACTTTCACACCCATCGCCGGCGTCTCGCCCATGGTGTCGCCGAGATCCTGTGTCAGCAGCGGATCGCCGAGGATGCCGTTGTTCGCCGAGCCCCAGCAGTGCACCTCTTGGTTCTCGAGCAGCGCGCAGCTGTGGGCGCCCCCGGCGGTGACGTGCGTGGCCGCCATGCCGCCGAGATCGACGGGACCGATCGTCGCCGGCGTCTCGGTGATGCCGACGCTCGCGACGCTGCCGTAGCCGAGTCGACCGTTCGCGCCGTTGCCCCAACACAGCACGCGACCGTCGATGCGCACGGCGCAGACGTGCTCGGCACCGACGGCGATGTCGATCGCATTGCCGCCGATCTCGACCGCACCGCCCGTGCTGGCGGGCTCGGTGTCGCCGATGTCCTCGATCACCGCGGGGCCGTAGCCGAGCATGCCCAGCGTCACCGCGCCCCAACACACGATCGTGCCGTCGACCTTCAGCGCGCAGCTCGACTGCAAGCCGAGCCCGACCTTGCTGGTCGCGCTGCCGAGCGCGAGCGAAGGCGCGGCGTTGGTCGGCACGACCAGCCCGTACTGCATGAGATCGCCGTGACCGGTCTTGCCGCGCTCGGGGTTGCCCCAACACCGCACACCGCCGGAGTGGAACACGACGCACGTCGAGTCGGAGCCGAGCGCGAGCCGTGCCACGCCTTGCGAGACCATGCAGTCGGAATCGCAACCGTCGTCGTCGACTTCATTCTCGTCGTCGCAGTCCTCGAACGCTTCCTTCATGCCGTTGCCGCAGGTCGGCGACAGGCACACGTTCTCGACGCAAGAGAGCACGTCGTGGCATTCGCCGTCCTCGTCGCACGGACAGCCGATGTTGCCGGGTGGGCAGCCGGTATCGGGATCGATCGTGCTGCTGCTGGTGGTCTCCTCGGCGCTCGCGGTGGTGTCGGAGCCGGACGCGAGCGTGGGATCGATCGTGCTCGCGATCGTCGCGGAGTTGCTGCTGCTCTGACCTTCGCTGTCGAACGAGCACGCAGCGGCACCGACGAGCGCCAGCCGTGCGAGCCCGCGACCGAATCTCCGCATTCCAGCTCGGATGATAGCCGAGAGTTGCCCTTCGGCGCGCGCGCGCTACCTTTGGCGCCGGACACGTCCCGTGGAGCAGGATCTCGTCATCGAAGAAGGGCTCGTCATCCCGGGCGACGAGCTGCGCTGGACGGCCGCACGCTCGGCGGGCTCCGGCGGCCAGAACGTGAACAAGGTGGCCACGAAGGTCGACCTGCGCTTCGACGTCGAAGGCTCGCGCGCGCTGCCCGAGGCCGTGAAGGCGCGGCTGATGGTCCTCGCCGCGCCGCGGCTCGACGCGACCGGCCGCATCGCAATCGTGAGCCAGTCCGCACGCACGCAGGCCCGCAACCTCGAGCTCGCGCGCGAGAAGCTCGCCGAGCTCGTGCGCGCGGCGCTGGTCGTGCCGAAGCAACGGCGCAAGCGCAAGCCGAGCGCGGGCGCGAAGCGACGGCGCATGGAATCGAAGCGCCTCAACAGCGCGAAGAAGGCCGGCAGAGCGCGCGTGTCGGCGGACTGAGCCCGGCCTCCGCGGCGCGACGTGTCATGCTGAAGGTGCATGCTCGAGCTCCTCACCGCGATCGCGCCGTGGGCTCTGCTCGCGTGCGGGGTCGTGTTCGTCGGGCTGACGATCAACGCGCTACGGCCGCTGCGACACCCGTGGGTGGTGTTCCAGAGCTTCATCGCAGGGCTCGCGATCCGCGAAGCCGCGCTGCACCAACTCGCGTGGCAGCTGCCGATCGTCGGTGCGCTCGTCTGGCTCGGTGCGCTCGGCAGCTGGCCCGGCCTCGTCGGCATCGGGCTGGTCGCGCTCGCATGCGTGGGGCTCGTGGTGCTCTACCTCGGCGCGCGTCGTGACGCCGCCGCGTTGCGACTCGGCACGCAGGACGCGGGCGCGCTCGCGCGATATCCCGGCACGCACCTCGTCGTGCCGGCGCTCGCGTTCGTGCGTCGCGACATCGTCGTCGAGCGCGGCATCGAGTTCTGCACGATCGACGGCACGTGCTTGAAGCTCGACGTGTTCCGTCCGCGCGAGGCGGGCACGAAGCGTCCCGCCATCGTGCAGATCCACGGCGGCGCGTGGATCAGCGGACTCAAGTGGCTGCAGGGCGTGCCGCTGCTCGGTCATCTGGCCGCGAGCGGTTGGGTCGGCTTCAACGTCGACTATCGCCTGAGCCCGCGCGCCGCGTTCCCGGCCCACCTCGTCGACGTGAAGCGTGCGATCGCGTGGGTGCGCGAGCACGCCGACGAGTACGGCGTCGATCCGGACTTCGTCGTCGTCACCGGCGGCTCCGCGGGCGCGCATCTCGCCGCGCTCGTGGGGCTCACCGCCGACGATGCCAGCTACCAGCCCGGCTTCGCCGACGCCGACACTTCGGTCGCGGGCGTCGTCGCGTTCTACGGGATCTACGATCTCACCGAGCGACGGCGTCCACTCGGCCGCACGTTCAAACGCGCGCTCGAGCGTCTCGTGCTCAAGGTGAGCTACCGCGAGCGCGAAGATGCATTCGTCGCGGCGTCGCCGATCGAGCAGGTCGACGCCGATGCGCCGCCGTTCTTCGTGCTGCACGGTGCGGCCGACTCCGTCGCACCGGTCGAGGGCGCGCGCGCGTTCGTCGAGCGTTTGCGCGAGGTGTCGCGCGCGCCCGTGCAGTACCTGGAGATCCCCGGCGCGGGCCATGCCTTCGACATCGTGCCGTCGCATCGCACCGCGGCCGCGGTCGAGGCCGCCACCGCGTTCCTACACGCACTGCACGCGACCCACGTCGCGCGCGCGTCGTCTGCAGCGGCGACGATCGGGCAGTGATCGGCGTCGCCACGCCGAGCTCCGCAGGCATGCTAGACCGTGGTCATGCGCATCGACCTCGAGCAGTTCTTGGCGTTGACGTTCGCGCTCGCGAGCGTGACGGTGGCAGGCTGCACGCCCACGCCCACCACGACCCCACCGGTCGCGCCCAGCTCCAGCGCTCCACCGACCGCGCAGCCTCCGGTCACGCCACCGACGACCGCCGCGCCGGCCACGGACCCGGCGCCGTCGCGCACCTCGTCGCCGCCGCCGCGTCGCGGTCGCACGCGACCCGAGCCCGCCGGTCCCGAGCAAGAGGCTCCCGACCCCACCGTCGAAGTCCCGCACTGGTGAGCGCTAGACCAGCAGACCTTCGGAGAAGATCTTCCACGCGCTCGCGAGGTACGCGTCTTGGCCGATGCGCTGCGGCTGGCCGTCGG
Organism: Nannocystaceae bacterium; assembly: GCA_035550195.1. Classification (GTDB taxonomy): domain Bacteria; phylum Myxococcota_A; class Polyangia; order Nannocystales; family Nannocystaceae; genus Xiheibacterium. The sequence continues at coordinate 21,960 of DASZPU010001032.1, forward strand.
TGACGAAGTCGCCTTCGTTGAAGTACGCCGCGACCAGCGACAGGAACGCCATGAGCACGTGCTCCGCCGGCACGTCGCTGCGCAGGATCTTCAGCTGCTGCGCATGCTCGATCGTCACGATGCCGAGCCGGCGCAGCTCGACGACCATGTCGGCGCAATCGAGATCGTGCTCGAGCTTCATCCACGTCATCAAGCGCACCACCTGCGGGTTGTCGCAGAGGAATCGGAAGTACGCTTCCATCGATGCGCGCAGCGTCTCGCGCGTGAGCTCGCCCGCCGCGTACAGCTCCATCTGCTTCGCGTGGTAGCTCGCGAAGCTGCGGCGCTTCACCTCGGCCCACAGCGCTTCCTTGCTGCCGAAGTGATGATGGATCAGCGACTTCGTCACGCCCGAGCGCTCGGCGATCTCGCTCATCGACGCGCCCGCGAAACCCTTGTCGACGAACACGGCTTCGGCGGCGTCGAGGATCGCCGTGCGGGAGGCCTCGGGGTCGTGGCGGCGGGCAGCCGAAGCGGCGGACATCCTCCGAAGCGTAGTTCCAACTGGCCGACCGGTCAACGCGGACCGCGCGCGCGGAACCGCGTTCGCTTGCGACGGATTTGCCAGGGATTCTGCACGCATTGCATGATGACCATCGGTCAGTTAGTCTACCGGCGGAGTCTCCCACCATGCCCGGTCAACCCGCCGCCCACCTCCGCGACGCCTCGAGCCTCGGCGCGCGCATCGACGAGCTCACCCGTCGCCAGCGCGAGTACTTCAAGAGCGGCGCGACACTGCCGCGATCGTTTCGCGAGTCGCAGCTCGCCGCGCTCGAGCACGCGATCCGCAAGTACGAGGACAAGATCAGCGCGGCGCTCCACGAGGATCTGCGCAAGAGCAAGGTCGAGGCGTACGGCACCGAGATCGGCTTCGTGCTCGCGGAAGCGAAGCACACACGCAAGCACGTCGGTCGTTGGATGCGCGGTGGAAGTTGGTTCTCGCCGCTGCTCACCGCACCGTCGCGCAGCCGGCTCGTGTTCCAGCCGCTCGGCCTGAACCTCATCATCGCGCCGTGGAACTACCCGTTCCATCTCGCGTTCGTGCCGCTCATCGGTGCGATCGCGGCGGGCAACGTCGCGGTCGTGAAGCCCTCCGAGCTCTCGCCCGCCACGTCGGCGGTCGTCGCCGAGCTCGTGCGCGAGACCTTCGACGAGCAGTACATCGCCGTCATCGAAGGCGACGTCCCGGTCGCGCAGGCACTGCTCGCGCGCCCGTGGGATCACATCTTCTTCACCGGCAGCACCGAGGTCGGTCGCATCGTCGCGAAGGCCGGCGCCGAGCACCTCAGCCGCGTCACGCTCGAGCTCGGCGGCAAGAGCCCCGCGATCGTGCAGCCCAGCGCCGAGCTCGACGTCACCGCGAAGCGCCTCGTGTGGGGCAAGTTCACCAACGCCGGCCAGACCTGCGTCGCGCCCGACTACCTGCTCGTGCACAGCTCGGTGCACGACCAGCTCATCGAAAAGATCCGCAACGCGGTGCGCGAGTTCTACGGCAGCGATCCCCGGCAGAGCCCCGACTACGGCCGCATCATCACGCCCAAGCACTGGAAGCGCCTCGCCGGGCTCATCGACGCCGACAAGGTCGCGATCGGTGGCGACCTCGACGAGTCCGATCGCTACATCGGTCCCACCATCATGACCGACGCGACCATGAACGATCGCGCGATGGCCGAAGAGATCTTCGGCCCCATCCTTCCGGTGATGCGCTACGAGACGCTCGACGAAGCGATCGCAATCGTGGGTGAGCGCCCCAACCCGCTCGCGCTCTACCTCTTCACGCGCGACTCCTCCGACGAGGATCCGGTGCTCGACCGCGTGTCGTTCGGCGGCGGCTGCATCAACAACACGCTGGTGCACATGGCCGACCCCGAGATCCCGTTCGGCGGCATCGGAGCGAGCGGCATCGGGGCCCACCACGGCCGCTACTCCTTCGAGGTGTTCTCGCACCGCAAGGGCGTGCTCAAGACCGGCACGTTCCTCGACCCGAGCGTGAAGTACCCGCCCTACAACGACGCGAAGCTCTCCATCGTCAAGAAGCTGCTCGGGTGAGCATGCGTCAACGCGCGCGCAGACAAGAAGACAAGGCGGCGCGGCGCGAGGCGATCCTCGCGGTCGCCGCGAAAGCGTTGGGTCGGCGGCAGTACGCCAGCGTGACCATGGCCGAGATCGCCGAGCAGTGCGGCCTCGCGAAGGGCACGCTGTATCTCTACTTCGACAGCAAGGAGGAGCTCTTCCTCGCCACGCTCGAAGTGGAGCTCGCCGCGTGGTTCGATCGCCTCGGCGAGTCGCTCGTCGCGGCGAAGCAGGTGTCGGCGACGCGCTTCGGCCAGCTCGTCGCGAAGAGCCTGGTCGAGCACGAGACGCTGGCGGATCTCCTGCCGCTCTTGCACACCGTGCTCGAGCAGAACATCCGACTCGAGGCCGCGGTGCGCTTCAAGCAGATGCTGCGCGACCGCGTGCTGCTCGGTGGTCAGCTCGTCGAGAGCGTCGTCGAAGGCATGCGCAAGGGCGACGGCGTGCGGCTGCTCTTGCGCACGCATGCGCTCGTCGTGGGGCTGCGGCAGATGGCCGATCCACCCGAGCCCCTGCGCGAGCTGCTCGAGCGCGAGGATCTCGCGGTGCTGCACGTCGACTTCGAGTCCGAGCTCGCCGCGACGCTCGGCGCGTTGATCGAAGGCATGCGCAGCGCCGCCGCCAACGGCTGATTCACTCGTGCGCCCGCGCGCGCACGTAGCCGACCACCGCAGTGGCGTGCTCTTCGGAGAGCACGCCGCGCCACGCCGGCATCTCGGTGTCGGGACGCGTCGCCTGCGGATCGAGGATGAACGCGGCCATCTCCGCGTCGGTCGCGAATGCTGCATCGGCGCCGCGCAGATCCGCGATGCCGACGCCGCGTTCGCCGTGGCAGTAGTGGCAACCCTGCGTGAAGAACACGTGGCGTCCGAGATCGACGCGTGGTCCGACGATGCGATAGTCGGCCGCGGGCGGTGCCGCCTTCGCGACCGGCGGCACCGTCGCGAGATAGGCATAGATCGCTTCGACCGCGTGCTCGTCGAGCAACGGATGGCGACGCATCGGCCAGCGCACCAGCTGTCCGTCGGGACCGAAGCCATCCACGAACGCGCGCCGGAAGTCCGCGTACGACCACGCACCGATGCCGTGCTCCGGATCGAACGTGAGGTTGGCTGCGGCGATCGCCTTGCCGTTGATGTCGAGGAGCGGATTGCCACCGCCGAGATAGCCCTCGCCCTGCTCGCCGGGCGCGTTGCCGATGACGTCCCACGACGGCCCGTGACAGCCGTTGCACTGCAGCACGTCGTCGACGAGATAACGCCCGTATGCCACCGGATCGCTGCGCGGCGGCGCTTCGATCGGCAAGCGCGACCAGGTCGCGGGCGGCCAGTCGAGCCACGCATGGAGCCGCACGCGCAACGACGGCCGGCTGGGCTGATCGCCGGCTTCGTCGGCGACGACCCAGGGGTGATCGCTGCGCAGGAACGCGAGCATCGCGGTGATGTCGTCGTCCGCGACGCGGGCGTAGCGTGGCATCCACGGTGGCACCCAGTGACCGGTCTTGCCGTGCACGCCGGTGCGCAAGAGCAGCGCGAGCTCGCCGTCGGTCCACGTGCCGATACCGACTTGCTCGCTCGCGGTGATGTTCGCTGCCCATGCGCTGCCGAGCTGCGGCGCGAGCTCGACCATCGCGCGTCCACCGAGCTGCTGCGTGATCGGGTCGACGTGGCAGCGACGACACACGGTGCCGACCAGCACGCGTCCGCGCTCGAGCCGAGCGGCATCGCGGGGCGCTACGATCGCCGGCGCGTCGGTCTCGTAGGTGGGCAAGGGTCCGAACGCCAAGAACGCGAACGCACCCGCGCACAGCACCACCACGCCGACGAGCACGGTGATCGTCACGCGGATCGCATAGCGACGTCGCGCTCGACGTGTGCGCGGGCCCCTTCCCACGCGGCCGGTGTAGAGGTTCGGATCGCCCTTCGCAAGCCCCGCGACCGCCGTCCCGCGCGACCTTGAGCGCGCTCACGCCGATCGCCGATTGAAGTCGCGGCCACCCGGGGTGCCGTGGTACCGCGCGGCGACGTCCCGCAGTGATGGCGCGCGCGGTCGGGTTCGGAGAAGATCGCCACGACGGGTGATCCGCATCCTCACCAATCCCGGCGCCAACCTGCCGCCCGAGCTCGTCGCCCGTCATCGCATCGAGATGACGTCGGCCAACATCATGGTCGACGGCACCATGCACGACTGTCGCGACGAGATCGCGCTCGACCAGGTCGATGCTTGGGTCGCGAGCGCGCGCGAGCACCCCTACGTGCTCGGCACATCGGCCGCCGAGCTCGCACGCTGCTACGTCGAGCTGGGGGCCGATCGCGGCACCGAGCTGCTCGTCGTGATGAGCTCGCGCAAGATCATCCAGTCGTACGACGCGGCCTGCTCCGCATCGCGCACGCTCACCTCGCACCTGTCGGCGCCGCCGCGTATCCGCGTGGTCGACTGCGGCACCACCGATCTCGGGCTCGGGCTCGCGGTGCTCTACGCCGCGCACGCGATCGAGCGCGGCATGGGGCTCGACGACGTCGCCGATCTCGTCGAAGCGATGGCCGCATGCGGGCGCTTCGCGTTCGTTCCCCGCACGCTCGACAACCTCGTCAAGGGCGGCAAGGCCAGCTTCCTACGCGGATGGATCGCGAACGTGATGCGCGTACGCCCGGTGATCGCGTTCGTCGACGGCGAGGTGAAGCTGGTCGATCGCTGCGGGGCCAACGACGATCACCCGAAGGTGCTCGGACGATGGCTCGGCCAGCAGTTCGACGACGGTCCGGTATGGATCGGCGTGACGCACGGCGGCGCGCTCGAAGACGCCGCAGCCGTGGAACGCGAGCTGCGTGAGCGCTTCGATGTTCGGTTTGCGTTGACCAGGACCACCACGCCGTCCGTGTATCTGCACGCGGGGCGCCGCACGATCGGCGCGGTGGTCTATCCGCTGTCGCGGCTGCCGTGGCAGCCGCGCTAGCGCGTGCTCAGCTAAGGCTCAGCGATAGCGACCACCGCCGCCGCCGCCACCGTCGCGACCACGGCCACCGCCGCCGCCACCGTCACGACGACCGCCGCCGCCACCACCACCCCCACCGCCACCACCGCGCTTGTCCACCGCTTGGTTGACGCGGATCGAGCGACCGTCGAGCGTGCTGCCGTCGAGCGCTGCGATCGCAGCGTTCATCTGATCTGCCGTCGCCATCGTGACGAACCCGAAGCCGCGCGAGCGACCGGTGTCGCGATCCGTCAGCACCTTCGCGTCGAGCACTTCGCCGTGCATCGAGAACGCGTCACGCAGCAGCTCGTCAGTCGTATTCCAGCTCAGTCCGCCCACGAACAATTTGTTGGCCATGTCTCGTCTCTCTTCTTCCTTCGTTGATCCGAACGTCGTGAATTCAGGATGCCGAGCACGACCGACCGAGACCGTTCAGCGCGAACGGTTGGACTCGGGCGGGGTGCCCCGGGGGAGCGCTTGTTGGGCTCACGAAACGCGACCTCTTACTGCGCAGCTGGGGCGCAGGCCGCAGGTGCATTCCGAGCCGCCGACTCCGAGGAGTCGAAGAGCTCGCGGGGAGCCTAGCAGCGCCGCGCGCCCGCGTCTGCACCGATGTTGTTGCGGCCGACCTGCGAAATATGGCGCTTTTTGCCGCGGTGGCGCGCGGGCGCCACCCCAGGCCGGCCGCCCCGGTGCGCGTGCTCACTCTCGACGCGACTCGGGTCGCGCGCGCCGGCGAAGACACAGAACGGGGTCCGACGCGCGCCGCGACGCGTTCGGAAGGACGGGCCGCGAGCGAGTGGCATCGCGGTTGCTCATGCGCCACGGCCATGAAGCACCTCGACCTCGTCCTGTGCAGCTCCGTGGCCGCGCTCGCCTCTGGCTGCTTGTTCACCTCGGACGACGACGATGCGGCCGGCTCCGCAACCGACGTCGACGATGGCTCCACGGTCTCGACCACGGTCGGTGGCACCGACGGAACCGATGAGAGCGCGAGCTCGAACGCCGACGACCCCAGCGCCGGATCGACCAGCGCGGGCGAGGACGACGCGAGCTCGGGTCCCGACGACGGCTCGACCAGCTCGATGGACGGCGACGACAGCAGCAGCGACACCAACGGCGATGGGCTGCCCTCGGCGATCGCGAGCGAGCTCGCGGTGGGTCGCCTGCATTCGTGCGCGCGGATCGACGACGGCACCGTGCGGTGCTGGGGCTACAGCGATCTCGGTCAGCTCGGCAACGGCGCTGCGCTCGCGAACGTCGCGTTCGCGACACCGGTCGAGGTGGTGGGGCTCGACGCACCGATCGCCGTGATCGATGCCTTCTTCGATCACACCTGCGCGCTCACGGATGCCGGCGCCGCGTGGTGTTGGGGCGCCAACGATCACGGCCAGCTCGGCGACGGCGGCACCACGACCACGTCGACACCGGTCGCAGTCACCGGCGGTCCGTTCACGGCGATCTCCGCGGGCGTCGGACACACGTGCGCGATCACTGCCAGTGGCGGCGCGCAGTGCTGGGGCTACAACGACTATGGTCAGCTCGGCGACGGCACCACCGACGAGGCCCACGCGCCGATCGACGTCGACGGGCTCACCGATGTCGTCGCGATCTCGGCGGGTCGCGATCACACCTGCGCGGTGACCAACGATGGCGCGGTGCACTGCTGGGGTGGCGACACCTACGGCGAGCTCGGCAACGGCGAGCCGTTGTCCGCCTCGCACTCGCCGGTGACGATCGCGATCGGTGCCGACGCGATCGACGTCGAAGCCGGTGACAACGACACCTGCGTGATCACGGACGCCGGCGCGGCGCGTTGCTGGGGAAAGAACGACGACGGTCAGCTCGGCAACGGCGAGTCGGGCACGCAGGTCATGAGCAGCACGCCGCAATCGGTGACGGGGCTCGACAGCGGCGTCACGTCGATCTCGCCGGGCTACGGCTACACGTGTGCCGTGCAAGACGGCGCGATGCTGTGTTGGGGCGACAACTTCGACGGCACGCTCGGCAACGGCGAAGGCCCGGGTTTCCAGAGCGCGGTGCCGATCGCGGTCACCGGGCTCGGCAGCGACGGCGCACAGATCGGTGCGTGCTCGGGGCACGCGTGCGGTCGCACCGACGCGGGCGCGGTGTGGTGCTGGGGGCTCAACGACGGCGGCGAGCTCGGCGACGGCACGATGAACGGATCGAACGTGCCGGTGGCGGTGGTCAGCCTGCCGTGATCACGCGGAAACGAACGCGGCGGCGAGCGCCCACGCGGGCGCGCACAGGAGCAGCTCGAGATCGTAGAGCTCGAAGAGCAGCTCGTGCTGCTCCGGCCGCCGGACGTACACGCGGAAGATCGCGTACGACAGCGCGCTCGGGCCGAGCAGGCCGAGCATCGCAGGCGACGCGACGCCGACGACCACCGCGAGCACCAG
>DASZPU010001033.1:0-8369 GCA_035550195.1 Nannocystaceae bacterium
AGACCGACGCCGCGACGCTGGGATCGATCACCGACATCGTCGCGGACGACGGCACGCTGCACGACGCGTTCGCCGCGGTCGCGAGCACACCCGCGTTCCGCCAGCGCGCGATCGGAGACGCGCCATGACGCCGCATTCGAAGATGAGAGTCGGCCGGCGCAACTTCGTGCGCGGCGCGGGCGGATCGCTGCTCGCCCTGCCCTTCCTCGCGAGCCTCGATCGTCGCGTCGCGCGTGCGGCCGAGCCACCGCAACGCATCGTGTTCGTCTACCTGCCGCAGAACGACACCTTCGACGGCATGGTGCCGACCTCGGGCGGTGCGTTCTCGCTGGCGGGCACGTATCTCGAGGCGCTCGAGCCCTACGCGAGCCGCGTGCTGCTCGCATACGGTCTACAGGGCGCGCACGGACACTACGGCGGGCACTCGGAGTGCCTCACGGGCTGGCCCGATCAGACCGGCGAGAGCTGGAAGCCGAGCGCGGGGCCCAGCGTCGATCAGCTGATCGCGGCGCGCGTCGGTGACGAGACGCCGCTCGCATCGCTGCAGCTCTCGGTGAAGGCGAAGGACGTCTCGGCGCGCGACGACGGCACGATCTCGTGGACGCAGAGCGGGCTCGCGATCCCTCCGATCAGCGATCCCTACCAGGCATTCACGAAGGTGTTCGGCGACGGCAGCGTCGATCCGGCCGACGAAGCCGAGCAAGCGCGGCTGCGTGCGATGAAGCTCGGGCTCGTCGGCGCGCTGCAGGCCGACCACACACGGATCCGTGCGCGCCTCGATGCGCCCGATCGCCAGCTGCTCGATCAGCACCTCGCGCTGCTCGAGGAGCAGGAGCAGCACATCGTCGACGACGTGCCGCTCGACTGCGCGACCGGTGGCGATCCGCCGCCGGAGCTCGATCCGCCGGAGTACGACGAGGGCTACTGGCCGGAGAAGCTGCCGCAACAGCTCGGCGTGATCACGGGCGCGCTGCGCTGCGATGCCACCCGCGTCGCGTCGGTCATGCTCGGCTTCTCCGGCGAGACCAACCGCCACGAGTGGGCCGGCAACGACGTCGATTTCCACGACGTGTCCCACGGCTCGAACACGACCTACGGCGCCAACCTCTTCACCGTGCGCGCGTGGGAGTACGGTCAGATCGCGGCGTTCGTGCAGAGCCTCGCCGAAGTGAGCGAGGGTGAAGGCACGCTGCTCGATCACACCACCATCGTGTGCGTACCCGAGCTCGGGCTCATCACCGCGGACGACGAGCAACACAGCCGCGAAGGCGAGATGGGCGTCGGCTGCGTCATCATCGGCGACGCGGGCGGTTATTTCGCGACCGGACGCAGCATCCACCTGGCGGGTGCGAGCTATCACCGCTTGTTGCTCACGCTGGTGCACGCGATGGGCTTCGAGGACGTCGGCTCGGTCGGTGCGCAGGGCACCTCCGTGCTCGATCAGCTGCGGGCTTGAGCATGCGACGCATCGCGATCGCGGCATGCGTGGTGGTGTCGGCGTGCGCATCGTCGCCCGCGGGCGACGCGGATCCCGAAAGCAGCGACGGATCGAGCGCCGACACGAGCGGCACCGCTGCGACCAGCACCACTTCGGTGACCACGGGCGACGACGAGAGCACGGGCGAGGCTTCGTCGTCCGCGTCGAGCGAGGGCGGCGAGACCTCGGGACCCGCGCTGCCGGGTCCCGGGCTCGCGATCGTGTTCCCGCCGAGCGGCGCGACCGCGAGCGCGACGATCGTGGTGCGCGGCACCGCGACCCACGACGCGACGATCACCGGCGTGAGCGTGAACGGCATCGCCGCGGTGTCGCGCGACGGCTTCGCGACCTGGCGCGTCGAGGTACCGCTCGACGAGGGCGACAACGCGATCGATGCGCGCATGCAGACCGCGGACGGCGAGATCGCGAACGTGGACGCCATCGTCGTCACGCGCTTCGTCGACGAAGCGGCGATCGTGCGCGGCGAGGGCTTCCCGTTCGGCGACACCGATCTGCGCGGCATGGACATCGACGTCGAGGCCGGCCGCTCGCACAGCGCCGACAGCATCTACGACGGCGTGCTGCAGGTCGAGCTCGCGACCGGCGAGCGCACGTGGGGAACTTGCTCCGAGTCGACGACTGCGTGCGAAGGCGGCGGCGAAGGGGTCGAGCTCACCGATCCGCTCGACGTCGCCGTGGTCGCGGCGCGCGGCCAGGTGTGGGTCGCGGACGGCGACGCGCTCTTCGCCGTCGATCTCGCCACCAAGGATCGCACCGTGGTCTCGAACGGCGCGCTCGGCAGCGGGCCCGCGATGATGCGCGCCGCCGGCGTGGCCTACGACGCCGCGGCGGATCGCGCGTACGTGCTCGACTGGGAGGGCGCACAGGTGCTGGCGATCGATCCCGCGACCGGCGACCGCACGCTGATCGCGAGCGACGAGGTGGGCAACGGCGTCGCGGTCAACGGTCTCGGCGTGATCGAAGGCGACTTCGCACGCGACCGCGCGCTGCTCACCCGCGCATACTCGAACGACATCTACACGCTGGATCTGGTCACCGGCGATCGCGAGGTGCTGGGCGGCGATGGTCCGGCGCTGGTCGAGCCCTCCTCGATCGCGGTCGCGCCCGAGCTCGACACCGCGTTCGTGATCAGTGACGACCGCATCTTCGCGATCGATCTGCAGACCGGTGCGCGCAGCGTGCTCGCGGGCGACGGCCCGATGCTCGCCGGCGTCCGCAACCTCGCGTTCGGCCGCGGGCTCCTGCACGCGCGCGCCGGCGGCGGCCAGCTCGCGATCGATCCTGCGCTCGGTCACCGCGTCTACGTGTCGCGCTGATCGACGAACAGCGGCACCAGGCCCGGCTGCATGAAGTGATGCACGCGCGCGATGAGCCCGTCGCGCAGCTCGACTACTTCGATCGCGCGCACGCTACCCTCGCGCCAGAACGCGAAGCCGTGCTGGCCGTTCGCGCCGAGCGGCACGAGCTTCACGTCGCCGAGCCGCCAACGCGCGAACATCTTGCGGTAGAACACCTCGTTGGCAGCACGTCCGGCGATCCAGGTCGGCGACGGCGGCATGGTCGTGTGCAGATCGTCGTGCATGAGCGCGATCATGGCTTCGACGTCGCACTCCGCGATCGCGCGCACGTACGCCGCCAGCACGGCCTGGTCCTGCGGCGTCGTCGCGAAGGCTTCGGGCCCCTCGCGCGCGACCTTCTCGTCGATCGCCGTGCGCGCGCGGTGCAGCGCGCTGTTGGTCGCGGACACCGACTGCTCGAGCGCGGCCGCGGTCTCGTCCGCCGACAGTCCGACGACGTCGCGCAACAGCAGCGCCGCACGCTGGGCCGGCGACAGCACCTGCAGCGCCGCGACGAACGCGAGCGCAACGCTCTCGCGCAACGTGTAGCGCGCGTCGGGATCGCCAGCGGCATTGCCGAGCCACGCGTCGGGCATCGGCTCGAGCCACACGGCTTCGTCGATCGGTGGGGCGGCATCGGCCCGCGGATCCGCAGCGGGCTGCAGATCCGAGGCGAGCACGCGCTTCGGCCGACGCGCGAGCTCATCGAAGCATGCGTGGGTCGCGATGCGATACAGCCACGGCCGCAGCCGCGTGCGATCGAGCAACGTGTGCCGCGAACGCCACGCGCGCAAGAGCGTCTCCTGCACGAGGTCGTCGCTGTCGTGCGCCGAGCCCAGCATGCGGTAGCAGTCCAGCCGCAGCGCCCCCCGCAGGGGCGCGACGGCGGTGGAGAACTCGTGGTCGATCGACTCGCTCACAACGAGCGCTCCGCATCGGCGAGCGCGCGCTTCAGACTATCGCGTTCGAGCATGCGCGCGAGCCACGATTCGACGCGCGGGGACTCGCGCAAGGACAGCTCGCACGCGCGCGCGAGCGAATAGTGGGCGGCGAGCGCGAAGTCGGCGATGGACAGCGCGCCGGCGACGTAGTCGCGATCCGCGAGCGCACCGTCGAGGACCGCGGTCATCGCCGCGAACTCCCTGCTGCCCTGCTCGACGATGGCCGCGTCGGGCGGCCCTTGCCGCGTCAGTCGCTTCACGATGCGCTCGAACGCGACTTTGCTCATCGCCGGGTGCAGGTGCGCGAGCTGCCAAGCGATCCAGCGATCCACTTCGGCTGCGGCACGGCGCTCGGTCGGTGCGAGCGCCGTACCGGCGGCGAGATAGCGGATGATCGCGGTCGACTCCCACAGCACGAACGCGCCGTCCCGCAGCACCGGCACGCGCCCCATCGGATTGCGTGCGAGGTACTCGGGCGACTTCTGCTCGCCCTTCAGCAGATCGATGGGCACGTAGTCGAGCCCGATCCCGAGCTCGTAGGCGACGGCGCGAACCTTGCGGCAGTTGGGTGAGAAGGCGAAATCGAAGAGCTGCACTCGAACCTCCACGGGTCCAGACCGTGGTCGGACGCAAAACTGTTCGCGCGCTCGCACATGGCACGAACGGTCAGGCGCGTGACGCGAAGCGCCACTTTCCGCGTGTGGGTGTGCAGGTCAGATTGGCCTGTCGATGACACGCGAATTCCTCCGCATTGCCCTGCCCTTCCTCGCTTTCTGTGCGTCGACGCTCCCCGCGATCGCCGACGCGGCCGAGCCCGCCGCGCCCACGATCGAGCGCACGCCGGTCGTCGTCGACTTCCTGATCGGCGGCGGCATCGTCCACGAAGACCGCGACAACCGCATGACCACCCGCGATGCTCGGGCGTTCGTGACGCCCAGCGCCGTGCTGCGCCTCGGCGGCGTCGTCGGCGGTCGTCACATGGTCAGCGGTCTGTTGCAGGTCGACTGGCGATCGACTCGCACCGTGCTCGACGCGAGCGGCAACGATCGGAAGTGGGGTGCGATCTCGAGCTACTACCTCGGGCCCGAGTATCGCTACCTCACGCGCTTCGGGCTCTACGCCGGCGGCTCGCTCGGCTTCACGTACACGCTCGTCGACGACGACGTCGGCGGCGGTGGATCGCCGGATTGCAGCCGTTGGTCGTGCGTGACGCGGCACATGCGACGCACCGACGATCGCGGCATCCCGGGCGTCGGCGCGCGTGCGGTCGTCGGCTACGAGCTCCGCGTCCGTCGCAACCTCGCCGTGCTGTTCGAAGCGTTCGGCGGCGTGCGCCACGGCGAAGACGAGCACGGTCGCGCGATGACGCTGCCGACCTACGGGCTCGCGATCGGCGTAGGCCTGTGACTCAGACGCCCGCTTGCAGCGGTCGTCGCTGCTTGCGGAACGCGCCCGGCGTCTGTCCGGTCCAGCGCCGGAACGCGCGATGGAACGCGCTCGCCTCCGCGTAGCCCAGCAACACCGCGACGTCGTCGACGCTGAGGCTGGGATCGACGAGCAAGCGCGCCGACAGCTCGCGCCGCGCCGCTTCGAGCACGTCGCTCCAGCTCGTGCCGGTGTCCGCGAGTCGACGCTGCAGCGTGCGCGCCGACACACCGAGCTGCTTCGCGACGTGCTCGAGATCGACGCGCCCGCGCGGCATGCCTTCGAGCAACACCTGCTGCACGTCGGCGAGCGGATCGTGCAGGTCGGGTAGCCCGCGCAGCAGCTGATCCGCGTGGTCCTTGAGCACCGATTGCAGCAGCGGATCCGCGACCGACATCGGCGCAGCCCACTGCGCTTCGGTGAGCACGGCGTGGTCGGAATCCGCGGAGAAGCGCAGGTTGGTCCCGAACGCGCGGTGGTGTCCGACGAGCTCGGCCGGCGCCGCGCGCCGTAGATGCACCTCGGGATCGATCGGCGCAGCGCCGGCATGCTGCATGCGGAACAGACACGCCGCGAGCGTGTAGTCGACGTACGGCGCCGGGATCGCGTTGCCGCGCGAGTCTTCGACGGAGAAGGATCGCCGACCGTCGGGCAGCTCGCGGATCGGCACGAACACGGTGTCGTGGATGATGCGGAAGTACTGCGAGACGAGCGTGAGCCCCTCGCCGACGGTACCCGCGCTCGCGGCGAGCATGTCGATCACGCGGTACGAGCCCCAACCCAGCTCGACCGCCGCGTGGATCGGTAGCTCGGGCTCGCACGCGTCCATCGACGCGCGCTTCCACAGTGACGCGACGGTGGGCACGGGCAGCCGCGCATCCTTGTCGTGCAACACCGCGGCGTCGATCTCGTGCGCGCGGAGGATCGCGACGACGTCCGCACCGCGCCTGCCGGCGGCCTCGATGACGGCACGGGTGCTCGTGACGGCGACGGTCGGGGTCGCAGGCATGGCGACTCGTAGTGGAGCCTATCACTCGCGATGGTGGCGTGGACGGTCATGGCGATGACGCGTCCGGCCACTGGCTGCATGCATCCGCCGCGGTCAGCTTCAGCGGCGAGGTCTCCAATGCAACGACTCATCGACTCGCTTCCCTTCGTGCTCGCGCTCGCTTCCACCCCGCTCGTCGGCTGTGCCGATTCCGAATCCGGCGACGACGCGCCGACGTCTCCCAATGCCGATCGCTACGCCGAAGCACTCGCGACGATCGACTTCGGCGCGCAGGTCACGGTGATCGAGCCCGACGGCACGACCTGGTCCGGTGCCGCCGGCAATGCTGCCGTGAACGAGCCCATGAACACCGATCACGTGCTGCTCCTGGGCAGTGCGACCAAGATGCTGACCACGACGATCGTGCTGCAGCTCGTCGACGAAGGTGCGCTCGCGCTCGACGACACTGCGGCGCAGTGGGTGCCGCAGCTGCGCGACGACATCACCGTGCGCATGCTGCTGCAACACGAGAGCGGCATGGGCGAGTACTTCGACAGCGATGCGATGACGCGCGACGGTCGTGCAGGCGTGAGCGAGAGCTGGACGCCCGCCGAGCTCATCGCACTCGGCCAAGAAGTCGGCGACATCGGACCGACGAACGAGGTGTTCTATTCGAACACGAACTTCATCGCGCTCGGGCTGGTGATCGAAGCGATCACGCAGCGCACCTACGAAGCGGTGCTCGACGAACGCATCTTCGCGCCGCTCGAGCTCGAGAGCGCGGGCTTGATGATGGGCGGCGATGCATTCCCCGACACGCTGGCGTACGGCGAGAGCGGAGCGTTGGGGGTCGTCACGCACGAGCATCCGTCGGTGGGCTGGGCCGCCGGCTCGGCGTACATGAGCTCCGACGATCTCGCGCGCTTCCTCGTCGCCGCGTCGCACGGCGAGCTCTACAGCGACGAGTTGCTCGCGCAGCAGCTCGTGCCGGGCGAGTGGAAGGGCGACGACAGCCCCGGCGTCGACGCGTCGTACGGGCTCGGCCTGCAGATGTACGACATCGCCGGCACGCGCTTCGATGGCCACCTCGGCCACGTCGACGGCTTCGCAGCCGCAGCGTTGCTCGACGAGTCGACCGGCACGACCGTGGTCGCGCTCACCAACCAGCAAGACAACGCCGTGGCTGCATTCCTCGCCCTCGACGTGCTCGGCTACGACGTGGGCATGTGATCACGCGGCGAGCGGACTGCCGGTCTCCAGCACCGACTTCATGTCGCTGAGGATCCAGGTCCAGCCGCCGGTACCCTGCTCGGAGAACTTGCTCGCGACCATCGCAGCCATGATCGGTGCGCCGTCGAGCTCGTGGGTCACGGTGAGCCGGGAGAAGCCTTGCCCGGCCGCCGCGATCTCCCACGTGATCTTGGTGAAGCCTTCGGACTTCATCGCGTCGTCGAAGAGGAAGCGATACGTGTGCACCAGCTTGTGCGGCGGATCGACCTCGATGACCTCGCCGTCGATGACGACGTCGGGCAAGCCCATCGCACGCATCTGCGGTGGCGAGTGCGTACGGAAGGCACCACCCGCACGCAGCTCGTAGCTGGCCAGGCCTTGATAGCCGTAGCGCTGCGTCCATTCCGGCTTGGTGATCGCGTCCCACACCGCTTGCGGAGTGGTCTTGATGTAGATCTCGTAGATCTGCGTGTTGCTCATGCGATTTCCTCTGCTTCCAACTTCGCTTTCAGCTCGGTGAGCACGGAGACCCGGCGCTCGGTGTACTTGTCGATCCAGCGGTCGTGGATCAATCGGATCGGGATCGGGTTCAGGTAGTGCAGCTTCTTGCGCCCGTCGCGACGGGTGACGACGAGGTTCGCGTCCTCGAGCACGCGCAGGTGCTTCATGACGCCGAAGCGGGTCATGTCGAGATCGGCCTCGAGCTCGCCGAGTGACGCGCCGTCGGCGTTGAACAGACGGTCGAGCAGTGCTCGACGCGTGGGATCGGCGAGTGCACGGAAGACCCGGTCGTCGTCGTCGGGCACCGCGTGGAACCATATGTGACTATTTAGTCACGTGTCAAGCAGAACCGGTCGGAGAGGGCGATCGCGTCCCTCCCCGCTTGCACGTCGCGCACGGAGGCACGAGCATCGGCGCCGTGATTCCGATGCGATCGAGCTTCGCCCTCG
>DASZPU010001034.1:0-15287 GCA_035550195.1 Nannocystaceae bacterium
TCGTGCAGCACGAACGCGACGCGTTCCGCAGGTGCGAGCGTCTCGAGCACGACGAGCAGCGCGAGCCCGACCGAGTCCGCGAGCACGGTCTCGTGCTCGGTCGCGTCGTTGGCCGCACGTTGCGTCGCATCGAGCGGCTGCTCGTGTCGCGACGAGCGAGCGCGCAGCATGTCGAGGCACAGGCGCGCGACGACGGTGGTGAGCCAGCCGCCGAGATTCTCGACTGCAGCGGCATCGCTGCGCGCGAGTCGGAGCCACGCTTCCTGCACCGCGTCCTCGGCCTCCGGCGACGAGCCGAGCATGCGATACGCGACCGCATGCAGGTGCGCCCGCTCCGCCTCGAATCGCTCCGCCAGCCATGCGCGATCGTTCATCGTCGACTCTCCGGAACCCCCATGACGCGCGCGCGCGGTGCGATGTGACGGGCTTTCAGCGCCGTGGCCGCTTGGGCGCGGCGATCATCGCGAACGCCTCGCGCGCGAGGTGCTCGACGGCCTTCCAGTCGGGCTTGGTGTCGAGGATCACCGCGATCCAACCCTTGTGCCCGACGTACGGCGGCCGCCAGTAGCGCGCGGGATCCTCCGCGATGAGCAGCTCCTGCGCGTCGATCGTCGCGGCGAAGTAGACCGAGATGTGCGCGGCGCCGTGATGATGGTTGTCGAACATCGCGAACACCTTGCCCTTCTCGCCGGTGAACCACGTGGGCTCGCCGTGCGAGAGCTTCTCGATCGCGCCAGGGATCGCGAGCACGATCTTGCGCAGCTTCGCGAGCTCGGCACCGCCGCCGCCCGCGGCCTTGCGCGCATCGACGGTGCTCGGCTTCTTCGCCGCGGTGCGCTTCGCCGACTTCGTCATCGATGGGTCTGCTCGCGTCGCCACTCACGCCACTGGCGGTCGGTGCCCATGATGCGATCCCAGATGCCGAAGAACGAGCCGAGGCAGCCCTTCGCGGCGTACAGATGATGGAACGCGTGCCGACTCGCGAGCCGCGTGAACGCGTAGCCGCTGTGCGCTTCGACGGTCTCGAACACGCGCACCAGCACCCAGATGCCGTAGGTGAGCAGGTGGGCCTTCAGCACGATCGGCGGCAGCATGAACGCGACGAGGTTCGCCATGCCTTCGATCGGATGCGCGTACTCGGACGCGTGACCACGCACGTGGCGGAAGGTGTGGTGCTTGACGTGGATCGCCTTGAACAACCGCGGGATGTGCAGCGCGCGGTGACTCCAATAGAAGATCGTGTCCTGCAACAGGATGAACGCGACGAGCTGCCACGCGATCTCGAAGAGCGAAGGCCACGGTTCACCGCTGCGTCCACCCATCGCCGACCACGACGGGTAGAGCACGAACGCCGTGATCGCGAAGAGCAGCACATGCCCGAAGAGCACGTCCTTCGCGGCGCGCTTCGACAGCTCGTCGGCCGGTGCCTTACCGCCCGCGACCTGGAAGCGTTGCGCGACGTTGCGCGCGAACAGCAGCGCGAACAGGCCCCACGTCGCGAAGAACACCAGCTCGTGCACGCCCCAGACGACCGCGGTGAAGAGCCATCGCTCGCTCATCGAGCGCCATGGTACATCGAGCGCGTCGATGACGTCCGAGGTCGACGCGCGCGCGTGATCACTGCGGCGCGGCTTCGGGTGACGCCGGCGTCTCCGGCGTCGCCGGAGTCTCGGGCGTCTCCGGCGTCGCGGGCGTCTCCGGAGTCTCCGGAGTCTCGGGTGTCTCCGGTTGGGCCGCGCCGTCTTCGGGGCGTTCGATCGACAGGCACGGTTGCGGTCGACACGCGCCGGTCGCGAGGCCGGCGACGCTCGACAGCGCGAGCGCGATGAAGCGTTGGCGTCGGGCGAGGATCGCTGCGGTGTCGGAGTCGTCGTTCACGTCGTCGATCGTACTGCGCGCGAGCTGACCGCGGGTTTCTCCCGCGTTTCGTCGCTCCCGGTCGACCCAGCGCGCACTTTCGCGGGAATTCGTCGCGGTCGGCGATAGACCGAAGCGCCGGGCTCGTGCGTCCGCAGCTCGGATGCTTCGCCACGGTCTGTTCGCCGCCGCGCTCTGGCTCGGGATCGCACCGGTCGCGGAGGCGGCCAAGCCCGCGAAGGCGCCCGACCCCGCACGCGCCTACCACCGCATGGTGAAGAAGGTCGCGAACATGGTGAACGACGAGCGCGCGTGGCAGCTCGTGCAAGCGCAGCGACTCTCGCTGGTCGACGTGATGTGGGAGGACACCGGGCGCTGGATCGGTAGCTCGGTGGGTCCGAACATCAGCGACGTCACGATCGAAGTCGAAGGCCTCGACGACGGCAAGCGTCGGCGCACCTACCTGATGCCGGTGATGCGCCACGACAACTTCACCGACAAGACCGCGGACATCCAGACCGACGACATCCTCTTGCCGGTCGGCAACCAGCGCGAAGACGGCGAGCTCGAGCTCGTCACGTTGACCGAGCTGCTCGAGCATCCCACCCAGTACATGACCGGGCTCGACGAAGGCAGCATCAAGGGCGACACGCTGCTCGCGAAGCGCGACACGCACGTGCTCGTGAGCGCGCAGCATGCGTTCTTGCCGGTGCCGAAGGGCGGCACCGCGGAGTTCTGGCCGGTCATCTTCAACTACCAGTCGACGAAGCGACACCCGGCGGTGCTCACCATCCTGGTGACACGACAGGGCACGAGCTTTAGCATCGTCGACAACGCGCAGGATCAGGTGGGCACCGACGGCTCGTGGGGGCAGCGGCTCTACTTCAACGCCGGCGGCAAGAAGTCGGCGCTCACCGCCGAACGACTCGCGGATGTCGAAGCCTCGGGCACGACCAGCAACGGCGAGAGCGCGGACTCGTTGGGCGAGCACAGCAACGTGCTGATGCTGATCCAGGTGCCGCTGAAGGTGCCGCGCCCGCGTCCGCCGAAGTCGGCGCCGACGATGAAGAAGTCGGTCGACGCGTTCGGCAGCGGTGGTGGCTATGCCGCGCCTTCAGCCCATCCGGCGGCCAGCAGTCGCAGCAGCGATGTCGACGTCGCCGTGCTCGGCCACGGTCCCGCGGAAGGCGAGTTCCGCGAGCTCGGCAAGCACACCATCACCCGCGACCCGCGATTCCCCGTGCGCGTCACGCTGCAGTTCTACCAAGCGACGAGCAACGGCGTGGTCTGGCGCGCCGACGTGAAGGCGATGTCGGCCCAGATCAAGCAGGTCTACAAGGCCGCCGACTTCGTGGGCTCGCTGGTCGTGCCCAGCGACGCCGATCGTCGGCGTCCGACCAACTGGACGGGTGTCTCGGTCGCGCCACCCATCCGCGAGTGGCGCGACGTCTTCGTCGGTCTGCAGTACGCGAGCATCGGGCTGCAAGCGCTGCTGTGATCGTCACGCGGCTTCGGCTGCGCGCTGCAGCTCGGCGATGTCGAGCTTCTTCATGCCCATCATCGCCTTCGTGGCCCGACGCGCGCGCTCGCTGTTCGAGTCGGCGATGAGCTCGAGCAGCATGTTCGGCGTGATCTGCCACGACAAACCGTACTTGTCCTTGAGCCAGCCGCACTGCTGCGCCTTCGGATCGCCACCCTCGCCGAGCTTCGCCCAGTAGCGATCGATCTCCGCCTGCGTGTTGCAGTTGACCATCAGCGAGATCGACTCGTTGAACTTGAACGCCGGGCCGCCATTGATCGCCGTGAAGTCGAGCCCGAGCAGCTGGAACTCGATCGTCATCACCGAACCCGCAGGCCGACCACTCGGCTCCGAGCTCTCGTTGGTGTAGTAGGTCTTCCGGATGATGCGCGCGTCGTCGAAGATCGACGTGTAGAACTGCACGGCCGCTTCCGCGTCGTCGTCGAACCACAGAAACGGAGTGATGCGCTGTACCTGGTGGGTCATGGGTCCTCCTCGGCGATCGTCGCCGGCAGTATTCACCCCGAGGACGAACGGGCGAGTCGCGAGCCGACACGCGGCGCCGGGGAAAAACGTTGCGGGCACCGCGCTTGACGGCGCGGCGCGCTCGGTCGACGCTCGCCGCCGTGCGCGTGCTCGTCACCGGTAGCTCCGGTCACCTCGGGGAAGCGTTGGTCCGTCGCCTGCGTGAACGTGGCGACACGGCGATCGGCATCGACGTGCTGCCGTCCCCGTTCACCGACGTGGTGGCGTCGATCGGCGATCGCGATGCGGTGCGGCGCGCGATCGAAGGCGTCGAGGCCGTGCTGCACACCGCGACCCTGCACAAGCCGCACGTCGCGACCCACACGCGCCAGCAGTTCGTCGACACCAACACCAGCGGCACGCTGGCGTTGCTCGAAGCCGCGGTGCACGCGAGCGTGCGGGCATTCGTCTTCACCAGCACCACGAGCACGTTCGGTCGCGCGCTCACCGTGCCGCCGGGCGAGCCGGCCGCGTGGATCACCGAGTCGGTGGTGCCGCTGCCGAAGAACATCTACGGCGCGACGAAGTGCGCGGCCGAAGATCTGTGCGAGCTCGTGCACCGCGATCACGGTCTGCCGTGCATCGTGCTGCGGACCTCGCGGTTCTTTCCCGAGGCGGACGACGATCCGCGCCAGCGCGAGCGCTTCGGCAGCGACAACCTCAAGGCCAACGAATTCCTCTACCGCCGCGTCGAGCTCGACGACGCCGCCGCGGCCCACCTGCTCGCGATCGAGCGCGCGCCGGCGCTGGGCTTCCGCAAGTACATCGTCAGCGCCACCACGCCGTTCGATCGGGCCGACGCCGCCGAGCTCGGCCGCGATGCCGCGGCGGTGATCCGTCGCCGCTTCCCCGATGTCGACATGCGCTACGGCGAGCGCGGCTGGACGCTGCCGCGCGCGCTCGATCGCGTCTACGACAACGTTCGCGCCCGCGAAGAGCTCGGTTGGCGACCACGCTTCGACTTCCGCTGCGTGCTCGATCGGCTGCGCGACGGCGAAGACGTGCTCGGTCCATTGGCCGCGATCGTCGGTGCAAAGGGCTTTCACCGCAGCATATGTAGGTGACGCGCTCGGCTTCGCGCAGCGACGACGCGCGCGCGAGCTGTCATGATCGACGCCTGACCATGACCTGGGGGGCGCACGTGAAGCGGACGCTGGTTGCGACGGTGATGTTGTGCGGCTGCGGCAACGATGGCGAGAGCGTGTCGTCGTCGACGTATCCCGCGACCACGGACACCGGCGACGACACGACCACCACGACCGGCGCCGACACGACCAGCGAAGGCACGCTGATGACCGGCGAGGCCACGAGCTCGGGTGGCGAGCCGGTGCCGCTGGTGATCGACTGCGCTGCGCCACCGCTGACCGCGGTCGGGGCCGCGTACTCGCACACGCCGAGCGCGAGCGGGGCGCTCAGCACGATCACGTGGGCGATGACGAATCTGCCGCCCGGGCTCGCGTTCGATCCCATCACCGGCGAGATCTTCGGCAACGCGAGCGCAGCGGGCAGCTTCGACGTCGACGTGACCGCGACGAGCCTGGATCAGGTCGGCAACCAGATCTGCACGATCGAGGTGGCGGACGGTCTGCAGATCGATCTTTCCGGCAACGCGCGTCCGTGCATCGGCCCCGGCGACGACGTCACGATGTACATGACCGGCGGCACCGGAGCGACGCCCGTGTGCAACGTGCCGGGTGGTTATGCGAACGGTGCGATCCCCGACGGTGTCACCGTGAACGCCGACACCTGCATGATCGAAGGCACCATCGCCGAGGGCTACGGCACGTGGGTGTGGATCACCGAGGTCGTGCAAGACGGTTACTCCGCGGTCGTCCCCTACTGCATGACGCAGGACGTGCCGCCGCCGGGCTCGTACACGATCACCGGCGATCACAGCGGCATGACCGACAACGTGCTCGAGCCCGCGGTGTTCACGTTCGATCCGATGACGCCGATCGACTTCGGTGGCATGGGCGATCCGATCTTCCGCATCGAAGGGCCGTGCGGCGCGAACGCTTGCTACTACGGCTACCTCTTCAGCGTCGGCGCGTCGCCGTTCGCCGGAGCCGACATCGCGCTCGGGCCGAGCGGACTGCTCTACGACGCGATGGACAACCCGATCGGCTTCTCGCACGAGCTCAGCGCGACCGCGATGGGCGTCGACGACTTCCTCGCGCAGCGCCCGTGGGTGTTGTCGTTGCGCTTCCGCTACTGCATCTCCGACACCGGGACCGACTGCGCCGACAGCACGGGGATCGACGCGAACGGCGACGGCGAGCTGCGCTTCGGATTGATCGCGCTACCGAAGTGAGTCTTGGTCGCGCCCTCCGGCGCTCTTCCTGGCGCGGCCAGTCGTGGTCGCTCTCCGCCGTGGCAAAGCCACGTCGGGCTCGAGATCTGAATCAGCCGCTCGGGCCGCCGACTTGGCTGAGCCCGAAGCCGGTCATGTCGCTGTACGTGTACGGCAGGTTGAGCCCGGTGATCGTGTCGACCTGGCCGGTCATCGGGTTCACGCGATAGGCCTCGTTGTTGTTGATCGCCGGGCCCCACACGTTGCCGTCGAAGTCGATGCTCACACCGTGCACGTAGTTGGGCACGTCGAGCGTGAGCACGACCGCGAGCGTGTCGATGTCGACACCCACCATCGGATCGTTCGCGAGCCAGATCAGATCCTGGCCGTCGGGCATGCAACCGCCCGCGCCGCCGGCTTGGCCGGTCTGCCACGTCTGGCTGGGATAGTCGAAGCGACCGACCTGCGCCGAGCATGTCCACACGCGATCGTTGCGATCGACCGCCATGCCGTAGCCACCCGCGGGCGTGTTCCAGATCTGCACGCTGAACGCGATGCGATCGACGCGCACGAGCTTGCCGTCGTGTGCGGACAAGCCCCAGAAGTTGTCACCCGAGTCGACCGCGCCGCCGTAGATACCGTAGTACTGGGGATTCACGCCGGCGATCGGTACGGTCTGCTCGATCATGCCGGTGGTGCCATCG
Source organism: Nannocystaceae bacterium (assembly GCA_035550195.1). Lineage (GTDB taxonomy): Bacteria > Myxococcota_A > Polyangia > Nannocystales > Nannocystaceae > Xiheibacterium. Next base: position 6,896 of record DASZPU010001034.1, read on the forward strand.
AGCAGCAGCACGTCGATCGTGTTGTTCGCGCCCGACGTCCACACCTTCACGTCTTCGTAGCGGCACGTGCTGTTGTCGTACGTGCCTGCGCTCCACGCCACCGGACGGTTGCTGGCGTACGCGAGCGGCGTGTGCCAGCCGATGCAGCCGTCTTGCCACGCCTTCACGTCGGCGGGGCCCGTCGAGGTGTTGGCCGCGTTGGGACAATCGTCGTGGCGCGCGAAGATCATCGTCACGCCGCCGGCACGGTTCGCGATCACGGCGTCACCGTTCAAGTTCACCGATGTGCGCGACGGATTGCCGGCCGAATCGGGACGCGTGATGTAGCGACCTTCTTCGACCATCGTGCTCGTGTTGATCTTCGAGACGGTGCTCTCGTTGCTGTTCGCGATCCAGATGTACGAGAAGTCCGCGCCACCGCCACCACCACCACCGCCACAGCCGAGGCTGAGATCGGGCGGGATCTGCATGTCGAACTTCACGCTGCCATCGTCGGCGACGGTGCCTCCGTCGGCGTCGTCGGCTTCACTGCCGCCGCTGCCGTCGCCGGCGTCGCTGCCACCCGTGTCGTTGGCGCTGCCGATCGTCAGCGAGCCGCTGCTGACGCTGCCCGATCCGCTGTCACGACCGTGGCCTTCGCCGCCGCCGCACGCGAGCCCGACGAACGCGAACGCTGAACAGGACCATCGAGTCGCTCGCATCGGACCCCTCCACGATGGGACACCGGGTCCGGAGCGAATTCCGTGCCCGCGATAGCGGGTGTTCATCCGTGCGTGCGCCAGGTTCCCATTGGGCGAGTTGCACATCGAGTGGGCGAAATGCCGCGCGGGCGTGACGGATCCGCGGCGGGGCGGACTACGACCCGCAGCGAGCCCGACATACCCACGGGCGCGAGGGTTGGCACATGAGCTTGAAGAGGTTGAATGCGACGGTTGCGGTGTTCTTGACGACGTTCGTGGGCGCGTGCGCCGACGATGCGAGTGCCGTCACCGACGAGACGTCGTCGACGACCGGCGGTGAGTCGAGCACGGATCCATCGTCGACGAACGGTGAGTCGAGCACGGCCGCGTCGACGGAAACCGGCACGACGACGTCGACGGAAGAGAGCACGAGCAGCAGTGCGAGCGAGAGCAGCAGCAGCGCGGGCGAGAGCAGCAGCAGCGCGGGCGAGAGCAGCGGCAGCAGCGAGAGCAGCGGCAGCGAGAGCGAGAGCAGCAGCAGCGCGGGCGAGAGCAGCGACACCGGCGTGCCCGCGTGCGACTGCGATGCCGACGAGTACTGCGACTACCCGGACGACGCGTGCGGCACGGGTGCGGCCGGCGCGTGCGCGGCGCGGCCCGTGGGCTGTCGCGACAACGTCGATCCGGTGTGCGGCTGCGATGGCCAGACCTACTTCAACCAGTGCGAAGCGGAAGCGGCCGGCGTCGACGTCGACTATGCCGGCGAGTGCGAAGTCGTCGAGGGGTGCGACTGCGCTGCGGGCCAGTACTGCGAGCTGCCCGAAGGCGTGTGCAAGGGCGACGACGGCACGTGCGTCGACATGCCCGACGCGTGCGGCGAGATCTATGCACCGGTGTGCGGCTGCGACGGCGTCACGTACGAGAACCCTTGCTCGGCCCAAGCTGCCGGCATGAACGTCGCGTACGACGGCGAGTGCTGATCACAGGCTCTCGAGGTAGGCGATCACCGCGTCGCGCTCGTCGTCCGCGAGCGCGACGGTGGGTACCGTGCGCGCGATCATGTCGTCGAGCGCTTCGCCGAGATCGCCGGCGCGCCCATCGTGCATGTAGCGCGGATGCAACGCGACGCCGCGCAACGACGGCGCCTGCAGATCCTCGCCCTCGACCTCCAACGTCGCACCGGCCCGCAGCGCCGCGTCGTCGTGGCAGCGATCGCAGCCGAGTCGAACGTAGACGTCGCGGCCCGCGAGCACGACGCGATCGGCACCACGCTCGGCGCGGTAGGGCGGGATCGCTTCGACCCAGCGCTTCATCGCGCCCATGCGATCACGGGTCTGCTCGAGGCCACCCATGCGGCGCTGCATCACCTCGTCGACCAGCGCATCGAAGTTCTCCAGCTCACCGGCCCAGTGCAGCGGGTCGGTGTCGGCGATCCCACCACGCAACGAGATCGTGCGGCGCTCGACGTCGTCGGGATCGAAGTGCCACACGCGACCATCGTCGCCACCCTCGGGGTGACACGACGCGCACGCGATGCCCGTGCCGACGTCGCGGTGGAAGAGATCGTGTCCGGTGTCGCGCCGCGTCACACCGGTCAGCGGGATCTCCTCGATCGCAGCGCCGGGCGGGAACGAGATCGCGAACAGTGCGGCCGGCTCGCGGCTCTGCGCGAGGAGGACCTCGTCGGAAGCGAACGCGACCGCGGTGATCTGACCGTCGGGCACGTTCACCGTCGGGGCCCACTGACAATCGCCCCACTCGGCCGGCTCGAGGTTTCGGCTCTCGACGACGTAGATGTCGTTGCCGTGGAAAGTCGTCGGCGCGCTCGCATCTCGGCCCGCGTTCGCGATCGCGACCCGCAGGCCCGCCGGTGCGATCGCGATGTCGACCGCCATCGGTGCGAAGCTCAGACGCGACGAGCTCAGCAGCCGATCGCCCGACGTGTGCATCGTGACGCGCGACGCGACCGGTCCGTCGCAGCCCGACGACGACGTGTAGTAAGGAAACGACGCGAGCAGCGGGATCGCGACGAGCGTGGTGTCCTGGTGGACCATGACCCAGCCGCCATCGGGCGTGCCGACGGTGCGCCACGCGGTCGACGGCCGCCGCTCGTCCAGTGCCCGCGGAAGCTCGCGATCGACGACGTCCAGCTCCTCGTCGAGCGTGAGCACCTCGGCGTCCCGGAATCGCGTGATGAAGATCGCGCCGTCTCGCCCGACGATCACGTCGCGCAGATCCGGCGCGACGGTTCGCTGCTCGACGAGCCCGTCACCGTCGTGGATCGCCAGCTCGCCGCCGGCGCAGGCGATCAGCAAGCGTTCGTTCGCGCCGTCGAACGCGATGCCGCGCGGGTTGGCGCAGGTCGCCGCGCGCCCGACGATCGCGCCCGTCGTCGGATCGATCGTCGCGATCGCACCGGCGCCGCGGAGCACGACGTGCGCGAGACCTTCGCCGTCGATGGTCGCGCGCCCGGGCTCGTCACCGGGCAGGAGCGCGATCGCGAAGCGCTCGACCTTGGCGGCGACGTCGACGACGTGTACGAGATCGCGATCGGGATCGGTGGCGATCGCGACTCCGTTCGGCGCGAGCACCAGCGTGCCGCCGCTGATCGGTGGCGGTGCCGGACGGTTGACGTGCACGCGACGGTCGTCGAGCACCGCGGTCGGTCCTTGCGGGTCGATCGGGTCCACGCTGTCGGCCTGCGCGCAGGCGAGCACGAGCGTCGATACGACGAGCAGGCGGCGCATGCCGGTCGCCTTCGCAAGCGCACCGCCTACGGCGAACCGCAAGCACGACGCGACGTTGTGCGCGACCGAGCGCCAACGCAGTTTGCGATCGTCGCCAACTGCGGGCTCAGATCTCGGCGGGCAGGTCGAAGCGGGCGAAGAGCTCGGGGCCGAGGAACGTGTCGATGGTCGCGACGCCGTCGTCGCGCAGGGTGAGCGCGGACAGGCTGGTCGCGACGTAGCGCGACTCGCCCGGCGGTTGCATCCACAGCGCGATGCCGGGCCCGCCCGCGATCTCGATCACGCGACCGCGCAGCGGACCGAGCTGCGACATCAAGCCGCCGACGAACTCGTGGATCGCGGCGCGTCCGTCGATCCACGTCGGCAACGGCGGCATCGTCATGAGCGCGTCCTCGCGGAGCAGACCCGCGAGCGCGTCGGGATCCTTCGTCTCCCACGCGGCGAGGTAGCGCTTCAACAGATTCGGATCGGCCGCGCGCGTCGCGGGACCTTTGCGTGCCGTCGCAGCGCGAGCGCGTTCGAGCGCGCTCTCCACCGCCTGCGGGGTCTTGTCGAGCAGCTCCGCAGTCTCGGCCGCGGAGAGCTCGATGACGTCGCGCAACAACAACACCGCGCGCTGCAGCGCTGGCAGTCGCTCGAGCGCCGCGACGAACGCGAGCGCCACGCTCTCGCGCTCGCTCATTCGCGCGTCGCCCATCATCGCCATGCCCCACGGCGCACCCGGATAGGGATCGATGAACTCGGTGGGCGGCAGCGGAGCGGGCAGGGGCGCGCGCGGGTTCGCGGCCGCCCAACGCTCGATCGGCGAGAGCCTCGCATTGCGCTTGTCGAGTGCATCGAGACAGGTGTGCGTCGCGATGCGGTACAGCCAGGTGCGCAGCGACGCGCGCCCCTCGAAGCCGGGCAGGCCCTTCCACGCCTTGAGCAGCGCGTCTTGGACCGCGTCCTCGGCCTCGCTCAGCGAGCCCAGCATGCGATAGCAGTGCGCGCGCAGCTCGGGCCGATATCGCGCCGCGATCTCCTCGAAGCTCTCCACCTTTGATGGTCTAGCAGGAAATCGACCGACGACCGATGAGTTCGCGGGGGCTCGCCCGTCGGTCGCTACAACCGACCCGAAGGAACCCTCACGTGTGGCTGCACGCGCCGCGCAGCGTCACTCCGACGCTGAGCTCCGCGCGCGCGCGCACCTTCACGTCGACGTCCGGCATCGCGCCGTCGATGACCGCGACGAGTGTGACCTCGGGCGCGGCGACGTAGTTGCGCAGATCGACGTCGTCGGTCTCGAGCTCGACCTCCGTCGCACCCTCGGGCACCTCGCCGAGGTACGCGACGCGCACGCGGCCGAGCTGATCGCTCTCCGCGTAGACCTCGATCTCGTCGATGAACGAGAGGTCGGCATCGTCGGGCGAGAGCACCTCGAGCGACAGACGATCGAGGGTCGCGTCGGAGACGTCCTTGCGCTCGATGTCCATCGTGTCTTCGATGTCACCGAGCTCGAGCTCGAAGTCGCGGAAGCGCATGAGCTCGAACGCGCCGTCCTTCGGGATCGTCGCGGTGCCGTGACGCACGACGTCGACGCTCGCCACCTCGCAGCCGAGGTTCGTCACCAGCATCAATCCGAGCAGCTCGCGCGAGCGAAGGAAGCGCATCGACCTCGGCGACAACGTGGCACATGCAGCGGCATTGTCGAGCGCCGCGTTCACCGCCCGTGCGTCGCGCTGATCTGCGGGTGTCGCATCGCACGCGCGCTACGCTCGGAGATGCAGCGTCGACGAGCGAAGCGATCGCCGAGTTCCCGCGCTTCGTCTGCTAACGTCTCGCGCATGAAGCGATGGGCATGGCTCTTCGCGATGACGGCCTGCAACGCGGGGCCGAGCGCCGCGGAGTGCTTCGGGGTGTGCGGCGACGGCACGCGTTGTGAAGCGGGGCGCTGCGTCGCCATCGCGCCCGCCGTCCCGCCGGTCGTGGACGAGCCCGACGATCCCAAGCGCGGTCGCAAGGGCAAGCGTCGCGGTCGCGGTGCCGAAGTCGAAGGTGGCGCGACGTGGTCACCGATCTCCGACCGCGAGATCCCGCGCTACGATCCGAAAGCCGATGTCGAGGTCGGCGACGGCACCGAGCGGCCCGACGACGGTGCGGTGAAGTCTCAGCTGCGCGCGCTCGAGCCCGACTTCGATCGCTGCATCGCCGACGCCGTCGCAGCGGGCGTGACGGTCGGCAACGGCCGCGTCGAGTTCGAGTTCGGGCTCACGCCGACCGGCAAGGTCGCAGGGGTGAACGCGAAGGCACCGGCCGCGCTCGAGGCGAGCGGCGTCGTGCCGTGCCTGCGCAAGGTGATCTACGACCACCGCTTTCCGAAGTACGACGGCCCGCCGATCCCAGTCGACTACTCGTTCGAGATCGGCTGACGCCGTCAGAGCAGGCCGGAGTAGGGCGCGCTGCAGAAGCTCGGGTCGCCGAAGGTGGTGCGCTCGTCGCCGAACAGATTGAGGATCGCGACCAGCAGGTTGTTGTGCGACGGATCCGCGAGCCCCTCGTTGCGCAGGAATCGTCCGCCCCGCATCCCGCCGCCACCACCGGCGAGCAGAAAGGGCATGTTGCTCTTGTCGTGCGACGGCGGCTGGGCGAGCTCGCTGCCGAAGAACACCACGCTCTCGTCGAGCAGCGTGGAGCCGCCGAGATCGATCGCATCGAGCTGCTGCAGCAGATACGCGTGCTGCTCGGAGTACCAGGTGTAGATCTGCTGGCACTCGTCGGGGCGGAAGCCGCCGTCGTGCTGATAGAAGTGATGGTGCTGATCGAGCCCGAGCCACGGGAAGGTGTGCTTGGCCTCGGTGTCGGTCCACTGCAGCGACGCCACCGACGTGATGTCGCAGGCCAGCGCCATCACCAGCATGTCCATCATGAACTTGCCGACCTTGGGGATCGCCTCGTCGGTGCCAGCGTCGACCACCGAGCCGTCGTCGGTCGAGTCGAGCCCGGTGGTCGGGTTGTAGTCGGAGGTGTCGACGTTCTCGGGGAGCTGGCAGATCGCCGTGGGCATCACGATGTCGTCGAGCGACTGCTCGAGCTCGCGGATCTTCTCGAGGTGCTGATCGAGCTTGTGCTTGTCCGCGGCACCGAGCGCCGGCGAGACCGCGCCGAAGCGGTGGTCGACGTAGTCGAGGATCGACTTCTTGCGCGCGAGCTTGGCCTGGAATTCGTCGGAGTCGGCGGGGTCGAGGCTGCCGAACAGCTGGGTGAAGATCGCCTGCGGATCGAGTCGCGGTGGGATCGGCGAGAACGAGTCGTTGTCCTCGAAGTTCACGCAGTTGATCGGGTGCAAGAGGCCGTGCGACTTGCCGGTGCCCCAGCGCACCGCGAGCTGCAAGCTCTTGATCGGATTGTCGCTGGACAGCGTGTTCGCGATCACCTGATCGATCGACGGCCCCGCGCCGTAGTCGGAGCCCTGCTGGGTGGTGCCGGTCAGCCACGCGATGATGCCGGCTTGGTGCTGCTCGCCTTGCGCGCTCGCCATCGTCAGTCCGTCCATCACGAGCAGCTTGTGCTGGATCGGCGCAAGCGGCATGAGGATCGGGCTGAGCGTGAACTCGGTCTCGCTGCCGCTCGGACGCCAACGGTTCTGCCCGTTGCCGTCGTCGATCACCGAGCCGCCCGGCGTGTACACCGAGATGAAGCGCTTCGCGGTGTCGGCCGCACGCGCGGTGCGGCTCTCGCCCATCAGCTCGAGCCACGGCAGCGCGATCGCGATGCTGCCCGCCCCGCGCAACAGCGTGCGCCTGGGAATGCGTCGCACGATCATGGGTCCTCCTCGGGCGCGATGGGCAGATAGAGGAATGCGTCGGTCTGGGTGAGATCGAGCAGCAGCTGGCGGATGTCGCTGCCCGACGCGACGAACGCATCGGCGACGGCGGTTTCGACACACGCATCGTCGGCATCGAGCGTGCGGCCGTACGCGAAGCTCGACCATTGGTGGGCGAAGCAGGCGTGCGTCGCCTCGGCGGTCGCGATCGCAGACACCAGCTCGATCGGGCCGTCGAAGGTGCCGTCGAGCCCGGGGAGCTCGCCGCGCGCGTCGATCGTCACGCCGTTCTCCTCGTCGCGCCACTGACCGATCGCGTCGTAGTTCTCGAGCGCGAGCCCGATCGGATCCATGAAGCGATGGCACGCAGCGCACACCGGATCCTCGCTGTGCTTGCCGAAGCGCTCGCGCGCGGTATCACCGGAGTAAGGATCGGGCGGCTTGACCTGATCGAGGATGTCGCCGGTCGGCAGCGGGATCGCGGTGCACATCAGCTTCTGGACGATGAACGATCCGCGCACCACCGGATTGGTCTCGTTGGAGTGGATCGTGCCGGCGACCATCCCCGCCTGCGTGAGCAGGCCGAGCCGTTGCTCACCATCGAGGTCGACCTTCTGGAAGGTGTCGCCGGTGATCCCGTCGATGCCGTAGAACGTCGCCAGCTTCTCGTCGACGAACGTGTGCGGAGCGGTCAACACACCGCTCCACGTGCCGGAGCCCTCGAAGATCTCGTAGGCCAGCAGCCGGTGCGCCTCCTCGCGCATGCTCGCGCCGACCTGCGGCGTGTACGCGGGATAGCGCGTGGCGTCGCGCTCGAGCTGCGACAGCCCCTGCACCGGCAGCAAGTTGTCGAAGAAGAAGCGGACGACTGGACGCGAGCGCTCGTCGTCGAGCAGACGCTCGGCCTGCGCGAGCACGCCTTCCGCGGTCGAGAGCTCGCCACTCGCCGCGGCCGCGAAGAGCTCGTCGTCGGGCATCGTGCCCCAGAAGAGGTACGACAGCCGCGTCGCCATCTCGTGGCCCGTGGGCCGCAGATTGCCGTCGTCGTCGAGCTCGCCGCGCTCGATGCGGTAGAGGAAGTCGGGCGATTGCAGCACCGCCTCGAGCACCGACGCGAGCCCGACATCGAACGTCGCATCGCTGCGGATCGCTTGGTAGAGGCC
>DASZPU010001035.1:0-24865 GCA_035550195.1 Nannocystaceae bacterium
GTCGTGCGTCGCGAGCCAGCGCGCGGCCTGCTCGGGCACGCAGTAGAGGTACGCGAGCTCGGTGCCGGGATGTCGTGCGCCGATCGACACGAGCTCGTCGTGCGGCACGGCGAAGCCCGCGATGATCTCGTCGCCACAGCGCACGCGGTAGCGGTGCTGCGTGGGCGCGTGGGGCAGGGCGTGCACCTCACCGTCCACGACGACGAGCGCACGGGACACGCGCAGCTCGGCGAGACACGGCGAGGCGCCCCACGTCATCGCGAAGCCGTCGGGCTGCCCATCGGTCGCGTGCGTGGTGTCGAGCTCGGTGACGTGGATCGCCGCGAGCGCGAGCTCGTGCGTGCCGACGCGCGCAGCGAATTCGTCGATCGCGATCTCGACCAGCGCGTTGACGCAGCCGGGGTTCATGCCCGCGGCCACGAGGTGTCGACCCGGCCAACGCGGCGCGTCGGCGCTCGCGAGCAACACCGCGTCGTCGAGCACGCCCGCCGCGGGCGTCCAGCGCTCGAGGCTCGTGCACAGATAGCTCGCGCCGGTGGCCGCACACGCGTCGAGGCAGTCGCGCCAGTCGAGGCCCGCGAGATCGACGAGCTCGTCGATCGCGTGCGCGCGCAGGAGCTCTTGCACGCGCGCGTCGGAAACGATCCGCTCCGCCGGCAACACGGTCGCGCCACTCGGTGCGCCGTCGTCACCCGGCTCGGCGTCGAGCAACACGAACGCGCGACGCTGCGCGAGCGCGTGGCCGTCGAGCACACCGAGCACGGCTCGGCCGACGCCGCCGCGCCAACCGACGATCAACGTGCGCCGCGTTGCCTCGCGCATCGCGAGCAGTCATACCCGAGCCTGGCTCGCAACGTCGAGCGATGAGGAGCGCGCGATGAGCATCATCCTGCAAGAACCATGGGGCGAAGGCTTCAGCATCCTGTGCCGCCTCGATCGCGTGCACGTGTGGAAGCGGACGCCCCACCAGGATCTGCTGATCGCGGACACCACGACGTACGGGCGCAGCCTGTTCCTCGACGAGCTGATCCAGTCTACCGAGGCCGACGAGGCGCTCTACCACGAGCCGTTCGTGCACCCCGCGCTGGTGATCCACGGCGCGCCTCGCGACGTGCTGGTCGGCGGCGCGGGCGAGGGCGCGACGTTGCGCGAGGTGCTGCGCCATCCCGACGTCGCGCGCGTGCTCGCGATCGATCTCGACCCCGAGGTCGTCGAGGCCTGCCGCGAGCACCTGCCGCAGTGGAGCCGCGGTGCGTTCGACGATCCGCGCGTCGAGCTGCGCTACGAGACCATCCAAGCCACGCTCGCGGCGGCCCCCGACGCGAGCTTCGATGCGGTGCTGCTCGACATCACCGACCCGGTCGAGGACGGTCCGGCGGTCGAGCTCTTCACCACGCGTTTCTTCGCCGAGGTCGCGCGAGTGATGCGCGACGACGCGATGCTGGTGCTGCAATCCGGCGAGCTCGATCCCTACGACATGAACATGGCCCGCACGGTGCGCTCGACGCTGCTCGAGGTGTTCCCGTGGGTGCGGTTCATGCACCTGCACGTGCCGTCGTTCCACGGCATCTGGAGCTGCGCGCTCGCGTCGAAGCACGAGCGCGACGCCGACCCACCGGATCTCGCGGCTCGCATCGCGCGGCTCGGCCCGCTCGACGTCATCACGCCGACGTCGCATCGCGGGTTGCTCGAGCTGCCGCCGTACCTGCAACGCGAGCTCGAGAAGCCGGGGCGCGTGATCACGGGTGCGGACGACGATCGCCACGTCAGCTTCCGACGCACGCCGACATGAGCCGCTCGCGCACCAACCTGCTCATCGCGCAGGCCGCCGCCGCGCTCGGTGTGCAGTGCGACGACGTCGGCAGCGAGCGCTCCGACTGGCTGATGCGCCTGTCCTTCGGCGATCGCAGCGTGATCGTCTCGAAGACGCGCTCGCCGTTCCTCACCCAGGTCGCGCAGACGCTGGCGAACCACAAGTACACCAGTCGCGAGGCGATCGCAGCGAAGGGCGTGCCGGTCGTCGCGTCGGTGTTGCTCGACGAGCGCGACGATCCCGAAGGTCCGCGTGCGCGCGAGTTCCTCGCCCGACACGGCCGCGTCGTGGTGAAGCCGAATTGGGGCAACCGCGCACTCGGCTGCACCGCCGACGTGCGCGACGAAGCCACGCTCGCGCGCGCGATCGAGTACGCGCGGTCGCTCGATCTCGACGAGGAGGTGTTGCTCGAGCCGTACCTCGTCGGCACCAACCTGCGCATGGCGGTGATCGGTGGCCGTCACGTCGCGAGCCTCGAGATCCAGCGCCCGGTGCTGCGTGGCGACGGGGTGCGGACGATCGCCGAGCTCATCGCCGAGCAGGATGCCGATCCGCGGCGGGGTACCTGGCAGAGTCCCGCGCTCGTGCCGTTCGATCGCATCGATTGCGAGGAGTCGACGATCGAGATGCTCGCGGTACGCGAGCTCGCCGACGACAGCGTGCTCGCGCAGGGCGAGACGCTGGAGATCCTCGGCGAGGAAAGCGAGACGATCGATCGCACCGACGAGGTGCACCCGAGCTGGATCGCGCACGCCGAGACCGCGTGCCACCAGCTCGGGGTCGACGTGGGCGGCGTCGATCTGCGCGGGCCGATCGAAGCGTTCCGTGCAGCGGCCGACACCACGAGCGCGGTCGTGCTCGAGGTCAACGTGTTGCCCGCGCTGCACCTGCACGCGCTGCCCAGCGTCGGTGCGTCGCGCCCGGTGTTCGAGGCGTTCGTGGCCTACTGCTTGTCGCTGCCCGGCGCACCCGCGCCGTGTGCCGCGATCGGATTCGCGAGCTCGACGAAGCGATAGGCCGAGCTGCGATCCTCGATGCGCATGCGCAGCAGCGCCTTCGCCTGCACGCGCGCGGCGAGCAGGTGGGCGCGATCGAAGGCACAGGCGTCGCCCAACGCGGGTACGATCGACCACGTCTGCAAGCACGCAGCGATCGCGTCGCGGACGATCGCCCAAGCGGCGGATTCGTCCAGCCCGCAGCGATCCGCGAGCACGCCGATCACCGCGGCGAGGTGCGCGTGCACGAGCGAGTGCGCCAGCTTCGACGCGCCCGCCGACTCGTCGTCGGTCGCGATGAACGACGCCGGATCGAGCGCGAGCGCATGTCCGGCGCGGGCGAGCCGAGGGCCGTGGATCCGGATGCCACCCAGGTCGCGCACGAGGAAGCCGAGCGGGCGACCGTCGGCGACGCGCACGAGCACGTTCTGCAGGTGCAGCTCGAGCGCGAGACCGTGGGCAGTCCACAGGCGCAGCGACGGCGGCACCAACACGCCGACGTAGTCGCGGAGCATCGCGAGCCCATCGCCGCCGTAGCGGGCGAGCAACCGATCGATCACCGGCGCGCCGTCGTGATCGATCTCGCCGAGTGCCGCGCACACGATCGCGTCGTCGCACATCGACGCGTCGCGCACGATCGCACCGAGCTGACCCGCGACGTCGCCGACCACGGCCGGCTCGAGCCCGATCGCGCCCGGCTCGGACATGACGTCGATGCCCTGCGCCGTCAGCGGATCGGCGCGGGCGATCGCGGCGAGCAGCGCCGAGATCTTCGGACCGTTCGCGACGCTCATCGGCGACACGATGCGACGCGCGCTCGTGGTGTGCACGTCGAGCGCGAGCTTCACGTGGAGCGGCTCGTCGGCGATGGCCGCGGTGCGCAGGCTCAGCAGCGCGCGCGCGTGCACGGGCGGGCCGGGCACGATCGCGAGCGCGCGCCACACGTCGGCGGGCAGGCGCGTGGACAGCCGTCGCAGCTGCGCGGCGTGAACCGGCACGCGCACGCGATCACCCGTTGCCGTACCGAATGTCGGCGCGAGCCGTGCGATCGCATCTCCGGAGATCCGCGCCAGCGCGCGCGGCACGTCGAGCGCGGCGATCGGCGCGCGCGCGAGCAGCTCGGGTGCGTAGCGCAGGTTCTCGGTCCACGAGAGCCCCAGCCGCATCTTCGTCATCGGATGCCACGGGTGGCCGATCGCGACCAGATCCTCGCCATCGCGCTGCGGCGGTGCAGCGCGTAGACGCAAGAGCGATGCGGGCTCGCGCGCACGCAGCTCGACGATCCACAGCGCGAGTGCGAGCCGAGGCACGCCGTCGGCGAGCTCGATCGCGATGCGTCGCACCACGTCGTCGGACAATGCGAGCCGAGCGGCGAGCGCGGTCCAGCTGCGCAGTGGATCGTCGAGCAGTGGATCGCGATCGCCGTCGAGCTCGGGCGCGTGCAGCTCGAGCGCACGCACGCGACGCAGTGGCAGCGCCGGCCCGTTCGCGATCGCCAGCGCGCCGCCTTCGAGCTGCGCGTCGATCAGCCGCTCGCGCGCGAGCGCCAGCACGAGCCGCGCCGCGATGATGCGACGCGCACGCAGCCACGGCGCGGCCGGATCGATCCGCGGCAACGCGAAGCGATCGGACAGTCGCGCGATCGTCCGCTCGAACGCGCTCACCGACCTCCGCGCGCGCTCAGCCGCCGGTCAGCTCGAAGCCGACGAGGCAGCGCGTGTCCTTCACGTCGCCGGGCTTGTAGCGCGGTCGGACGAGCGTGCGATTGCGGTTGTGGAAGGCGCTCTCGAGCGCACCGATCTGCGCGTCGCTCAGCTTGGAGGCCGGACACGCGGTGCCGCCCCACGTGTACACCTCGCTCTTGCCACCGTGCCGCACCACGATGCTGCCGTGATGCGTCGCGAAGTCGTCGCTGCCGGCCCCGTTGATCGTCATCTGCACCAGCCGACCTTGCGGGCCGATGTCGTCGACGGCGTGGGCCTTGCCGCCGACGAGGGCGGCGCCGACGAGCGCGAGCGCGGAGACGAGCGGACGAATTCGATGCAATCCAGGCACGATGCCGAGCGAGACGGGCGCGGTGGAGGAGCGATTCACGGCGCATCAGCTTCGCCCAAAGCCGTGGGCGTGTGAAGCGCTGTCGACGACGGTCGCATGGGGGAAAGCGAGGTTTTTTGCGGATGCCCTCGATGCGTTGCTAGCCTTTTTCGGCGAGATGCCCACGCTGGGTCCACGTCTGCTTGCCATTGCATGCCTCTGCGTGGGCTGCGCGCATGCGCGCGACCAAGCCCCGAAGCAGCCCGACGAGGACGTGCAGGCGTTGCGTCGCGACAACCAGAGCCTGCGCCGCAAGGTGTCGGACCTCGAAGATCGCATCGTGCGACTCGAGCACGAGGTCGCGCGTGGCGATGGCCTGCCCGACGATCGCGACCTGCCCGTCGTGCGCCTCTCGCCACCGCGCGCGGAGTCGCCCGACGACGAGCCATCGCCGAAGAAGACTGCGCGGCCGATCGGACGTCGGCTCGGCGAGATGCCCGGGTCGGGTGGCGTCGCCGATCCCGAAGACGAGCCGTTCGTCGCCGACACGCCGACGCCGAGCACGGGCGGCGGCGCGTCGTATCGCCTCGTCGGCGATCGACTCGTCGAGCTCACCAAGACGAAGGCGCCGAAGCGTCCCGATCGTCCGGCACGCGATGCGGCCGGCAACGCGATCCTCACCGAGTACGAGACCGCGATGGCGCTCTACAAGGCCGGACAGATCGCGGGCGCCGAGCGAGCCTTCGCGATCTTCGCACGCGAGCACGGCAAACACGACTACGCCGACAACGCGCTCTACTGGAAGGGCGAAGCGGCGTACGATCAAGAGAAGTTCGACGACGCGCTCGCGGCGTTCACCGAGGTGGTCGAGCGCTATGGCGGGGGCAACAAGGCTCCGGATGCGCTGCTGAAGATCGGGCTCTGCTACGGAAAGCTGGGCGATTCCGAGAACGCGAAGGACGTGTTGTCCGGGCTCGTCGCTGCATATCCCGACGCGGGTGCCAGCGACATCGCACGCAAGCGACTGGACGAGCTGGGGAGCTGAGATGGCGAAGCGAAGATCCCTGCTCTTCTCGATGATCGTGCCGCTGCTCTTCGCGGCGCGTCCATCCCACGCGCAGCCCGGTGCCGAGGTACCGGATGACGGCGCGACCTCGCCCGGCACCGGCGCGGGCACGCGTTCGCGTGCGGGCAGTGTCGGCGCGCAGCGATCGCAGGCGCTCGATGCCGCATTCGGCACTCCGCCTGCGAATGCGCCCAACGATCCCGGCAGCACCGCCGATCCCGACTATGCGTCGCGCAAAGGCGCGGGCGGTGGCGATCAGACCTACGGCTCCACGGCGCGCTCGTACGGTGCGGACGGCGAGCTCGTCGACGGCTACCAGATCGGTGGCGGCTACGACGATCCCGACGACGACTACGGCGAGCCGATTCCCGACGTGCACGTCGTGCAAGACGGCGACACGCTCTGGGACATCTCGGGCTACTACTTGAACGATCCGTACGCGTGGCCGCGACTGTGGTCGTACAACGAGCACATCACCAACGCGCACTGGATCTTCCCGGGTGATCGCGTGCGGCTGTACGACCCGCGTCGAGGCCCGCGCGGCCGCGGTGGCGGCGACGACGGGCCCAACCTGCGCTACTCGAAGACGCGCGTGCCCGACGGCGCCGAGGACGAGAGCTATCTGCTCAACCAGACCGCGTTCGTCGACGCTGCCGAGTTCGAGACGGCGATGAAGATCACGGGTGGCGCCGACGCGAACGTGCTCATGTCGACGCTCGACACCGTGTACATGAGCTACGACCGCAAGCACCCGCCGGTCCGCGGCGAGCGGCTCGTTGTGTACGCGCCCCAGCGCAAGGTCCGCGACATGAAGGACAAGAAGGTGCTCGGCTACATCGTCCAGATCATGGGCGAGGTGGAGGTCGAGTCGATCGCACGCAAGATGGCCGAGGGCACCGTGGTCACCGCGGTGAATCCCGTCGAGCGTGGCTATCGCGTGGGCCCGCTGCGCCGCCAGTTCAAGCGCGTCGACGAGGTCGAGTCCGACGAGTCCGCCGGCGGCGTGGTGGTCGCGACGCTCAACGACGCGGGCCCGATGAACGTCCGCAAGTCGAGCAAGGCGCGCTACTCGTTGCTCGGCGATCACGTGCTCGTCGGCGAGACGCAGTTCGTCGTGATCAATCTCGGCAGCAACAGCGGCATCGAGAGCGGCAACATGCTCGAGGTCGTGCGCAAGGGCGACGAGTACGTCGCGAAGCGCAGCAAGAAGCGCGATCAGATCCCCTACGAAGACGGTTGGCCGCGTCGCGTCATCGGCTCGCTGGTCGTGCTGCAGACCCAGCCCGACACGGCGCTGTGCGCCACGGTGTACGCACGCCGCGAGATCGAGCGTGGCGATCACGTCGAGCTGCGCGGCCGCGATCTCGCGGGCCGGCAGAAGCTCGACGACGAGGGCGACGGCCGACGCCGCCGCCGGGACAGCAGCGCGAAGGGCACCGCCGAAGCCAAAGGTGGCAAGGTGAAGCTCGGCGGCGAGCTCGAGTAGCTACACCGGCGACGCGACCCACGTGCCGGAGCACGAGAACATCGGGGCGTCCCAGGTGCCGTCGATGTCGCCGCCCATGTCGATCTGACCGTCGAAGGTGGCCGGACCTGCAGCCATGCCACTGCCGCTCGCAGTGATCGCACCGCTGCCGTCGACCGTGCCGTCGAACGTGCCGGAGTCGGCACCTTCGAACGTGCCTTCGACCGTGCCGTCGTCGGCGATCGAAACGGTGAGCGTGCCGCCGACCATGCCGAGGCCTTCGCACATGCCGGTCCACGTGCCGTCGTACTCGGTGACCATCGCCTCGCCGGTGCTGCCGGACGACTCGCTCGATGCATCGCTGCTCGAGCTGTCGCTGGAGCTGTCGCTCGACGTGTCGCTGGAGCTGTCGCTCGACGTGTCACCGGCGCCCGACGAGCTCGTGTCGTCGGAGCTGCTCCCGGTGGTGTCGGTCACCGGACCGGTCGTGTCGACGTTGGTCGCGTTCGTCTCTTCGCTGCCCGACGTCATCGTCGTGTCCGTCGTCGTCAGCGTGCCCGTCTGCGTGGTCGTGACGTCGTCGGTCGTCGCCGCGCCGGTAGAGCCGTCGCTCGACTCGCCGCTCTGCGGTACGCCGTCGTCGCTGCACGCCGTCGCCAACGCAGCCACCATGCCCATCGCACCCATCCACTTGGTCCAGCCCAGAATCATGGCGAAACCGTATCACGAGCCCGCAGGGTCGCGGATCGCCGCGGGGCTGCAACGCTTCGGGACGCGCGGTCGACTGGCTCCCTCGTGCATCGCACGCGACCGATCGGACGGGCGGAGCTGGGGTTTCGCGGGGCGTTCGAGCTGGCCGGAACGCTGCCCGCCGGGCCGCGGCTCGCGATCGTGGGGGCGCGCGCGAGCCTGCATGCGCTGACGGCCCGCGTGCCCGGGCTGGTCGCGGCCGCGCACGCGCGGGGCTTCACGATCGTCTCCGGTGGCGCGATCGGGGTCGATGCCGCGGTGCATCGCGCCGCGCTCGCGCAGGATGTGCCGCAGCTCGCGGTGCTGCCGTGCGGTCCGGATCGCGTCTATCCGTCGGTGCACGCCGAGCTCTTCGCGGCGATCGCTGCGCGAGCGAACAGCGGGCTCTTGTTCGCGCGCCCGCGCGGCGCGACCCCGACGCGCGCGACGTTCGTGAGTCGCAACGCGATCGTGATCGCGCTGGTCGACGCATGCGTCGTCCTGCAGGCCGAGCTGCGCTCGGGTAGCGAGACCACCGGCAAGCTCGCGCTGCGTGCGAACAAGCAGCTCGCCGCGGTGCCGGGTACGCGCGGCTGTGCGGCGCTCATCGGTGCCGGCGCGCATGCGTTCGCGATCGACGACGACGACGCGCTCGCGGCGTGGCTCGACGGCCGCGCGCGCGCGCGAGCTTGGCCGCCGCACCTCGCCGAGCTGCGCGAACGACTGCGCGCCGCAGGTGGAGCCGGCGCGACGTTGGATCAGCTCGGCGGGCCACTCGCGGCGATCGTGTTGTTCGAAGCCGAGGCGCTCGGGCTCGTCGCCGAGCCGAGCCCCGGTCGGTGGGTCGCGCTCGCGTGACGCTCAGCTCTCGCCGAGCTCGGCCATGAACTCGGCGACCTCGGGCGAGTCGGGCCCTTCGTGCTTGGCCTTGCGCGCCCACAACACCGCGCGCTGACGATCGCCGCGGCGGTACGCGATCTTGGCCTGGCGCAGGAACGCCGAGGTGCGCGAGATCGGGCAGTCGCCGTCGATGAGCGTGATCGTGCGCAGCACTCGAACTGCGAGCTCCCACTGCTCGAGCGCCTCGGCGAGATCGGCGAGCTCGGCTGCGACCTGCCCGTTGTTCTTGTCGTGTCCGAACGCGACCTGCAGATCGTTGAGTTGCTCGTCGTGCGCACCGCGTGCACCGGCGGCGCGCGAGCGACGATGGTGCAGCAACGCGAGCTCGGGCGGCTTGCGCTTGCTGCCGTCGGCCAACGCACCGTCGAGCAGGGCCTGGGCCTCGAGCACCTCGCCGAGCGCGAGATAGGCGTCGGCCAACGTCACGGTCGCGCGTGGATCTTCGGGATGCGCCTCGAGCACGCTGCGCACCAGCGGCAACGCGGTCTCCGTGTCGCCCTGCGCGATGAAGAGCTCGGCCGCGCGTCGCATCAGCTCGGCGCGTTCGTCGTTGTCTTCGGTCTCTTCGGCCTGCGCGGCGAGCAGCTTCGCGAGCTCGCGGTCGGCTCCGACGAGCTCGTAGATCCGCACCAGCTCGTCACGCACCTCGCGGCTGCCCGGTTGCTTGCGCCGCGCGTGCTCGAGCCCTGCACGCGCATCCTCGGGCTTGCCCATCTGCTGACACGCGTACGACAGCCGCAGCGCCGCCTGCACCTGGGCCTCGGCCGACTCGATCGCGACCAGGCGCGCGGATGTCTTCGCGACCGCGTCCCAGCGCTCGTCGATCGTGTCGAGCTCTTGCAAGAGCGTGAGCGCGGCGGCGTCCTTGCGCTCGCGATCGACCCACTCGAGCAGCAAGTCGCGCGCTTCGTCGCGGCGATCCTGCATGAGCAACACCTCGACGAGCCGCAGCGTCACCGCGCGCTCGGGCTCGCCGCCACCGCTGGCCTGGAGCTCCTCGCGTCGGCGTTCGAGCGCGATCGTGAGGGTCGCTGCGCTGCCGGCGGGATAGAGCGCCGTCGCGGCCTCGAGATCCTCGATCGCCGCGACGAGATCGTTGCCTTGCAACCGCAGCTCTGCGCGCGTGGTGAGCAGCTGCAGGCGCAGCTCGTCACCGTCGGCGGCCGCGATCAGCTCGCCCAGCAGCGCGAGCGTGTGCTCGTGTCGGCCCGCGGATGCGAGCGCCGACACCAGCTCGAGCCCGAGCGACACGTCGTCGGGTGCGAGCGCGCGTGCACGCTCGAGGATCGCGACCGCAGCCTCGGGATCGCCGAGCAGCTCGCGATGGATCGTCGCGGCCTGGCGCAGGATCGCGTTGCGCAGCGCGGGATCCTGCTCGTGCTCGGATGCGGTGCGCAGCATCTCGGCCATGCCGCGGTAGTCGCCGCGGCCCTCGTAGGCCCGCTCGAGCCGCAGCCGGATCGCCTCTTGCTGCGGCTGTCGGCGATAGCCGAGCACGAGCGTGCGCAGCTCGCTGTCCTGATCGCCGCGCGCGGCGTAGCCGTCGGCCAGCTCGGTCGCGAGCCCGACCGCGACATCGGCGGGCTCGAGCTCGACGAGGCGCTCGATCGCGTCGGCGCGCTCGTCGAACTGCTCCTCGGGATCGAGCCACTCGCACACGGCGTAGAGCAGATCGCGATCGGTGGGGGCGAACTGCAGGCCGGTGCGCACCAGCGAGAGCGCGTCCTCGCGATCGTTGCCGACGACGCGACGCGCGAGCGACAGCGAGGCGCGGGCCACCGCCGGACCATCGTTGCGCTCCTGATCGGCCAGCAGCTGCGAGCGCAGCAGCTCGACCACTTCGTCGCCGCGACCGCTGCGCTCGAGCACCTCGAGCAGCATGCGCTGGCCTTCCTCGTGATCGGGATCCTCGCGCAGCACTTCGCGCAGCACGTCGACCGCCTCGCCGCGCGGGTCACCGAGCTCGAGCAGCGCGTGCACGAGCTGCAAGCGCATCGCGTTGCGCTCGGCGGTGCCGTCGAGCGAGTCGAGCGTCTCGTCGACCAACCGATGCAAGCGCGCGGTGTCGCCGGTCTTGCGGTGGATCTCGGCCAGCGGCTCCCACGCGCCACGCAGCGCCGGATCGCGCTCGAGCAGCGCCTCGTACAGGCGCACGCGCTCGCGATCGTCGCCGACGGCCTCGGCGATGCGTTGCGCGAGCGCGAGCAGGTCGGCGGGCGGACACACGGCCGCGGCCTCGACGAACCACTTCACCGCGCCATCGTTGTCGTCGGCGCCGAGTCGATGCTCGGCCAGCCCGACCAGCGCCCACGAGATGCGCGCAGCCCCGTCGAGCATCGCGTTGCCGAGCTCGACCGCGCGCAACATCATCACCTCGGCGCGATCACCCTGGCCGCGCCGCTGCGCGAGCTCGACCGCTTCGCGCACCTGATCCGGATCGACGTCGGGCAGCGCGACCTTGCGTTCGAGCGCGAGCAACACCGTGGCCTCGTCGCCGGACTTGCGTGCGACCTGCTCGAAGAGCCCGAGCAGATCGGCGCGCGGGGCCGCTTGCTCGGGATCGGTGGCGCGCACGAGGATCCGCGCCGCACGCTCGGGCTTCGCATCGGTGGCGAGCGCTTCGTGCAGCGTCGCGATGCCGACGGTGGTGGTCTCGGGATCGGCGAGCTGCACCTCGGCCATGCGATACAGCGCGTCGGCACGCGTCTCCGCGGCCTGCTCACCCATCGCCGCGAGGCGCTCGAGGATGCGCAGGTGCTCGGCGTTGTCGCCTCGCGCGGCCGCGACGCGGGCCGATGCACGCCACACGTCGACCTCGCGCACGCCGGTACCTTCGGCCTGCGCGTAGAGATCGGCGGCGCGATCCCAGTCGCCCTTGTCCTTCTCCATCACCTCGCCGAGGCGCAAGAGCAGCTCGCAGCGCACGTGCACGTCCGAGGTGCGACGCGCCTTGTCGAGCAAGCCTTCGAGCTCGTCGGCGTAGCGCGCGAGCTCGCCCTGCGCCTCCGCGAGCGCGCGGGCACGATCGTGCAACGGCGGGCTGCCGGGATCGGCACCGATCGCCTGCAGCGCGAGGTCGAGCGCCTTGGCGGTGTCGCCGAGGTGGTGCTCGTACAAGCCCGCGAGCTCCGCGAGCACCTCGGCGCGACGACGGCGGTTGTCGACGTGCTGCAGTCGCGCCTCGAGCACGCGTTGGAGCAGCTCGTGCTCGCCACGATCCCGCAGCCGTTGCTGCAGGGCAGGGGCCTCGTCGTCGTTGTTGCGCAGGGCTTCGAGCGCCGACTCGAGCAGCTCCTGCGCGCGCGCGTCCTGCTTGCGCTCGGCGGCGATCGACGCGAGCTCGACCAACGTCTGTGCGGCGCCGAACGGGCTCCTCACCGCATCGGCCTCGCCGGCGGGACGACGCACGAGCATGAGCAGCGCACGGTAGGCCCGCTCGGCGCGATCGAGCTGGCCGTCCTCGCGTGCGGTCTGCGCGAGCGTCAACATGATCGCCGGGTTCGCGGCGTCCATGCCCGCGGCGAGCTCGAGCTGATCGATCGCCGCGGCGCGATCACCTTGTGCATGCAGCACGCGACCGAGCTGCAGGTGCACCGCCGCGCGCTCGGGCGAGCGCCGACGGCCGTAGGCGGCCACGAGATCTTCGAGCAGCGCCTTCGCTTCCGCAGTGCGACCCGCGACGCGCAGGCCTTCGCCGAGCCGCGCACGCAGCTCGCGATCGGGCTCGCCCAACGCGAGCGCGCGCTCGAGCACCTGCACGGCCTTGTCCGGCGTGCCCAGCCGATCGCCGTAGATCTCCGCGGCCTCGCGCGCATACGCGATGACGGTGGGCGGATCGCCGACCGCTTCGGCCGCGATCGCGAGCGCATGGGCGAGCTGCTCCCACTGCTCGCGCGCACGGTAGAGCCGCAGCAACAGCTTGCGGACCTCGGTGTTCTTCGGGGCCTCCGCGAACGCGGCCTCGAGCGTCGCGATCGCTTCGGCCTCGCGATCGGCTTGCAGCTGCGCGCGACCGAGTCGCAAGAGCACGGGCACGCGATTTCCGGCTTCGGTGGTCGCGAGCCGACGTTGCAGACACGCGGCCGCCGCGGCGGGCTCGTTCTTCGCGACATGCAGGCGCGCGAGCGCGTCGAGGGCCTCGTGCGCAGGCACGAGCTCGACCTGTCGCGACAACGCAGCGATCGCGCGGTCGTTGTCGGCCAGTCGCTCCTCCGCGATCTTCGCGGCCATCGCCCACAGCTCGGCCGCACGGTCGCCCTCGGTGGTGCCTTCGAGCACCGCGGCCTGCTGCTCGAGGATCTCGCAGAGCTGGCCGTGGCGGCCCTTGTCCGCGAGGATCTCGGAGAGCGCGTCGACCGATGCGGGGTGACCGGCACGCTCGGCGAGGTTGCGCTCGAGCGACTCGACGCGACCGCCGCGGCGCTCGAGCTCGCCGACCAGGCGCGACAGCTCGAGCCGCAGCGCGAGCCGACGATCGCGATCGGCGGTGAGATCGAGCTCGCGCGTGCGTAGGTGCACCAGCTCGAGGATCCGTTGCTCGCGCTCGCACAACGCGGCGAGCTCGGCGATGAGCTCGCGATCGTCGCGGCGCTCTTCCAACACCTCGCGCATCAGATCGATCGCGCGCGCGCGCTCGTCGAGATCGATGCACAACCGCGCCGCACGCAGGCGGAGCTCGAGCACCTGCTCGCGCGGCAGCGGCAGCTCGGCGGCTTGCAAGAGCGCATCGACGGCGCCTCGGCGATCGCCGGCCGCGAGCGCGGCGTCGACCCAGTGACCGAGCGCCCACGTGGTGGTCTCGCGCCGCAGCGCGCTGGCCTGTGTGCCCTCGAGCTCGAGCAGGCGCGCGGCCTTGCGATAGAGCTGGGCCGCGAGCGTGCGCGCGCGCGGCGAGTCGGGCTCGGCCGCGACGACGTGCTCCGCGGCCTCGCGCAGCCACACGGTGTCGTCGGCCTGCAGACCGTCGAGCCGCAGCAGCGTCGCGACCAGCCCGGCATCCTCGGTGGTGCGCTGCAGCTGCGCGAGCAGCTCGAGCGATTGCGCGTGATCGGGGGTGCGCGCGACGGCGCGGGCCGCCGCTTCGCGTGCCGCGGCCGGATCGCCCACGCGATCGCGCTGCCAACGTGCCGACGCGAGCTCGAGGTCGCGTGCGATCGCAGCGGGCAGCCGGGTCGCATCGGCCAGCTCGCGCTCGAACGCAGCGACGAGCGCGGGCCAGCTGTCGGTGGCATCTGCGGCGATCTCGAGTGCAGTGAGCGCTTCGTCGTCGACACCTTCGCGCGCGTGACAGATCGCGATCGCACCGCGCGTCGAGGCCTTCCAATCGCCCGCCGCTGCGCCGGCGCGCACGAGCGCGCGCTGTACTTCGATCGACTCGGGATCGTGGGCGGCTGCGGCCGCGTACGCACGCGTCGCGCCCGCGGCATCGCCGAGCTCGCGCTCGCGGATGCGACCTTCGCCGAGGTGCAGGTGGGCCGCACGCGCGGCATGGGCCGCGACCGCAGTGGCGGTGTGGTAGGCGTCGGCGACGAGATCCCAGCGACCCGCCGATGCGCCGAGTCGCAGCATCTCGTGCTCGAGCCCGGTGTCGGTGGGATCGAGCGTGAACGCGTGCGCGATCGCTTCGAGCGCAGCGACCGGCTCGCCGGCCTGCTGCTCCTGCAGCGCGGCCGCCTCACGCAACACCACGATCGCCGCGCGCGGGTCGTCGCAGAGGCGCACGCGCACGTCGACGAGCTCGAGCAGACCCGCACCATCGCCGGTGCGACGCAACGCGCTCGCGAGCGCGTTCGCAGCGGGGCGTGCGGCCGCGGGATCGTCGAGCAGCGCGCGCAAGCCCGCCTTCGCGCCGGCATCGGCGGGATCGATCGCGAGCGCATCGGCGTAGGCCGCCGCCGCCGGCTCGTGCTGCGCGAGCGCGGTGCGACGCACGTCACCGAGCCGCACGAGCAATCGGCACGTGCGATCGCGCAGCGAGGTCGCGGCCGCAGCCGCCACGGTGGCGCGCTCGTCGGAGCGCGAGGCCCCGGCGAGCAAGTCGTCGAGCGCATCGACGGTGTCGTGCTCGTCGCCGAACTCGCGACGGATCGCGAGCCACGCATCGATCGCTTCCGCCGGCGACGACAGCTCGTTGGCGAGCAACCGTGCGCGGCGCACCAGATCGGCGCGGCGTTGTTGCGCGAGCTCGGTGGCATCGGCGCGCTGCGAGAGCGTGGCGGCCAGGTCCGCGTGTCGACCCGCGCGCTCGAGCACGCCGATGGTGGCATCGAGCGCGTCGCGATCGCGGGGATCGTCGGCGAGCCGGCGCGCGTAGGCCGACAGTGCGCGATCGGGATCGGAGAGCGCATCGGCGAGCCGCCCCGCTTCGCCGAGCACCTGGCGGCGCAGCGACGACGAGTGCTCGAGATCCGCGAGCCGCTCGAGCACGCCGAGGCGCTCGAGGTTGCGACCGGCACGCGCGAGCAGCTCGCCGAGCTGGTGCGCGGCCGACAATGCCAGCGCACGATCGGCGTCGCCGTCGTCGACCACCGCACCGAGCAGCTCGACGGCTTGCTCGGGGCGATCGAGCGCTTGCGCGTAGATCTGCGCGGCTTCGAAGCGCAACGCCATGCGTTGCGCGGGCTCGGCGTTCACCGCCGCGTCGACCAGCGCGGCCGCGAAATCGGCGTGCAGCCCCGCGGGCCCGGCGAGCTGGCGCAGCTGCTTGCGCGCGTCGGCGTCGGTGGGCTCGAGCTTCAACAGCGTCGCGTAGTGGGCGATGGCCTCGGGCCCGCGCCCCGCGATCGCGAGCCGTGCACCGGCATCGCGATGCAGGCCGATGCGCTCGCCCGGCTCCGCGAAGCCGAGCGCGCGCTCGATCGCGGTGATGACCTTGGCGTCGTCGTCGACCGACTCGTAGCTCGTGCGCAGGAGCGCGAGCGCGCCCATGCGCACCTGGTGCGGTGCGGCATCCATCGCGAGGATGCGCTCGAGCTGCACGCAACCTTCGGCGTGACCGGGCGCCTCGTCGACCAGCGCACGCAGCTCTTCGAGCGCGGGCCCGGGCGCATCGAGGTGATCGATGAAGGTGGTCGCGATGCGGATCCGCGTGTGGCGGGCCTCGAGGTTGGGCAGCTCGGGCACGCGCGCCTGCCACAGCTCGATCAAGTCTTCGTAGCGATGCTGGCGCTCGAGCAGGCGCTCGATGCTGGCGATGAGATTCGCATCGCCGGGCTCGAGCTCGAGCTGCTGCATCATGTAGTCGACGGCGCGACCGGGATCGTTGGCGAAGTCCTTCGCGAGGTGACCGGCATCGTCGAGGAGCTGGCGACGACGCACCGGATCGGCCAGCGACAGCGCGCGGTCGTAGACGTCGAGCAACGCATCCCAACGCTCGGCCACCGTGAGCACCACGACGAGGCGCTCGAACGCCCAGCTCGCCTCGGGATCGAGCTCGATGATGCGATCGAGCAGCTGCGCCATCGCATCGGTGTTGTCGCCGAACCACTCGTCGTGGAACTTCACCGCACGGCGTGCGACCTCGTGGCGAACCGGACGCGCGAGCTGACCGTCGAGCACTTCGCGGTACGCAGCGGCGAGATCGTCGGGACGTTGCAGCGCATCGGCGAGCTCTTCGGCATGCGACCACGCCTCGGGACGTTCGGGAGCCGCACGCACGGCTTGCAGCGCCGCCGCGAACGAATCGTCCTGGCGCTCACCATCGTTCGCGCCACCGCGGCCGCCTCTCCCGGATCCCTGCGCCATCGCCCCGCCTCCGATCCCGCGATCGCGGGCCGTCGACTATACCAGTCCGGCGGCGATGCAGCGCTCGGCGTGCGCGAGCATTTCGGGCGTGTCGACGTCCTGCCAGAAGCCGTCGCCGATATCGAGTACGGCCATCTTGTCGGTGGAGGCGAGCGCAGCGACCCCTTCGGAGAGCGAGGCATCACCACGTCGGTCGAGCACGCCCTGCAGCGCATCCAGCAGGCCATGGCTGCACACGAACACACCCACGTCGATGCAGTCGTAGCGGGCAATCTGCTTGCCGATCGTGCGCAGGCGGGTGCCGTCGCTCTCGACCTTCGTCGCGTCGTCGAGGTCGAACACCTCGGTGACGCGGCGGTCGACGAGCAGCGTGGCACCGTCCGGATCCGGGACATGCGCACGGGCGAGCGCCATCACCGACGGGCCGACGAGGTGATCGGCCATCGCGACCACGAAGGTCGGCGCGAGGGCAGGGCGCGCGCTGAGCAGCGAGACGCCATTGGCGAGCTGGTAGCGCGGGTTCTCGACGAAGACGATCGGCGCGACGGTGGGCGCGGCGGCTGCGATCGCGGCGCGCAGCTCGGCGCCGCGGTGACCGATGACGACGACGAGCTCGTCGCAGCCGGCCTGCTCGAGCTGACGCAGCGCGCGGAACACCATCGGCACGCCGCCGACGGGCATCAGCGGCTTGATCACATCGTCGTCGCGCTCACGCAAACGCGAGCCGAGCCCCGCCGCGAGGACGACACCGCTACGCGAAGCCGCCATCTCAGAACTCGGCGAAGTTCTCGGACAGGTGCGTGATGGGCTCTTCGCCGGCGAAGACGCGCAGCGTGTTCTTCAGCCGGAAGTGTTGGATGAACAGGTCGTGCTCCGCGACGTGGCCAGCGGTGACGTGCGGGCTCTTGAAGAAGAACGACAACCACTCCTGCACACCCGAGCGGCCCGCGCGTCGCGCGAGATCGAGGAAGAGCGCCAGGTCGAGCACCAGCGGCGCCGCGAGGATCGAGTCGCGGCACAGGAAGTCGACCTTGATCTGCATCGGATAGCCGAGCCAACCGAAGATGTCGATGTTGTCCCAGCCCTCCTTCGCATCGCCGCGCGGCGGGTAATAGTTGATGCGGACCTTGTGGTAGAGGTCCTTGTACAGCTCGGGGTAGAGGTGGGGCTCGAGGATCACGTCGAGCACGCCCGACTTCGTCACTTCCTTCGCGCGGAAGCTGTCGGGATCGTCGAGCACCTCGCCGTCGCGGTTGCCGAGGATGTTGGTGGAGAACCACCCCGCGATGCCGAGCATGCGCGCCTTCAAGCCCGGCGCGAGCATGGTCTTCATCAGCGTCTGACCGGTCTTGAAGTCCTTGCCGCACACCGGCACGCCGTTGGCGACCGCGAGCTGCTCGAGCGCGGGGAAGTCGGCCGACAGATTCGGCGCACCGTTGGCGTAGGGGATGCCTTCTTGGATCGCCGCGTACGCGTACAGCTGCGACGGCGAGATCGCGGGATCGTTGGCGAGCATGCCCGCCTCGAACGACGCGACGTCGGCGTGGCACGCCTGCGGCGTCAGGTGGATCTCGGTGGAGCCGCACCACACCATCACCGCGCGGTTGGCCTTGTGCTTGGCGATCGCGTCGCGGATGTCCTGACGCAGTGACTCGGCGAGCTCGCGCTTGTTCGCCTTCTTCTTCACGTTGGGGCCGTCGAGGCGCTTCACGTACTCGCGCTCGAACGCCGCCGGCATCGGCGCGATGTTCTCGAGGAAGCCCTTCAGTGGATCGAGCGTCTTCGCGTCGAGCACGTCGGCGCGGCGCGCCGCGTCGTACGCGTTCTCGGGGAAGAGGTCCCAGCCGGCGAACTGCAGGTCGTCGAGCGGGGCCAGATCGAGCAGCTCGCGGATGAGCGGCTGGCGGCCGTCGGAGCGACGACCGAGGCGAATCGTCTGCAGCTGCGTGATCGAGCCGAACGGGCGCGCGAGCCCACGTCGCACCGACTCGACGCCGGCGATGAAGGTGGTTGCGACTGCGCCCATGCCGGGCGTCAACACCAACAACTTGCCCTCGTGTTTGGATGGCTTGCGAACGTCGATCATGGGTCCCGTGACGCGCGCCAGCCTCGCTTCTGCGTCCTTGCGGTGTCAAGCGCAGCCGATACGGGCTGGGGAGCCCGTCACACCGGCCCGTCGGGCAGCCCACGCACGAAAGCGTCCACGGCGGCGGCGATCTCGGCCATCACTTCGGGCGCTTTTCGCCCCGAGCGAACGAGCACGGCAAAACCGTGATCGGCGTGCGCGACGACGTGCAGGGTCGCGGCCGGCGGCAGCACCGGACGCAAGAGCTCGAGCTCGGCGAGCGCGTCGCGGGTGCCTTGGACGAAGAGCGTCGGCACCGAAACGTGCGCGAGATGTTCGGCGCGCGTGGTCGCGGGCTCGCCGGCGGGATGCAACGGGAAGCCGAGGAACACGAGGCCGCGCACGCCGGGCAGCGGCGCTGCGGCGGCGGCGAGCGAGGTCATGCGCCCGCCCATCGACTTGCCACCCGCGACGATCGGTAGCCCGTCGGCGAGCGCGAGCGCGGAGTCGACCGCGGCCCGCACGGTCGCGAGCAACAGCGGCTGACGATCGATGCGTCGCGATCCGTGCTCCGTGTAGGGGAACTGGTAGCGCATCGTCGCGACGCCGACGCGCGCGAGCCGATCGGCGATCTCCGCCATGAACGCGTGGTGCATGTCGGCGCCCGCACCATGCGCGAGCACGTAGAGCGCGTGCGCGTCGGCGGGGCGCACGAGCAGCGCCGACACGCCGTTGCTCGTGCCTTCGACCGGGATCCGGAGCTCGCGCTGCACGGCCGCGAGTCTCGCACGCCGCTCAGCGCAGCCGCAGCAAGACGTCCTTGAGCAGCTGCGCGACGCGGGCGCGTCCGGTCTCGGTGACGTCGTCGAAGGTCGCGAGCCACTGCTCGAAGCCGCCGTCGTGCTCCGTGAACGAGAGCCCGACGCCGGTGTCGTGCTCGCCGAACACGTAGCGCACCACGCGACCGAACGCGTGGCAACGGCGTTCATCGGCGTCGGTCGAGAAGCTCAGTCGTCCGAGTCGCTTCGTTCCGATCACCGCGTCGATGACCACGTACATACCGGTGCTCGAGATGTCGAGCAGCTTGCCCGTGAAGAGTTGATCGTCGTCGCCTGCATCGATCGTCAGATCGATGCAGAGGATGTGGCGCCTCGACCTACGTCGTTCCATCGCTCCGCTGCCGTCCACGCAACGAAAGCCCTGCAAAGCGCGGGCGGTCGTGCCGTGTGCATGATCTCCGAAGTTTGCCACGATCGCGTCCGTGTTGCGGTCACGCAATGCGTTACACCCGTGATCGATGCGTTGCTCCGACGATCCGACGGACATGCCGCCGCACCGATCGATGCGTCATCACGCTCACTTCGCGAGCGGCAACAAGCGCGCGAGGATCGCGGGGAGGTCGGGCCGCAGCTCGAGCACCGATCGCATCGGATCCCCCACACTCTGCAGACGCGCAACGACCGTCGACATGTTGAGCGTGTGCTGATCGAGGTCCGGATGCAGCTCGTCCCAGCGCAGCGGCGTCGACACCGGCGCGCGCGGCAGCGGGCGCACCGACAGCGGCGCGACCAGCAGCCGTCCGTGGCCGTTCTGGCCGTAGTCGATGTAGACGCGACCACGTCGTGACGGCACATGGCGCTCGACGGTCGCGATGTCGCGGAGCCGGCCGACGATCACGCGGGCCAGGATTTCCCCGAGCTGCCGACACTGGTCGAAGGTGCACTGCCGTGCGAGCGGCATGAGGATGTGCAGGCCGGTCGAGCCGCTGGTCTTGAGGAACGCGGGCATGCCGATCTCCGCGCACAGCGTCTCGATCTCACGGGCGATCCGCACGACGTCGGGAAACGGCGCGCCCTTCGGATCGAGATCGAGGATGCACCAGTCGGGGTGCTGCAGATCGGCGAGCCGACTGCCCCACACGTGCAACGGAATCGTCGCGAGGTTGGCGACGTACGCGATCGACTCGGGCTCGTCGCACACGAAGTACTCGATCTCGCGGCCCGCGTGCTCGCTCCACATCGTCTTCGTGCGGATCCACGAGGGGATGTAGGGCGGCGCGTTCTTCTGGAAGAACGACTTGCCGGTGATGCCGTCGGGAAAGCGCGTGAGCACGAGCGGACGATCGCGCAGGTACGGCAGCAACCAAGGCGACACCGCGCGGTAGAACTCGACGAGGTCCTGCTTCACGATGCCGTCGTCGGGCCAGAACACCTTGTCGGGGTTCGAGATCACGACCCGCCGGGCGGCGTCGAGCTTCACCTCTTCCTGCGGGACCTCGTCATCGTCCGTCTCGACGATCGCCGCGGGCACCACGGCACCGTCGGGACGTTCGAGCGTGCACTCCTCGATCGGCTTGTCGGTGCGCCAGCGCAGGAACACCGGATGACGCAGCAGCCCGTCGTCGGTCACGTGCTTGAAGCGCACCTCGGCGACGAGCTGCGGCGTCACCCAGCGATGCTGCGTCGACGGCACCTCGCCGCTGAACGCAGGCTCGTCGCGTAGGCGGAGGTCGAGCTCCTTGCGCAGGCGCGCGAGCGTCTCGTCGTCGAACCCGGTGCCCACGCGGCCGACGTACACGAGCCCGCCATCGCGCCAGGTCGCGAGGTGCAGCGCGCGGAAGCCCACGCGCGCGCCCTCCGGCTCGGTGTAGCCCACGATCGCGAAATCGGCGGTGTGCTCGGTGCGGATCTTCAGCCACTCGGGGCTGCGGCCCGCGACGTACGTCGAGGTGATGCGTTTGCCCACGACGCCTTCGAGCCCGAGCGCACGCACCTGCTCGAACAGCGCCGCGCCTTCGCGCTCGACGTGATCGGCGTAGCGCACCGCACCCGCGCCCGGGAGCAGCAGCTTCAAGAGGCGCTTGCGTTCGACGAGCGGCAGCCCGCGCAGATCGAAGTCTTCGAAGCCGAGTAGATCGAAGACGTACAGCACGACCGGGTGCTCGCGCATCGCCCGATCGACGTCGCGCGCACGCAAGAGCAGCGCGCGCTTCTGCAGGCGCTGGAAGTTCGGCTTCGCGTCTTCGTCGAGCACCACCACTTCGCCGTCGAGCACGATGCGCGCGTAGGGCAGGGCCACCAACGTGCGCGCGATCTCGGGGAACGCCGCGGTCGCATCGATGCCGCTGCGGTAGCGCAGCTTCGCGACGTGGGACTCGGCGGCCGCGATCACGCGATAGCCGTCGTACTTCAGCTCGAACAACCAGCCGTCCTTCGCGAACGGCTCGGCCTCGGGGGTCGCGAGCATCGGCTCGACGCTCTTGGGCTCGACCGGCTGCTTGGCGGCGCCGAGGCGCGCGAGCTCGTCACGGATCTGGCCCGCGCGATCGAAGCCCTCGCGCACCTGCTCGATCGTCAGGCCCGACAGCACCGAGGTCTCGTCGGGCTCGGTCATGCCGGCGAGCGACGACCCGCCATCGGGCTTCTTCATCAGCAACCACTGCTTGCCGTCACCGCCCGCCGTGCGCACGAGCGTCCACACGCCGCGCAGCTTGTGTCCGTGCAGCTCGAAGAGCAGCTTGCCGTCGGCGTAGCCCTCGTCCATCGGGATGTGCGCGACGTAGACGCCGCGATCCCACACGATCATCGGACCCGCGCCGTAGTTGCCGTCGGGGATGACGCCTTCGTAGTCGACGTACTCGATCGGATGATCCTCGGTCTCGACCGCCATGCGCTTCTCCGCCGGGTCGAGCGACACGCCGCGCGGCACCGCCCACGAGCGGAGCACGCCGCCCATCTCGAGCCGCAGATCCCAGTGCAGTCGTCGCGCGGCATGCTTCTGGATCACGAACAGGCGCGGCGCCGCTTCACCCGCAGCGTCGCCGAGCGGCCCGCCGAACGGCTCCGCGGTGCGATTCGCGTCGCGCTTGGCGCGGTAGGTCTCGAGCTGCGGCGTCGCAGGCTCCGCCTTCGCACCACCATGCTTGCCACGGCCCCAGCCGCCCCTCGATTTGCGCGCGCGTCCCAGGCGAGTCCACCTATGGCCCCGCACCGAGGTTACCATCACGCCATGGCATCGCGTGCGATCTCGTCCGGCACCATCGCCTTCGGGCTCGTGTCGATTCCGGTGAAGCTGTTCACGTCGGTCTCGCCCTCCGACGGCATCCACTTCAACAACCTGCACAAGGAATGTGGCACACGGCTGAAGTACCAGTACCACTGCCCGAAGCACGACAAGCTCGTCGGACGCGACGAGATGATCAAGGGCTACGAGTTCGCGAAGGGGCAGTACGTCACGTTCACCGACGAGGAGCTCGATGCGGTCGAAGAGCAGTCGTCGGGCGGCATCGACATCGTCGAGTTCGTGCCGCAGACCGAGGTCGATGCCATCTACTACGACAAGGCCTACTACCTCGGGCCCGAGGAAGGCGCGGGCCGGGCCTACCAGCTGCTCGCGGAGGCGCTGCGTCGCACCGGATTGTGCGCGCTCGCGAAGTACGGCGCGCGCGGCAAGCAGTACCTCGTGCTGATTCGTCCGGTGAAGCTCGGGCTGATCATGCAGCAGCTGCACTACCCGGCCGAGGTGCGCGCGATGGCGGACGTGGAGATCGAGCAATCCGACGTGCGCGAGGGCGAGCTCGAGCTGGCGATGAAGCTGATCCAGCAGTCCGCGAACAAGCGCTTCCGACCGGAGCAGTACCACGACGAGGTGCGCGGTCGCATCGACGCGCTCATCCAGCGCAAGCTCGAGGGCGAGGACATCACGCAGGCGCCGGCGCAGAGCCCCAAGGCGCAGGTCATCGATCTCATGGCGGCACTCAAGCAGAGCCTGGCCATGCCCGAAGGCGCCGCGGCCGAGCCGGCACTCGAGAGCAAGGGCTGATCCGCAGCGTTCGTGTGGTAGGCTCGGCGGAGAAGATGGCGGCCACCGACTTCGAGCTGCTCGACGCATGGCGACGCGGCGATGCGAAGCGCGGCAACGAGCTGTTCGATCGCTACTTCGACGCGCTCTTCCGCTTCTTCCGCAACAAGGTGAGCGAGGGCGCCGAGGATCTCGTGCAGCAGACCTTCCTCGCGCTCGTGCAGAGTCGCGATCACTTCCGCGGCGACTCCAGCTTTCGCACGTATCTGTTCACCGCGGCGCGCAGCAAGCTCTACAACTATCTCGAGCGCTGCGGTCGCGAGGCGGTCATCGACTACGGCGTGACCTCGTGCGCGGACCTCGGCATCTCGCCGTCGGCCATCGTGGCCCGCGACGAGCAGCACAAGCACTTGTTGCACGCCCTGCGCATGTTGCCGGTCGATCTGCAGGTCGCACTCGAGCTGTTCTACTTCGAGCGCATCCGCGGGCCCGAGCTCGCCGAGGTGCTGGACGTGCCCGAAGGTACGGTCCGCAGCCGCCTGCGCCGTGGCCGCGAGCTGCTGCGCGAGCGCCTGCTCGAGCTGCAGCGCTCGGATGCGTTGGTCGAGAGCACCATGACCGACCTCGAGCAGTGGGCCGCTGAACAAAGAGAACGCGCCGGGGTGGGACCCGGTGGCAGACCATCCGGCGACGACGTCCCACCCGGTTGATTCGGGCGCGCTAGAGCGCGTGATCGCCTGGTAGAATGCAAGGTCGGTCGACCGGATGCGTGCATTGATCGTCGAGGACGACGCGCTGCAGCGCGAAGTGATCCGCCGCGAGCTCGTCGCGCTCGGTCATGACGTGCTGGCAGTGGGCGACGCCGAAGCCGCGCTCGTCGCCCACGCACAGACGCCGTTCGATCTGCTCATCGTCGACTGGTTGTTGCCGGGCATGGATGGTCTGCGACTGACGCAGCGCATTCGTGCGACGCCCGGTGGCGAAGGCGTCTTCGCGCTGGTCGTCACGGCGCGCGATCGGCCCGAGGATCTGCAGCGCGTGCTCGATGCCGGCGCCGACGACTACATGGCGAAGCCGGTCGATGCCGGCGCGCTCGCGACCCGCATGCGCATCGCCGAGCGTCGGCTCGCACATCGACGCTCGCACGACGTCGATCGCGAGGCGCTGGCGCGCACGCAGGCCGAGTTCCGCCGCGTGATCGAGCGCTGCCCGCTCGGAGTCATCGCGCGCAGAGGCACGCGCGTCGCATACGCGA
>DASZPU010001036.1:0-1979 GCA_035550195.1 Nannocystaceae bacterium
GCATGCCACCTACGATTTCGCCGAGCAGTGGCGACACGACGCACGGCTGCGCATCGGCGCGCTCTACCAGCGCGAGCTTGCGGTGCTCGTGCCCGGCGATGCGATCGCAGTGGAAGCGGGCGCGACCATCCACGCGCTGTGTCACGTCGAGCGTCCGTCGGTCAGCGTCGTCGTGCGCGCGTACGACGAGCCCGACCAGCAGACCATCGACTACTGGCGTCCGGGTCTCGCGATCGAGAGCGGGGTGCGTGACCCACGATGGAGCCCGGCGCTGCGCTGCCTTCGGCTCGTCCAGGCCACCGAGCCCTCGCGCGTGCCTGCGCTCGTGCGCGAGTTGCTACCGCGTCTCGACGCGCGCGGCGTCGTCGAGATCCTGCGCGCTGCACTCGAAGGCGGCGCCGACGTCGAAACGATTCTCGCACTGGGCCAGGACGGCCCCCATCTTCTCCGTGCCCACGCGACGGTGCTGACGCTCGCGCTCGAGGACATGCTGCGTCACACCGCGTTCGAACGCGCACGCGCGCGTCGTCGCGATCACGACGATCGCTTCGCGCTCGCGTCGCTCTACCTCGCCGAAGATCGCGAGTGCCTCGCGGCGCTCGCGGCCACGCGTTGGGCACCTGCACACGCCGAGCGACGGTTGCTCGACGTCGTCGCGGATCTCGCCGACCGCAGCGACGACGTGCTCGGCTTGACCGCGCACGAAGCCGCCTCGTTGCGTGGCTGCGAGCCCGCGCCTTCGCTGCGGCGCCATCCGATGCTCGCGCCGCTGTGGCGCGGTTGACGGGGGCGCTCACCCGGCCGGCGTCGGCATGCACAGGCCGCCGTTCTCGATCTGCGCGTTCGTGCGGAACGTGTTCAACGTCTTCCAGTTGGGCTCGGGCGCCGCCGGGATCGTCGAGTCTTCGCGCACGTTGGTCACGTAGTACGCGTGCTGATTCCAGATGCGACGCGCTTGGATCCAGCGGTCGTCGACGTCGCGGATCGCTTGCAACGCCGGCTGACCACTCGACGACACCACGAGGATCTCGGCCGAGCCGTCGTTGTCGATGTCGGCGACGACCGGGTACTCGCTGATCGTCGGACTGCCGCGCGGGATCTCCAGCTGCACCGCACCGGTCATGCCGTCGTAGATGCGAAACGCGGTCTCGTCGGCGTACATCGCTTCGGCCACGCCGTCGCCGAGGAAGTCGAACGCGGTGCTACCCGCTGCGCCCGACAGATCCTGCACCATCACCTGCCACAGCACGCTGTTGGGTCCGGTGAACACCGCGTACGCCGTCGACGACGAGCTCGAGAAGTCGCTGATCTCGTCGCCGTCGAAGTCGTGGATCGTGCCCGGACGCTGCCACACCAGATATCCGCCACCGGCGGGCACGCCCGTCGGCGTCACCGGACCGTACTTGATCGCGCCGGTGTGCTCGACCATCCAGATGCCGGTGCCCGAGGTGATGAAGATCTCCGGGAACGGATCATCGTCGAGGTTGCCGACCTGCGGGATCGATTGCGCGGGGATCGTCGGATAGTTCTCGAAGTACACCTGACCGCCCGCGCGATACGCCGAGTGTCCGGTGATCACCTCGAGCGTGCCGTCTTCGTCGAGGTCTGCCGCGGTGGTCGCTTCGAGCTCGCCCGGTGCAGGATTGGGGTACTCCCACAACAGCGTGCCTTCGTGGTCGTAGACCTCGTGGTTGAAGATGATCTCGACGTCGCCGTCGGCGTCGAGATCGTGCAACGCGATCGCACCGGACTCGCGATAGAACTGATCCGCGGTGCCGCCGTCGGTGAGGTTGACCCACTTCGGCGTGCCGTCGTGCTCGAACGCCTTCACGCGATAGACGCCACCCGAGTTCCAGATCGCGACGATCTCCGGCAGCCCGTCGTTGTCGATGTCGCCGAGCGCCGGCGTCGCGGTGCACGACACGTTCTCGGTGGGCGGGATCGCGAAGTGCTCCACGCCGGTCTCGCCGTCGCGGATG
>DASZPU010001037.1:0-2507 GCA_035550195.1 Nannocystaceae bacterium
TGCTTCGGTCGCGCGGGCTGCAGCCTCGTGCACGATCATCCTGGCAAGGTCGTCGCCGAAGGCACCGCGCTCGCGGTCGGGCCGTGGCCCGACGGCACGTGGCGCTACGATCTCGGCCTGCTCGAGCTGATGTTCGCGGTGTCGCTCATGACCGCGATCTATCTGTTGGGCAAGCCGCTCGAGCGCAAGCCGGGCTGGCTCGTCGGCATCGTCGTGCTCGCGTACGCGCCGTTCCGTTTCTTCCTCGATTTCCTGCGCGCCGACGAGAAGGCGCGCTCGGTGATCCCGACCCCCGACGCGCGCTACTCCGGGCTCACCACCGCGCAGTGGTTCTGCATCGCGTTCGCGCTCATCGGCATGTACCTCGTGTTCTTCCGCCGTCCGCGACCGAACGACCTCGCGTACGCGAAGGACAGCGAACGACGCAAGCGCGAGGCCGAGGCCGCCGAGAAGGACAAGGCCGACAAGCCCAAGGCGCGGCCGAAACCGAGCGAAGAAGAGACGAAGCCGGTCGCGACCGGCGGCGACGACGACGCGCGCGCCGACTGAGCGCGATCGAGCGCTGCGTGGACTCAGGGGCCGGCGCGCGCACGGCCGCGTGCACGGGCGTGCAACCGGACGAGCACGCCCGCGTCTTGTCCCGCGTACGGTCGGCATCGTCGCCTCGCCCCCAGCCGCCGACCGGCCGAGGAAATCCATGCAACGTCTCACGATCGCTCTCTCCCTGGTCACGCTCTTCGCTGCTCCGCTCGCTTGCGAGAAGAAGGACAAGGGCACCAAGAACCCCGACGAAGCCACCGACTCCGACAAGGATCCGATGGCCGAGCTCCAGGGCATCCCCGGTCAGATCCAGGCCGAGGTCGACCTCGTGCTCAAGCCGATCACCGATGTCGACGTCGTGATCGACCAAGTCACGACGATGCCGGATCGTCTGGGCGTCGATGCGAAGGGCCTGCGCGCGATGGCGTCGGCGAGCCTCACCAATGGTGAGGTCGCGGTGAACCTCGACATCTCCGCGGAAGCGAAGGCCGAGGTGGTCGCGGTGCTCGAGACCGTCAAGGGCATCGGCGTGGGTCTGAAGGAGACCCCCGCGCGCGCCACGACGGCGACGAAGAACATCGTCGCGCTCGGTGCGAAGGCCACCGCGCTCGTCGCCAAGCTCACCGCGAAGTACCAGGCGAAGCTCTCCTCGCCGTTCACGAAGGCGGAGGAGAAGCTGAAGCTGCAAGCGGAGCTCGACGGCATCGTGAAGGTCGACGCCGACATCAAGGCGATGATCGGCGAAGCGAAGAGCACCGTGACCGGCCTGCCCGCGAAGGGCACCGAAGCGATGGCGAAGATCACCGCCGCGTTCACGGCCGGGTGATGAGCTAGAAGCACGCGGCGACGGCCGCGGCGCCGCAGGAGCCCCGCAGATCCAGCAGTGGTCTCGCGGGGCGCTCGCGTTCCTGCGACCGTGTCGTCTTGCGCCATTCGCCCAATGGCGAGGCGCTTGTGCGACGCGGTTGCGGTGCGGTAGTGGTAGAGGGTGACTTCGAAGCTGCGTTGCGTGACCGCGGTGAGCCTCGTGGCGCTGGTTCCCAGCATCGCGGGCGCGAGCAACATGACGCATCCCCGCACGCCGGTGCTGTGGGAGGACGTGCCGTGCATGACGCTGCACGATCGCTCCGCCGGTGCGACGTACCATCTGCCGTACTCGATCCCGTTCGAGGATCTCGAGGTCACGCCCGACGAGGTCGCCGACAGTCGGCGTCACCAGTTCTTCGCGTTCTGCCGTCCGCACCATCCGCAGGATTTCCTGCCGACGTGGATCACCGATGCCGACGTGCAAGCGGCGGCCGACAAGATGCTCTTGATGGTCGAGACCGTCGAGACGGACGACATCCTCGAGCACAACACCAACTGGACCGACTGCTGGTTCCGCATCAACGAGGATGCGGATCGTCGACCGATCTCGCAGAGCAATGCGGACGCGGGCGTCGACTGGGACACCACGGGTGTGCCCGCCGGCGCGTACACGCTCTACGGCTACACCTACGAGCCGGTGTTCAACGTGTGGTGGCTGCGTCCGGGCGTGATGAAGCTGCACGACGGCGATCCCGACGCGGTGGGTCCGGCCGCGGCGATCTCCACCGGCGAGCTCACGCCGTACCGCAACGAGACGGTGACGCTCGATGGTTGCGTCGATGCGCTCGACGGCACCACGTTCGACGTGTCGTACGCGCTCGTCACTCCCGATCCGCCGCAGTGGCAGGACTACGAGCAAGGGCTCGCGATCGACGGCGATGCGTTCTCGTTCGACTTCACGCCGCCCGCCGATCTCGCGGGGCAGTCGGGCATGATCCGCGTCGTCTTCACGGATCCGCAGAACCGCGAGTACATCACGTACCAAGCCGACAACATCCTCGTCATCGACGCGGACGATCCCGAGGCGTGCAGCGAAGGCGGCAGCTTCATCGGCACGCCGTGCAGCGACAGCTCGGGCAGCGACTCGGGCTCGGGCGACA
>DASZPU010001038.1:0-2923 GCA_035550195.1 Nannocystaceae bacterium
GCGCTGTGCCGGCACGTGCTGGGCTTTCCCGACGCGTTGCTCTACGGACGGGTGTTGCCCGGCGTCGCGGTGTCGCTGCTCGTCGGCAACATCTACTACGCAATGCAAGCGCGGCGTGTCGCAGCCGCGACCGGACGCACCGACGTCTGCGCGCTGCCCTACGGCATCAACACGGTCTCGTTGTTCGGCCACGTGTTCCTGGTGATGTTGCCCGCGCAGCTCGCCGCACAAGCGGCCGGTGCCGCGGATCCTTCGCACGTCGCGTGGCAGGCCGGGCTCGCCGCGACGCTCGGCTCCGGTGCGATCGAGCTGTTCGGCTCGGTGGTCGCCGAACGACTGCGCAAGTGGACGCCGCGCGCCGCACTGCTCGCGACGCTGTCCGGCATCGCGCTCGGCTTCATCTCGCTCGGCTTCTTGTTCCGCACGTTCGCGCATCCCGTCGTCGGGCTCGCGACGTTCGCGATCGTGATGCTCACCTACTTCGGGCGCGTGCGCTTCCGCGGCAACTTGCCCGGTGGTCTGATCGCGGTCGCGCTGGGCGTCACGCTCGCGTGGGCCACCGGGCTCGCACCGGTCGGCGATGCACCGGTGGGCGCGGGCTTCCACGTGCCGGTGCCGGTGGTGGGCGAGCTCTTCGCCGCGATCGCCGACGGCCACCTGCTCACGTATCTCTCGGTGATCGTGCCGATGGGTCTGTTCAACCTGATCGGCTCGCTGCAGAACATCGAGTCGGCCGAGGCCGCGGGCGATCGCTACGAGACGGCGCCGTCGCTCGCGGTGAACGGGCTGGGCTCGATCGCCGCGGGTGCGTTCGGCTCGTGCTTCCCCACGACGATCTACATCGGCCATCCCGGTTGGAAGGCGATGGGCGCACGCGCGGGCTATTCGATCTTCAACGGTGTGTTCGTGACGATCGTGTGCACCACCGGAACGCTCGCGTACATCGCGTGGGCGGTGCCGGTCGATGCCGGCATGGCGATCGTGCTGTGGATCGGCTTGGTGATCACCGCGCAAGCGTTCACCGCGACACCGCGCGAGCACGCGAGTGCAGTGGTGGTCGGCTTGCTGCCCGGCGTCGGTGCGTGGGGCACGTTGATGGCGAAGAACGGCTTGCGAGCCGCGGGCGTGGGCATGAGCGGCCCCGACGGTCCGAGCTTCGGGCCCGCGCTCGTCGACGCATTCGCGCGCAGCGACACGTGGATCCACGGCGCCTTCGCGCTCGAGCAAGGCTTCATCTTCACGTCGATGGTGCTCGCCGCCGCGACGGTCGCAGTCATCGAGCGCCGCTTCGAGATCGCCGCCGCGTGGTGCCTCGTCGCGGCCGTGCTCTCCGCCACCGGCATCATGCACGGCTACCGCTTCACGCCCGGCGACACGGTCGTGGACCTGTCGCCCGCATGGCCGTGGGCCATCGGCTACGCGACGATGGCCGCCGTCTTCGCGATCGGCCGCTACGTGACGACGCCGCACGACGGCGAATCGCACTGACGTGGTGTCAGCAGCGCCCGACGAATTCGTTGGGGCGTCCAGACGGATCCGCGCGGCTCCGGGCAATAGGGGCTTTCGGCCGTCTGGAGGTGGGGATGGTGGGACTGGGTATGCTCGGCACGAGCGTTGCGCTCGGGCTTTGGTTCGGTACGGAGGCGGTGCCCGATCGTGGACCGCTGCCGATTCTCGATGGGATGGTGGCACCGGAGTGCGCGTGGCCGAACGTGCCACAGCTCGTCGATCTGTCCGGTGGATCGTGGTGCTCCGCATCGCTCGTGCATCCGCTCGTCGTCGTGACGGCGGCGCACTGCGTCGAAGGCAACTCGTCGGCGGCGCGCCTGATGTTCGGCGAGCACCCCGACGATGTCGTCGAGCTCGCCGACGTCGAGTACTGCAAGGCGAACCCCGAGTTCCCCGGCGGTGGCGACGGCAACGCGTTCGACAACCAGGACTTCGCGTTCTGCAAGCTCGCGACGCCGATCGACAACGTGCCGATCATCCCGATCGCGTTCGGCTGCGAGCTCGATGCGATCACGATGGGCATGCCGGTCGCGGAGGTCGGCTTCGGGCAGGACGAAAACGACATGTCCGGCGTGAAGCGCTTCGTGCAATCGCCGATCATCGGCTTCTCGCCCGAAGGCGAGATCCACTCGTCGCGGGGCCCGTGCTTCGGCGACTCGGGTGGGCCCACGCTCATGCAGCTGCCCGACGGATCGTGGCGACAGATCGGCATCCACTCGTTCGTCGCCGACTTCGATTGCACGTCGTCGTGGTCGACCGCGGCGTGGCAAGTGCTGCCGTTCATCGAAGCGGAGACCGGCATCGACGTCACGCCGTGCCACGACGCGACCGGTGCGTGGGCACCGAGCTGGGCGTGCCAAGGCGTACCGCGCGAGCCGTTCGTCGGCGGCGCGGGTGACTACATGGAAGGTTGTCCGAGCGGATCGCTCACCGGCTTCGTGAGCACGTGCGGCGACGCGCTCGACGAGCACGCCGACGACGCGGCGCCGGTCGTGTCGTTCGTGTCGCCGAGCGACGGTGCCGAGCTGGACAGCGGCGACGTCACCGTCGAGGTCTCCGCCGACGACGGCACCGGCTGGGGCGTCGCATCGGTCGATCTGGTGATCGAGACCGTCGATGGCGAGTCGATGAGCGTCACCGGCGACTATGCGCCGTATCGCTGGAACACCACGCTGCCGAACGGCGCCTACTGGTTCGGCACGTCGGCGCTCGATCACGCCGAGCTGCGCAGCGAGATGGTGTGGATCTCGGTCGGCATCGGCGTGGCCGCACCGCCGCCGCGACCGGAGGAATCCGGGAGCAGCAGCAGCAGCGGCGACGACTCGGGCTCGTCGTCGAGCGGTGTGCTCGACACCGGCGACGGCACGGCCGCCGACGGCACCGAAGAGAGCACCGGCGCGCCGGCGCAGGATCG
>DASZPU010001039.1:0-1587 GCA_035550195.1 Nannocystaceae bacterium
TGGGCCACGCGCACGTGCACGCGGCGGTCGCGGAGGCCCGCGCCGCGACGGCCGATCCCCGCTTCCGCGTGCACCTGTCCGCGCGCCCGACCGAGCTCGACGCGCCCATCGATGCGCGACTCGTGGTGCTGCGGCTCGAGCAGCACGGCTTCGAGCCGGTGGTCGAGCTGTTGCCGCTCGCGATCGATGCGAAAACCGGCGACCCGCTGCCGCCCGCGACCGTGCGCGCGCTCCTGCACGCCGCGCTCGAAGACGATCGCGATGCCGACGCGATCGCGATCGACCCTCGCGATCTCGACGACGCGATCGATGCCGCGGTGTTCACCGCGATCGCCGACATCGAACGCCACGAACGCGCGCGCTTCGACGAGGTCGTGCACCGCATCGATCGCGCGATCGAAGATCGCATCGTCGTGCAGCTGCGTCGCCGCGAAGATCTCCGCGAGCAACGGGCCGACGCCGAGCGCCGCCGCGACGCCGCGACCGGCCCCGACGCACGCACCCGGGCCGAGCGCGCGCTCATCGAGCTCGAGCGCGAGCTCGATCGCGCCGACCAGGCGATCGAACGCCTGCGCGCCCGCGACGACGCCGACTGGACGCAGTGGATGCATCAAGCCCACCAGCGCCGCTATGCTCCGCCGCGCGTGGAGACGATCCTCGACGTGGAGCTCTCTGCGCCATGACCGGCGCGCAGCCACCCGACGACGACATGGCGATCAAGCTCCTGCACACCGCCGACTGGCACCTCGGGATGCGCTTCCCGAGCTTCGCGGAGCACGAGCAGAAGCTCACCCATCAGCGGCTCGCCACCGTGAAGAACATCCTCGGCGTCGCCGAGCGCTACGGCGTCGATGTCGTCGTCGTCGCCGGCGACGGGGTCGATCTGCCCGAGCCCGCGGAGACGTGGTGGCGTCCGCTCGTCGACACGTTGGTCGAGCGCGCGTGGACCGATCGCAAGCTGCTGCTCTTGCCCGGCAACCACGATCCGCTCACCGCGACGTCGGTGTGGCAGAACCCGCAGTTTCTCCGTGCGCTACCGAGCTGGGTGAGCGTCGTCGATCGCGACGACTTCACGATGTCGGTCGGCGACGACGCGGTGATCCATGCGGTGCCGTGTCGACGCGCCGCGGGCATGCTCGACATGGCCGCCAAGCTGCCCAAGCGCGCCGCGGGCGACGAGCGCATCCGCATCGCGGTGCTGCACGGGCAGACCTTCGAGATGGAAGGCTGGGCCGCGAACTTCCGCATCGATCGCGACACTGCGACCGCGCGCGGCTTCGACTACGTCGCGCTCGGCGACACGCATGCGCTGCGCCGCCATCCGCCCGAGACCTCGCCGATGGTCTATCCCGGCCCGCCCGAGCCCACGCGCTTCGGCGAGACCGAGGCCGGCAACGTGGTGCTCGCACTCTTTCCGCGGCGCCGTCGCACACCGACGATCTTCGTCGAGCCGGTCGGACACTTCCGCTGGCAGGAGCGCGTGTGCACGAGCATCGAAGAGCTCCGTGCGCTGCGCGACGAAGAGCTCCGCAACGCCGTGCTGCGGCTCGCGGTGCGCATGTCGTTGCCCGCGCGTCAGTACGAAGA
>DASZPU010001040.1:0-5624 GCA_035550195.1 Nannocystaceae bacterium
TCGAGGCGAGCTACCCGCTCTTCTTCTGCGGCGAGCCCGAGGACGAGCCGAGCTGCGCACCGTACCGCGACGGCGAGTACGGCCCCGGGATCAGCGGCGACGCCGACGGCGACGGGATCCTCGACGATGCCGACATCTGTCCGAGCGTGTTCGATCCGATCCGTCGCCTCGAGTCGGCGCAAGGCGACGCCGATGGCGATGGCCAAGGCGACGCGTGCGATCCGACGCCGCTCGATCCGGGCTGACGACGCGCTACGATCCGCACGGCAGCTCGGCGCCGTAGACCGCGAACGCAGCCTGCGGCGGCGGGTAACCGGGCGTGAAGCAATCCTCGAACCTTGCCCAGTCGGGGCACTCGTCGGGCACGAGATGCGCGACCGAGAGATTGCCGATCTCGTCGGTCGAGAGGCCGAGCTGGAAGATCGTGCCATCCGGCACGAGGCCGACCATCTCCAGCCACGTCCGACCTGCGGGCACGAGCGGCGGCTCGCTCAAGTCCACCGTGTACGTCGAGAAGCCCGCGAGCGGGCCCTCGCCCTCGAGCGGCACCGTCGTGGTCGGGGTCGACCGCTCGGAGAACCACATCTCGTTCGGGAGCTCGTCGCTGTCGTCGTACAGGTTCACGAAGAACTCGTCGATCTCCGGATGCTCCCCCATGTATCCGCCGACGATGTCGACACGAGTGATGCACCAACAGCTGCCGTCGGGGACATCGATGTCGTCGGCGGACTGGATGTGCTCCCCGGTCGCTTCCGCGTAGTAGGAGAACACCGAGTACAAGAACGCTCCGCTGTCGGGAGCGGAGATCGTTCCGACGTGCTCGGCGCTGGTGAACAGCAACGTCGGCGTGATTCCGTCGCACGAGGGTTGCGCGCCGGTCGTGCTCGTGTCGGATCCGCTGTCATCATCCGTCGACGAGGACGCGCCGTCGTCGCTCGTGCTCGTCGTGTCCGCCTCCGATGAGCCTTCGGATTCGGACGACGACGAGGTGTCGCCCTCGTCGGTGCCGCCGCCCGGCGACGATTCGGCACTCTGCGCGCACCCCAGCGCGAGCGGGAGGAGGAGCGCCACGAAAAAGGGCGCCCCGGATCTCGACGGTGACTCGGCGGACATCGATTGCACATGCGCCGTCCGCCGAAGAAACGCGCCACGTCCTCGTGCCGCATGCCGAGGTCGGCGCGCCTCGCCCCGACTCACGGGCGCCCTCCGTGCGCGATGGCGCCACCTTCGACGATGATGTCGCGCATGCGAGCTCGACTCTGCATGTGTGCGTGGCTCGTCGCGTGCGGCAGCGATCCCGGTGACGCTTCGGGGACCGACGGCGGGACGCAGGCGACCACGTCCGGCAGCACCAGCACCACCCTTTCGCAGTCGACCACCGCACCGCAGGACGGCAGCACGAGCGCTGCCGACAGCAACACCACGGATACGTCGACGTCGAACGTCGACGCGTCGAGCACGGGCGCGACGGTGGTCTGCGATCACAGCATGGCGCCCGCGTGGTGGGAGGGGCACGAGCTGCACGCGTGGTTCGAGATCCCCGACACCGCCGGGGCCGGCGGCACGGTGATCGATGCGTACAACGGCATGGCACTGCGCGAAGCGACGAGCGAGATCGTGATCGCAGCGGCGGGCGGTCACCACGACGGCGCCGACAACCGTGTGGTGTCGCTCGCGCTCGGCGACGACGCACCGCAGTGGATCACGTTGCACGAGAGCAGCACCGAGTTCGTGGAGGATGTCGCGTACTATCCCGACGGGCTGCCGTCGGCGCGGCACACCTATCACTCGACCCACGTGATCGAGTCGCATGATCGCGTGTTCCTCTTCGGTGCGCGCTTCGTGTACGGATCGGCGGTCGAGTTCCCCACGGTCGATGCGTTCGATCTCGGGCGGCTCGTGTGGGATCCGGAAGGCACCTGGGAATCGGTGCCGATGGGTGGCAGCTACGGTGCAGTGCGCGTGCGCGCCACCGACGAGGTGTACACGTCGTCGCTGTTCATGTGGTCGCCCGACGGCACGTGGTCGCAGCCGATCGGCACGCACAGCACGGCGGCGGTGCGCTGGCCG
The DNA here is from genome assembly GCA_035550195.1 of Nannocystaceae bacterium. Lineage (GTDB taxonomy): Bacteria > Myxococcota_A > Polyangia > Nannocystales > Nannocystaceae > Xiheibacterium. Next base: position 2,071 of record DASZPU010001040.1, read on the forward strand.
ATCGCGCACGACAGCACCCGCGACGAGCTGTTCTCGCTGATGTTCGCCGACGGCCAGGGCTACGGCGATCCCATCGTCGGATCCACGCGCGTGGTGATCGCCACCGGCGCGCAGACCGACGTCACGCTCGCAGAAGGCGACGGCCTCGCGCAGTTCGTCGCGGAGGCGCCGACCTACGCCGCGATGGACTACGACCCCGACAACGATCGCTTCCTCTTCTACTCGGGCGTCGGCGCGGCGGCGGGGCGCATCTACGCGGTCGAGGCCGCCACGTCGGAGCTGCGGACGATCGACGTGCTCGCACTCGACCCCACCAGCGTGCTGCCGCCGAGCTCGTCGAGCGGCGGCGTGAACAACCGCTTCCGCTACGTGCCCGCGCTGTGCGGCTTCGTGCTGTTGCCCACGCGGGACGCGAACCTCTGGTTCATCCGCACGGCCTGATATGCTGGCGCTGAATGCCGATCCGGACGATCGAGCCGCTCACGCTCGCACACCGACATGCGCAGACCCCCACCGTGCTCTCGCCCGCGGTCCAGCACTACGAGTGGTGGTATTTCGAGGTCGAGCTCGTCGATGGTGATGGTGCGCCGTTTCGCGTGATCACCAGCTTCCACTTCCCGCACGGGATGGATCCGCATCGACTGCTCGCGCATCAGCACTACAAGTCGAAGAAGGTCGACTACTTCAAGAAGTACGGCGACAACCCGGCGCACTACGCCGGCATCGCGAGCTACGTCGTCGACGTGCGCGCGAGCAAGAACATCGCGCTGCTCATCTCGCGCTTTCCCAAGGCCGACATCGGCACGCGCGTGAAGGTGTCGCGGCCCGGCGATCCCAACGTGCACCTGGCGTTCGGCGACTCGTCGTTCATCGAGAATTTCAACGGCACCTACACGCTGCGCGTGAAGCAGAAGGGCATGGCGCTCGTCGGTGCCACGCCGCGCAAGCTCCAGCTCGATATGGAGGTCACGTTCGAGCAGAACACCGCGGGGTTCGAGCCGCACGACGCGGTGCTGATCGAGCAGGGCGGGGTGCGTCACCACTGGGCGTGCGTGATGCCGAATCCCACGACGTTCGTGGCGCACTGCGTCGTGAAGCGCGAGCGCGTGGGCGGAGCGATGAAGGACCTCATGCGCGCGCGCACCAACTTCGCGGGCCACGGCGGCTATCACGATCACCAGTGGGGCGCCGATCTCGTCTACCAGCAGATCAAGCGCTGGTACTGGGGCCGCGTGCCGACCGGTGCGCGCGGTGGCGACGTGCGACCGCGCGATCGCGTGCTGTTCTTCGACGTCACCGGCACGAGCACGCATCCGTCGCCGATCCTCGTCGACGTGCCCGGCAACGGCAGCGCTGCGACCGCGCTCGTGCCAGTGGCAGGCAAGCAACCCTTCGGCACCAAGGGCGACGAGCGCATCAACTTCGCCGACGGCTGCCGCCTCGGCATCCAAGGCCAGGACGTCCACTACCCGCGCTGGGTGCAGCTGCGCACGAAGACGGCCGGCAGCTCGTCGCGCAACTTCGACATCGAGCACCTGCGCTCGACCAACGTCGACACGTGGCCCTTCTACCTGCGCTTCGCGCCGGGCGTCACCGACCCGCACACGAACCGTGTGTTCGCATCGGTGAGCGAGGTGCTGCAAGCCAGCCGCATGGACGACGCGAAGACACAGAAAGTGCTCGCGCTCTCCGACAAGATCACGGTGACCGAGTAGCGCGGTTCACTGCAGCGGGATCGAAAAGGCGAGCAGGCCGACGCCGGCCTCGTTGGTCACCCATGCGCCCGCGCCCACGTGGCCGAAGTACTGCACCGCGGTCGCGGTGCTCGCGTCGCCCGACAGCGTCAGTACGATCGTGTCGTCGACCGCCATGCCGCTCGTCACGGTGACCGGGGCGCCGATCACCGCGAAGTCGGTCTGCGCACCGTCGGCGAACGTGAGCGTCGAGGCGGCGTTGCGCATCGTCACCACGATCTGCGTGGTGCCCATCAATGTCGCGCTCATCGGGTTCGGCGGCGCGACGTCGTACATCGGCGCGTCGTCGTACAAGTCGCGGCCGAGCAGCGCCGCGTAGCGATCGCCGAGCTCGCGGTAGCCGTTCTCGTACGCGTAGTGGCAGCCGTCGTGACCATCGAGCGCGGTGGTCGACATCAGCGAGATCTCCGTGAATTCGTCGGCGAGCTCGCGCTGGATTTCCTTCGTGTCGATGATGTCGCCGCCACAACCCGCGCGGATCTGCGTGACGTAGATCCGCTCGAAGCCACTGTAGTCCTCCGTCCAGTCCTGCACGAGCGCGACGAAGCCATCGTGGTGCACCTGCGCCGCACCACCGTCGCTCTCGCCCTGGTACCAGAGGATCGCGCGCAGCGAGTGCTCGATGCCGGCGGCGCGCAGGCGCGTGAGCAGGCGTCCGTAGTTGCTGGCGGGATCGATGGTGTTCGCATCGTTGCGTTGGAAGTACGAGATCGGCTGGCCGCCGAGCGCACCGTTGACGATGCCGATCGGAATCGCAGCGCTCGCCGAGAGCTGCGCGCCCATGCGGATGCCCCACTGCCCGATCGCGGCCGCGCCACCACCCGCGTTGCCCTCGGCCACGCGCCACGCGACATCGGCCGCGCTCGCGGTGCCGTCGGTCGTGTTGCTGCCGAAGCTGCGCACGAACGGGTTCTGGTTCTCGTTGGCATCGCCGGCGAGCGCTGCCGCGACCGCGTTCGACTGGCCTTGGATGAGATACAGATCGCCCGCGACCAGATCGGTCACCGTGAAGAACGGCTGCGGCATGTCGGCACCGACCAGCGACAACCGCACGTCGTGCGCGACGAGCTCGGCGGGGATCGGCACGTCGATGTCGAACTCCACCGGCGCGACGCCGCACAGCGGCACGCTCACCGTCGACATCACCGTCTCGCCGACCAGCACCTCGGCGAGCACGGCGGTGTAGCCGTTCGACGCCACCGTGCCGTGGAAGGACGCGGTGCCTTCGTCGGTGTCGAGGTCGCGCGCCAGCACTGCGCTGGGCAGTGGCGAACGATCGACGGTCGCCATCGGCGGCACCTCGGCGACGCCCTGCGCGACGACGACCGTGGTGCTCGCAGACGCGGTCGCGCCGTCGTCGTCGGTGACGGTGAGCTCGAGATCGTGACAGCCGACCGCGGTGAAGTCGTGGGCGAGCGTCATGCCCTCGTCGTCGCCGTCGGGAAAGCTCCAGTCGTACGCGACGATCGTGCCGTCGGGATCGCTGCTCGCGCTCGCATCGAGCATCACCGACAGCGTCGCGCTGCCGCTCTCGGGGGTCGCGTCGAACATCGCGATCGGCGGTTGGTTGGGCGGCGGGAGATCGGGCGGCGGCGCCTCGTCGGAGCCCGCGTCCACATCGCTCGTCGTCGTTGCGTTCGTCGTCGTCGTCGCGTTCGTCGTCACCGCGCTGCTCGTCGAGCTGCTCGACTCGTCGCCGTTGGCCGAGACTCCGTGGTAGCAGCCGCACGCGATCGCGAGCCAGAGGAACGAGCGAGACGTCACCGTCGCAGCGTAGCAGCGTCTTCGGCGATCGGCATG
>DASZPU010001041.1:0-11110 GCA_035550195.1 Nannocystaceae bacterium
AGAGCTGCTCGGTGCGTGGGGGCAATCGCTCGTGCACACCCACGTCGCGCGCGCGGGGCAGGGGCGCTGCACGTTCATGGCGCTCGCCGATCACCTGCGCGAGCTCGGCGAGATCCTGGTCGCGCTCGAGCTGGTCGACGAACACGGCCGTGTGCGGCTCGCGGTCGCGCCCGGGCCCGACGAGATGGGCGGAACGTTCGCGGCGGAGCAGCTGCGCGGGGCGTGGGTGATCGCGCCCGACTCGGGGCGGCTGCACGCACCACGGCACGCTCGTCCGCGCGCGAATGTGGCCGACGGCGCCCGAGTCTGCGAAGATCCGCGATCGTGAAACGTGCGCTTGGATTGATCTCGGCCAACCTGCTGCTCGGCTGCACCGAGCCCAACCCGAACCTGATGGAGACCGGCGAGGGGACCTCGAGCGGTGGCTCGACCGCGACCACCACCACCGGTGATCCGACGAGCGCGACCACGTCGCCGACGAGCACGAGCGCGAGCAGCAGCACCACCGAAGATCCCGACACGACGATGGGCACGACGATCGAGCCCACCGAGTCGAGCACGACGCTCACCACGAGCGACGAGACGAGCACGGGCGCGCCGATCTGCGCGAGCACGTGCGTCGCGCTGCCGCCCGGCGACTGGCAAGGCCCTGCGGCGGTGCTGCACGACGCACCCGACGATCCGGCGCCCGATTGCGCGGGCGACTTCACCGAGCCGAGCGCCGCCGTGTTCGCAAACCTCGACGCACCCGCGGCGATGTGCACCTGCGAGTGCGATGCGCCGACCGGCCTGGGCTGCTCGTCGGTGACGGTCTCGCAGTTCACCGACGCTGCATGCACCGCCCAAGCCGCTATGCCCGCGACGACGAATTGGGTCGTGACCACGAGCTGCAATGGGCTGGCGAATCTCCAAGCCGCGAACGGCAACCGCTACCAGGCCAGCTCGGTGATCGATGCCGGGAGCTGCGACCCGAACCCGACCTCGGTCGTCCCCGATGCGGTGTTCGGCGATCGCTACACCGCGTGTGGTCTTGGTCGACTCGACGTGATCGGTTGCGACGCGGGCAACGCGTGCGTCTCGCCGCCCACGGCACCCTACGACGGCCGCATCTGCATCTGGCACGACGGCAATCAGCAATGCCCGACCGACATCGGGTACGACGTGCGATCGATCTACTACGGGGACGTCGCGGACGACCGTGCTTGCGACACCTGCACGTGTGGAGATCCGGAAGGCGACTGCGACGGAGGCGTGCAGATCTTCGGCACCGACACCTGCAATGAAGCGCCGACTGGCAACCTGAACATCAGCGGAGCCTGCGCGGTGATGGGTAACATCACCGCTGCGCGCGTGGCCGCAGGCGATCCCGATCCGGATCCCGCAGCCGAGTGCGCGCCGTCCGACGTGCAAGCGACCGGTCAAGCCGAAGGCATCGACCCGGTCACGTTCTGCTGCGACTCGTGAGCGTCGTCAGATGAACGAGCAGATCCCGACGTTCTCGTAACTCATCGGCGGCGCGCCTTCGTAGAACGAGACGCAGGTCCACTCGATCGGGCAGCTCGGATCATCGAGGTCACACAACGGCGTGCAGCAGCCCTCGAAGTCGCAGAACTCGAAATGCTCGGCGCCGACGCATGCGAGGCCCGGGTCGCACACGTTGGGGTACTCGCAGGGATCGCCCATCTCGCCGATTCCGGCGCTCGCGTCGACGTAGCACCCCCAGTACTCGCCGTCATCGAACGGATAGCAGGCGTACCCCATCATCGCGCAGTCTTGCGCGAGGGGATCGCACAACAGCATGCACACACTGGGCTCGTAGATGCATCCCCAGCCGTCGTCGATGTGGCAGTTCGTGCAGCCGTCGTCGTCGAACGGATTGTCGTCGTCGCATGTCTCGCCTTCGCCGACGACGCCGTCCTGCTCGCAGATTACCGCAGGGCCCGTCGAAGACGACGAATCACTTCCGGTCGTGGTCTGGGGGGAGCCGGAGCCGGAGTCGGAGGAAGATCCCGCGGTCGTCGCAGTCGAGGAGTCGCTCTCGTCGGCAACTGCGGTCGTCGTATCCGACGACAGGGTAACTTGGCCCGTCGACGGAGCGGATGTGACGGTGACGTCGCTGCCTGTGCCGGCGGTGGTCGCAGGTCCGGAGCTCCCGCCAGACTCGCTCGACACCCCGAACGGGTTCGGTTCAGTGCACGCCGCTGCCGCGATGACGAGGTACGACAAGTGTCTCAGTCGGTTCGAGTCCAAAGCGGCCCCCGGTTCTCATTGTGTCAATCGGCGGATCCACAGATCCGTCGGCCCGTCGTTTACGCTCGAATCGCCTGTCACGATGATCGCATTGGTGCCGTCGACGGCAACGGCGATCGCCTGCGTCCCGTCCATTGGCGATCTCACGTTGACGTCCCAGTGCTGACTCCAAAGCAGGTTCCCATCGACGTCGTACTTCATGATGAGCGCGTCAGACCCGAAGGCGTTGTTGTAGACCGCCCCGACGAGAATCACGTTCCCCATGAGATCGGTCGTGATGCCTGCGCCGAACGCCTGGCCCTGGTCCGCGAGGTCCATCCACTCGATCACGCCATCCTCGTCGAGCGCGGTCACTGCGGCATTCGGAACCCCGTCGTTCCCACCTATCACGGATCGTCCAGTGGGGGACGCCGCAACCCCGGCCCACGCGAAGTCGGGATATGCCCTGCTCCACAGAGATTGCCCGTCGGCATCGCGACGCTCGACGGTGCCTACGTGGTCACGATCGGAGACCGCGACGATGTCAGGCGACGATAAGCTCAACCCGTAGACCTGGCTCTGCGTTGCGCCGATATCCTCGAAATCCCACAGCAGATTGCCGAATGCCGAGTAGGCGGAGATCTTTCCATGCCACGGGCCCGGCATCGCGTCGACACGACCGCAAACGTAGAGCACGTCGTCTTCGTCGACGACCACATCGAACGCCGGCCACGAGAGTGGGAGCTCGTCGTCGACGCCGCCATCCAGGTCGTAACGTCTCACAAGGCCTGCGGATGCGGTCGCATCGTATGCGCTCACGGCCAGATCGTCGGTCGCTGAGATTGCGACACCGCTGGCCACGCCGCCCGCGTTCCCGACTTCGAAGGTGGTCTGCCAGATCATCTCGCCGTCCGTATCGTAGCGATGCACCAAGGCCAGCGCATCCGGTTCAGCGCCTTCCCAGCCCACCACGACGATAGAGTCGTCCGATGCCACCGCGATGTCCTGCGCGCTGTCGTCGAGATGCGCAGCGCCGTCGTAGACCACGGTCCAGATCTCGGTGCCGCTCGGCACGCAGTCGTTGTTGCAGCCGTTGCCGTCGATGCGATCACCGTCGTCGCAGAGCTCGGAGCCTTCCATCACGCCGTTGCCACACGCGTCGCCACCCACGGACGTCGAGCTCGCGTCCGTGTCGTCGCTCGTGGTCGACGCATCGGTGGCGTCGCTCGAGTCGGCGACGGTGCTGCTGGCGGTCGTGCCAGTTGTCGCGGTGACCGTGGTTCCAGTCGAGTCGGTACTCGCACCCGTCGATCCGTCGGTGCTCGTTTTCTCGCCCTCGAGCGGACGGTGCGGCGCGTAGCAACCGACCGCGCTCACGACGACGAAAGCGTGAACGACTTGGGTGGCTTGGCGAACGTGCACGGCATCTCGAACGATACCAGATCGTCGTTCAGCGCTGCGGCCAGCCCAGCGACCGAGCCGAGCATCGACGCGTCAGCTCGATTTGCGTTCGAGCAGGCCGAAGGACAGGCCGGCGGGATCGAGCAGGATCGCCATCGCGTCGCCGTCGGGGAGCACCGAGCGCGGCACCAACACCTTCGCGCCCAGTGGTCGGGCGCGCGCGATGTGGGCCTCGATGTCCGCGACCGCGATGAAGAGCTGCACCGTCGCCTTGCCCGGCACGTGCGTCGGCCACACGCCGCCGTCGATCGAGCCGGTGGCGAGCCTGCGGTAGCCGAGCGCGTTGTCGCGATCGACGGTCCAGCCGAAGAGCTCGGCGTAGAAGGCGGAGAGCGCCGCGGGATCGTCCGCGACGATCTGCCAGCCCACGATGGGATCAGGTGCTTTGCCAGTCATTGCGATCGACCATTCGAAGTGCTCCCGAGGCCAGGAGCCGGTGGAGCGACGCGTTGACGGCGTCGACGGAGATTCCCGTGCGCTCCGCGATCCAGCGCGAGTCGTGGCGCAGCTCGGGGCGCGCCGCGATCGATCGCACCGTCGCATCGAGCTCGTGTGCGCAGCAGCGTGCGACGCACTCGTCGTCGAGCCCGAGCCGCGCACCGATCGCACGGATCTGCCGCACGCTCGCAGGACGTCGACCGCTCAGCAGCTGCGACAGCGTCGCGTGGTGGATCCCGAGGTCGCGCGCGAACGCCCGCAGCGAGTAGCGAACGTTGCGTGCACGCAGCAGCGCGAAGCGATCGCCGAGCAGCTCGCGGAACACGACGCCATCATGCGACCCACCCCGCGCACGCGGCAAGCCGTCGTGCGACGAAAGCGGTGCAAACCCCTCAGCGCATCCGCGAGAGCACCAGATTGCGCACGCGCTGCTGCGGGCCCTCGGGCACGTTCGCGAAGCGCAGCGCCAAGCGTTCGCCGTCGGGGACCGCCCAGATCTTCGCGCCCGCGGGTAGCTCGAGCTTCGCGACGAAGTCGGTGAGCTCGTCGCCGCCGATGCCGGGCACCTGGCCGCGCAGCTCGATGCCTTCGATGCCGGGGCCCTTCACCGTCAGCACGAAGCGCGCGTCACCGCGACCGCCCGTCGCCAGCTTCCACACGATCGCCACGACTGCGACGACGACGAGCGCGACGAGGATGGACGGATGCATCGCGTCCGCGAGCGTAGCACTGTCCGTCAGCGTTGCGACCAGGTCACACCGTCGGGCGCGGTCGCAGCGATCCACTGCAGCATGCGCGCACGATCCTCGGGCAGCATCGTCTCGCCGCCACCGACATCACAGGTGTGCGGCGGCATGATCAGGATCGGCGCGTCGGGGGTGAGTCGCGCGCGCGCGACCTCGTAGGTCGGATTGTCGCCGAACATCGAGTGCCACGCGGTCCACGTCGTCAGATCGAGCGTGCCACCCGAGGGATAGTCGCCGGGGATCACGAGGTCGTCGGCGAGATGACAGCCGCAGCTGCGCGTCATGATGTCGGCGATCTCGAGCGGCAGCTGCATCGGCTCGCGATCGCTGGCGACGAGCGGATTGCTCGCACCCGGCGCGAGATCGTCGATGCCACACTTTTGCAGCATCGCGTCGCCCGAGCTGCTGTCCGCGCTGCCGTCGTCGGAGCTGGACTCGCTCGACCCGCTCGTCGTGCTCGTGCCGGTCGCGGTCGTCGTGGTGCTGCTGGTCGTCGCCGTGGCCGCCTGGCCGGTCGACGATCCTTCGGACCCCGACGCGCCGCCCTCGCCCCCGTCGTCGCCGCACCCACCCGCCACGAGCAGCAGCCCGAGGACTCGCCCGACCCCGCGCGCCGTCATTCGTGGCCATCTACGCCCCCGTACCGCTGGCGGATCGACCCGCGCGGGGAATTGCGAAAAAACTCGACGATCGCGAGTGACTGAACCGGGTCGACCCCTCACTACCAGATGAGGGGGCGCCGGGTGGAACCGGGTGGATTCGGGAGCGCGCGATGGGCACACCGCTGCGGGCGCTGATCATCGAGGACGAAGAGTCGGACTGCGAGCTGCTCCTGCGCGCGCTGCGGGCGGGCGGCTTCGACGTCGACTACGAGCGCGTCGAGTCGCAGCCGGAGATGGCGAGCGCGCTCGCGAACAAGACGTGGGACATCGTCTTCTCCGACTACTCGCTGCCCGAGTTCGACGCGCCGACCGCCCTCGCGACGCTGAAGGCCAGCGGGCTCGATCTGCCGTTCATCATCGTCTCCGGCACCGTCGACGAGCAGACCGCGGTGGAGTCGATGCGCGCGGGCGCCGACGATTTCATGGCGAAGGGCAAGCTGCTGCGGCTGGTGCCCGCGGTCGCGCGCGAGCTCGCGGAGGCGCAGAGCCGTGCGGAGCGCCGCAAGATGCAGGAGCAGCTGTTGGTGTCGGATCGCATGGCGTCGCTCGGCACGCTCGCGGCCGGCGTCGCGCACGAGATCAACAACCCGCTCGCGGCCGTGCTCGCGAACGTCGAGCTCGTGCTGCGCGAGCTCACCGACACGCTGCACCGCCATCGCGCCGGCAGCACCGAGCCCGCGCCCGAAGCTGCGGCGCGGTGGATGGCGCACAAGATCCCCGAGATCATCGACAGCCTGCGCGATGCCCACGACGCGACGATGCGCGTGCGCGACGTGTCGCGCGACCTGAAGGTGTTCTCGCGCGGCGACGAGATGCGCCGCGGCCCCGTCGACGTCCGCGCAGTGATGGAGTCGACGCTGCGCATCGCCCACAACGAGATCCGTCATCGCGCGAAGGTGATCCGCGAGTATGCCGAGGTGCCGCCGGTCGCTGCCAACCAAACGCGGCTGGGGCAGGTGTTCCTCAACCTCGTGATCAACGCGGCGCAAGCACTGCCCGAAGGTGACGCGTCGCGACATCGCATCACGGTGATGACGAAGCGGGGCAACGGCGATCGCGTGATCGTCGAGGTGCGCGACACCGGCCCCGGCATCCCCGAGCACGTGCTGCAGCAGATCTTCAACCCGTTCTTCACCACGAAGCCGATCGGGCAGGGCACCGGGCTGGGGCTCGCGATCTGCCATCGCATCGTGACCGGCCTGGGCGGCGAGATCGAGGTCGACACGCGTCCGGGTGCGGGCACCGTGTTCCGCGTGGCCTTGCCGATCGCACGCGACGAAGCCGAACCGGTCGAGCAAGCGCCGAGCATCGTCGCGAACGGCCACGGACCACGCGCGCGCATCCTCGTGATCGACGACGACGCGCTGGTCGGCACCGCGCTCGCGCGCATCCTCTCGCGTGATCACGAGGTGGTCACGCTGACCAGCGCGCGCGATGCCTACGACCAGCTGGTGCGCGGCGCGACCTTCGAGGTCATCTTCTGCGACATCCTCATGCCCGAGCTGACCGGCATCGGGCTCTACGAAGCGCTGCTCGGCGTGGTGCCCGACATGGCCGGTCGCATGGTGTTCATGACCGGCGGCGCGTTCACGCCGGCCGCGCGCGAGTTCCTCGATCGCGTGCGGCAACCGAAGATCGACAAGCCGTTCGACGTCAACGAGATCCGCACGCTCGTGCGCGAGCTGGTCAGATGACCTCGGTGTCGATGACCACTTCGCTGGTGGTCATCAGCTTCGACACCGGGCACTTCGCGACCGCCGCGAGGATGCGGGTGCGTTGCTCGTCGGTCAGCTCGCCGTGCAGCCCGAGCCGCACGATCATGCGATAGCGACCCTTGCGTTCCTCGCTGTCGTCGCGCTCGACGTGCGCCTCGATCTTCGCGAGCCGGATGCCGTGCTTCTTCGCGAACCACATCGCCGTGAGCGCCTTGCAAGCCGCGAGGCTGGCGTCGAAGTAGTCGTGGGCGCCCGGTGCCGAATCTTCGCCACCGTCGGCCACTGCGACATCTGCGTGCAGCTCGTGCGCGCGGATCTCGATGCGATGGCGGAAGCCGCCTTCTTGCTCGGTGGTGCAGTGGACGACGTTGCTCATCGCCCGAGGTGTACCATGCGCGCGGAGGACAGCGATGGTGGTCCAAGCAGCAGCGACGGCGATCGACGTGGAAGGTCGACGCGGGCAGATGTTCCCCGCACTGACCGCGGCGCAGATCGAGCGCGTGCGTGCCATCGGCGAAGAGGTCGCGTTCGCGGACGGCGACCTCGTCTTCGATCGTGGCGATCGATCGGCGCCGTTCTTCGTCGTGCTCGAGGGCGAGCTCGAGATCGTCCACCCGTCGGTGGGCTTCGAGGATCTGATCACGGTGCACGGCCACGGACAGTTCACCGGCGAGGCCAGCTCGCTCGCCGATCGCCCCACGATGGTGCGTGCGCGCGCCCGCGGGCAGGTGCGCGCGCTGCGGGTCGAGCACGGCCGCTTCCGCACGCTGTTGCAGACCGATCCCGATCTGAGCGAAGTGGTGATGCGCGCGTTCATCCTGCGGCGCATGGGGCTGCTCTCCGGTGCGCACGGCGATGCGGTGGTCATCGGCTCGCGGCACTCCGCCTCGACGCTGCGCGTGCGTGAATTCCTCGTGCGCAACGGGCATCCCTACCGCTACCTCGATGTCGAAGGCGCGGACGAGGTGGAGCAGCTGCTCGGCGATGCGCGCATCGCCGTCGCGGACGTCCCGATCCTCATCCACGACCGCAAGGTGCTGCGCAACCCGAGCGACATCGAGGTCGCCGAAGCGCTGGGCATGAACCCGCAGCTCGAGCCCTGCGAGCTGCACGATCTCGTGGTGTGCGGTGCGGGCCCGAGCGGGCTCGCGGCGGCGGTGTACGCCGCATCGGAGGGGCTCGACGTGCTCGTCGTCGAAACCCATGCGCCCGGCGGACAAGCGGCGTCGAGCTCGAAGATCGAGAACTACCTCGGCTTCCCCACCGGCTTGTCGGGCCAAGCGTTGGCCGGGCGCGCGCTCGCACAGGCGGAGAAGTTCGGTGCGAAGCTGCTGGTCGCGCGCGGTGCGGTGGAGCTGCGCTGCGGTCGTGGTCCGATCTCGGTCGAGCTCGCGGGTGGACAGTGCGTACGTGCGCGTGCGGTGGTGATCGCGACGGGGGCGGAGTATCGCAAGCTCGACGTGCCCGAGCTCGCGCGCTTCGAAGGCGTCGGGGTGTACTACGCCGCGACGTTCATGGAAGCGCAGCAGTGTCCCGACGACGAGATCATCGTGGTAGGCGGCGGGAACTCGGCGGGGCAGGCTGCGACGTTCCTCGCGCAGAGCTGCAAGCGTGTGCACATGTTGGTGCGCAGCGACGGGTTGGCCGCGACGATGTCGCGCTACTTGATCCGTCGCATCGAAGACACGCCGAACATCACGCTGCGTACGCGCACGAAGCTGGTCGCGTTCGACGGCGATGGCCACCTCGAGCAGGTGACGTGGCGCGACGAGCGGAGCGGCGAGCAGACCACGCTGCCGATCCGTCACGTGTTCACGATGGCCGGCGCGCGTCCGAACACGCAGTGGCTGCGCGACTGCGTGCGCACGGACGAGAACGGCTTCGTGATCACGGACGCGGAGCTATCCGACGCGATGCTCGCAGAAGATGGTTGGCCGCTCGCGCGTCGCCCGTATCTGTTCGAGACCAGTCGGCCGCGGATCTTCGCGGTCGGTGACGTGCGCGCCAACAACGTGAAGCGCGTGGCGTCGGCGGTCGGCGAGGGCTCGGTGTGCATCCAATTGGTGCACAAGGCGCTGCTCGACTAGTCGGGCAGACCGGCGATGCCGACGACGGTGGTGGTGCCGTGCGGCACGCTCATGCGCTCGCGCAGCCAGCGGGTCACGCTGAGCAGCGCGGTGCGCTCGTCGTGATGTCCGGCGCTCGCATGGCACACGCCTTCGTACGCCGTGGTCGCTTGCCAGTGATGGTCTTCGACGCGCGTGAACGTGACGGTCGCGGTCGCGGTCTCCGCGTTCCCGGTGAAGGTGAGCCGCAGTCGCTTGGTCACGATCGCGCGCATCGTCGCATCGGCGCGGACGCTGTAGCGTGTCCGCCGTGCGGGACGAGATCGATCGTTCGGGCGTCCCGGTCGCGGCCGCTCACGCGGATGCGATCGGTGCCACGAGCGTCGCGGCGACGAGCACGGCGAGATCGTGCTCGAGCTTGAGCTCGCGCTCGAGCGTCTGTGCGAGTCGAGCGAGCCCGAGCACGCGACGGTATCCGAGCGGGAAGGTCGACTCGTCGTCGGGATAGATCTCGCCGATCCGTGCGATCACGATCTGGCCGTCTGGTATCTCTGCGAGGTTCATTGCGTTCGCTTCGATTCGAGCCTGCGATGGCGGGCTGGCGCCGCAACGGGCGACGCGGGCGCCTGCGTGTGGGCGTCGATTCGCGCGCGCGCACGGGTGTGCGACGACGCTCGGCGCAGCGAGGCGCGCAGCTCGATCGCTCAGCGGCGTCGGCGTGTGCCGAGGTTCCAGCGCCCGACTTCGAAGTCCGGCGGTGGCACGGATCCATCGCTGAAGCTCGCGCCGATCGTCGCTTGTGGGATCGCGGCGCCTTGCAGCTGCGGCTCGAAATCCGGCTCGCTGTAGTAGCCGTAGCTTCCGTACGAGCCGTACGAGCCGTAGCTTCCGTACGTCCCGCCGTACGTGCCACCGTAGGTGCCGCCGTACGTCCCGCCGTACGAGTCGTAGCCGGTCTCGTCGCTGCCGCCGGATGCCGACGCGGATCCACCGGATGCGGAGCCACCGGATGCGGAGCCACCGGATGCAGAGCCGCCCGATGCAGAGCCACCGGATGCAGAGCCACCGGATGCCGACGGATCGCCGCCGGTGTCCTCGTTCGCACCCGACGGATCGTTGCCGGTCTCTTCCGCGGGCGCCGGCTCGTTGCCGGTCGCTGCGCTGCCGGTTTCGTCGTTGGAGCCGGTCGAATCGTCGCCGTCGTCGGTCGCGCCTTGGCTGTCGCCGTTGGTCGGATTCGCGGTGCTGGGTCCGGTGCTGAAGGGGCTGGCGACCGGCTCGACCCCGCTCGAGCAACCGCCGAAGCCCAACGCAGCGAAGACTCGGATCGCGGTTCGAAGACGTGGACGAAACATGAGCCCCCTTGGCCCCCGAAAAGGGGATGTCTGCAACCAACGAGGCTACGCGTTTCGTGGGCGAAGATCCCCATCGCCGCGGACGCTCGAGCTGCGATCGCAGCTGCATCGCGCGCGGCCGCGCCCGACGACGTCGCGGGAACCTTTGCGCGACCGCTGCTGCGCGGACGCCCGCGGGCGCGGGCGCGTGCGCGCGCCGTGATGGGCGGTCGAGCGCGATCGAGCGCGTCGGCTTGCACAGCTCGTGGAGAGCGGTGACGATCTCATGGCCGCGGACCACCCTCGGCGATTTTCTTTTCGCGCTGCGTGCAACGGATGGCCGCGGCGGTCGACCGGAGTCTTTGCCATGCCCCGTAGCCATTTCGTCTCCGCCTGTCTGCTCCTCGTTCCGTCGGCCTGCTTCGCCCCGCACGACCCGATCGTGGTGACCGGGAGCGA
>DASZPU010001042.1:0-2693 GCA_035550195.1 Nannocystaceae bacterium
TCGACGACGCGCGCACGCCCTTCGCGATCGACGAGGATGTTCGACGGCTTCACGTCGCGATGGATCACGCCGGCTTCGTGCGCCGCCGCGAGCCCCTCGCCGGCTTCGCGCAGCACCGCGACGACCGCTTGCCGGGCGCGCGGCTGCTCGGCGAGCCACGCCGACAGCGTGCAGCCGTCGACGTACTCCATCGCGAGGAAGATGCCGTCGTCCGCAATGCCGACGTCGTAGACGGCGACGACGTTGGGATGCCGCAAGCGCGCGAGCGCCTGCGCCTCGCGACGCATGCGTGCTTGCAGCTGCTCGCATGCGCGCGGCCCGAGCTTGCGCGCGATCGATTTGATCGCCACCGGACGATCGAGCTCGGGATCGTGCGCGAGCCATACGACACCGAGCCCGCCTGCACCGATCGGTCGCACGGTGCGATAGCGCCCGAAGCAAGGCTGCGTCGGCGCATCGAACAACGCCGAAGCGACGCGCGCGAGCTCGTCGTGCTCCTCCGGCGTCGCCGAAGCGGCCGCGCGCAGCAGCGGATCGATCCGCTCGTCGATCGCCTCCACATCGACGATGCTAGCATCGAACGATGCGCGGCGACGACGACGATCGTCTGCTCGATGCGTGGCGCAGCGGCGATGCGGCCGCGGGTCGCGAGCTCTTCGCGCGTCACGCTCCCGCCGTGCAGCGATTCTTTCGCAGCAAGCTCGGACCCGAGCGCGAGGATCTGATCCAGCGCACGTTCCTCGCGTGTCTCGAGTCGCGCGATCGCGTGCACAGCAGCTTCCGCACGTTCTTGCTCGCGGTCGCGCGGCACAAGCTCTACGACCACCTCGAGCGCATGCAGGGGCCGGCCGGCCGCTTCGATCCGCTCACGTCGACCGCTGCCGAAACCGTCGCGCCCACACCCAGCGCCGTGCTCGCGACCCAACAGAGCAACGCCGGCGTGCTCGCGGCGATGCAACGCATTCCGATCGAGCTGCAGCTCGTGCTCGAGCTGCACTACTGGGAGGAGCTCGACACCGCCGCGATCGCCGAAGTGCTGGGCATCCCGCGCGGCACCGTGAAGACGCGGCTCATGCGTGCGCGCGCGCTGCTGCGCCGCGAGCTCGCGAAGAGCATGCCGGAGCTCGGGGACGGCGACGACCACGTAGGCGCGCTCACGCGCTCGCTCGGGACCGCGCTGGCCGGTGAGATTTCGTGAACCGCTCGGGGGGCTCGTCCGACCGGTACGGATCGGGAGCACGAACATGACTTCGACTCGATTCGCGCCCGCGATGCTCGCGGTGGTGCTCGCATGCGCATGCGGTGGGGACGACGACGGCGACACGTCGTTCGGCGCGACCGGCAACGACGCGAGTGAAGGCGGCACCGCCAGCACGAGCGCGACCGCAAGCTCGACCGCGGGCACCGACGCGGGCACGACGGGCATGACGACGAGCGACAGCGTCGATGTCACCGGCGACGACGATGCTTCGACGAGCGACGGCGACGACACCGGGCCCAACGTGACGCCCGGTGGTCCTGCGCTGTTCTTCTCCGACCTCGTGATCGCGCCACGCACCGGCAGCTCCGATACGTCGCTCGGACAGACCGCGGGTGCAGACGGCGCGATCGTCACGGTGTGGGGCAAGAACCTCGGCGACGCGCAAGGCGACTCGACGATCACCGTCGGTGGCGTCGCCGCGACGGTGTACTCGTGGGGTCCCGCGACGCAGGGCGCCGACATGCACACGCGCATGGGCATGCAAGCGATCGCGTTCCAGATCCCCGGCGACGCGCCGCTCGGCGACACCACGATCGACGTCACCGTCGACGACACGCCGTCGAACTCGCTACCGCTCGTCACCCACGACGACGGATCGATCTGGTTCGTCGCACCCGACGGCAACGACGGCGACGACGGCTCGTACGGCGCACCCTGGGAGACCTTCGATCGCGTGATCGAAGCGATCGGCCCCGGCGACGTCGTCTACTTCCACGACGGCTTCGTCGACACCAGCGGCCAGGACTCCACCGGATTCTTCGGCCTCGCAACGAGCGGCACCGCGGATCGTCCGCAATCGATCGTCGCGTATCCCGGTGCGACCGTCACCGTCGGCGGCAGCGACTGCGAGCCCACCGGTCACGCGCTCATCGCGAGCTACTCGCCGGAGATCGACGGCAGCAGCGAGCACTGGGTGATCTCGAAGCTGCGCGTCACGAGCCCGCCCGAGTGCGAGCAGAACAGCGCAGTGTTCATGGGCAACGGGTTCCGACTCGTGGGCACGTACATCTCGAACCCGCGCACCTCCGACGGATGCCAAGACGGCAGCGTCGGCTGCGGCGGCTTCGGCACGTGCGGCAACGACATCTACCTGCTCGGCAACGAGCTCGCCGAAGCGCAGACGATCAACGCCGACACCGGCAGCAAGCAGTGCCACGGCTTCTACATCTCCGGCAATCGCACCGAGGACGGCGTCGAGAGCAATCGCGAGATCGGATGGAACTGGATCCACGATTGCGGCAACAACCGCGCGATCAACATCTACAACGAGAGCTACAACGGCGAAGGTGAGCCGCGTGCGCGGATCGAGAACCACCGCATCCACGACAATTGGGTGGAGAACCAGCGCGGCATCGGATTGCTACTCGGGCAAGACGTCACCGGCGACAACTGGATCTACAACAACGTGTTCGTGCGCACCGGGCTCGGTCCG